>CAYMXT010000077.1:16600-17180 GCA_964394415.1 uncultured Planctomycetales bacterium
AAGGAGTAGCCACGTGAGCGCGGAATGGACACAACGTAAGCTGGTTGCGGGCCTTGCGCTACTCGTGGCGGCGGGGCTGGGGCTGGGCGGCTGCCCGGCGTGGGATACGTCCCCGCCGCCGGAGGCCGTTCTCGCGGGCACGTGGAAGCTGGTGACCTCGCAAACGACGCAACTGACGGAGACGTATCTGACGTTCGACGACCGCGGCGAACTCGTGACGATCACCTACAAGATCGGCAGCAACGCCACGATCACCAACGAACGGCCGCAGTACGAGACGGAGGTCGCCGGGGACAGCGTGCGCATCGAAAGCAATTTCTTCGGCAACGGCCTGACGTTCATCGGCGAATTGAACGCGGAGCAGACGGAGATCACGGGGCAGTCCGGTACGGAATTCCGGCTTGGCTTCGTCACGGTCTCGCTCGACAACGGACCGCTGTCGCTCGTGCGGCAGTAGCCGCCGATCACCGCGTCAAGGCCCTCGCGGTACGCGATGATCGCCAGGTCGCGATTCACGGTGCGCCGGGATTTGCGGTCCCCGCCAGGGCACAGACGGATCGTCTGTGCTCCACGGTCGTTG
>CAYMXT010000078.1:0-6581 GCA_964394415.1 uncultured Planctomycetales bacterium
GGCCAGTCGCAACGTGCCGGCGATCCCCAGCAGTGCGACGCCCATTCCGGCGACGGCGGCCGCCACGGGCGCGGCGATGACCAGCAAGTCCTGGTGACGCTCGATAAAGGCACTGACCGGGACCAGTAACTTACTGAGTGTCTTCGCGACCGTGAGGGCCATAGGTGCCAGCCCAGACCCGATCTCGATCCACGTCTGCTTTGACACGCGATGCAGTTCGGCGAGCGCATCGTCCAGGATGCCGGCCTTACGCGCCGTCTCGGCGTCCATCGTCACGCCCGCTCGACGCGCCTCCTCACGCAGTTGCCGCAGGTCAGCCAGCAGGGGAATCAACTCTGTGCCACTCCGGCCGAGGATCTCTTGAGCTAGGGCCGCTCGGCGGGCCGGGTCGCTGATGCCGTCCAAGCCATCGGCGATCGCTTCGAACTGGGCATCTGGCGACATGGCGGCGAGATCGGACCATGATAAGCCGAGTTGGCCGAACGTGTCACGGGCCGACTGGCTGCCGTCCGCCGCGTCAGTGATCGTTTTGGCCAGCTTCTTGCTTCCCGCCTCGACCGTGGCCAGTGAGGTCCCGCTCTGTTCCGCCGCGTAGCCCAATTCAGAGAGCATCTCGACCGACATGCCGGTGCGCTGATGCATGTCGTCCAGGGCCGCGCCGGTCTTCGCGAACGTCACAACCGCATGGATCAGCGGCGCGACCATCCCTGCCGCGCCGCCGAATAAGGCGGCCCCGCCGGCCGCGAACACGTTCGAAAACGCCCGCAGTTTGCCCAGCATGCGCGGAATCGCCCCGGACACCCGATCCCGTGCCAAAATTTCGACAAACGCGCGACCTGCTCGAACTTCGCTCGACATCCGTGTCCGCTCTGTCCAATCGCAAATTGCAAATCAAAAATCAAAAATCCCTTAGCCGACGATTACATCGGCGAACTGGGCCGGGATCGTCCCGGCGGCAATCTCCTCTTCCAGGGCCGGGCCCATGAAGGGGCGCGGCTCGTACGTGGCGCGACGGCGGCGGACCCGCTGGGCCCAACGCGGGACGCGCCGGCCGATCGGGATCCACTTGTCACCCGACTTCCACGGCGAAGCCTCGACGATCACTTGCGAGCCGCCGCCCTCCATCAGCTCGGGCACGGTCGGCCGCTGAGTCCCCAGGCCCACTGGGCCGACTACCACGCCCTCAGTCGCCGGCTCGAAGGCGAACAGGATCCGCTTGAGTGTCCGCGTCTCATCGCGGCTGTGGATCGACGGCGACTCGCCCGGCTCGCTGGTGCGCTTGCGCCGCCGCAATCGCGACTTGGCCCGCTTGCGCACGTACGCCCCGGCCTTGGACAGCGCCTTGCGCGTGCCACGCCGGACGGCGTCTTTCACCGCTCGCCGGTCGAAAAACAGATCTTTCACGCGTGCGTCCAGTATCAGCATGTTCAGGCCATTACCGTTAAGAGCGTGCGGGGTCAGTGGCGAGCTTAAACCAATACTTGGTCAGTGGGACGTAGTAGTTCGTTGAGGATGCGTGCTTGCCGTTGACGACGCCGACCAATTGGTGATAGCCGTCTCCGGATACGGTGACCGTGGCGGTCTGGACTGCGTTGTACACCAGCCCGCCGGAAAACCAGTCCTGGCCGCTGACGATCGTCGTACCGTCCAGTTTCCAATCAATTTTTCCGTAGCTGGATGCTGTCACGCCCAGCACGGAAAACACGTAGCTCCCGGCCATCAGGCATAGGCTGTGGGAAAAGCTATCTCCGTTGGCCGGCGCGCTCTGATAGATGTACCCGTAAAGCTGAGAGCCGCTCAAAGAAGTCGTGAACGGGTTGCCCGCGATAATCGTCGCCTCATCGTGCCAACAGGTCCAGCGCAGCGGGTAGCTGTTGGACTGGACCGGCAGCGTGTCGCCGCTGGGCAACTGCTTGAGCAGCCCGGAGACGAGGCAGAGGGGGCGGCGTTCGGCCATACTACGCGACCTTATTCAGGAGAGCGTTCCATTCGGGGTCGGCTCGGAGCGCGGCCTCGCCACGGTCCAGCAGCGCCTTGAGGTCCTGGAGTTCGCGCAGCAGGATCGTCTTTTCGGCCGCGACCGCCGCGAGCGCCGCGTTGTCCGGGTCCTCAGCGAGGGCCTGGTCAATGTCACTCAGGAAGACGGCTCGACGTTGGATCTCTT
Organism: uncultured Planctomycetales bacterium; assembly: GCA_964394415.1. Classification (GTDB taxonomy): domain Bacteria; phylum Planctomycetota; class Phycisphaerae; order UBA1845; family Fen-1342; genus JAGVEP01. Next base: position 2,165 of record CAYMXT010000078.1, read on the forward strand.
CCAATAGCGAACTGCGTGCACCCAGCAGGGCGGCGACGGCCTGTTGCAGCCGGGCGGCGATATCCGGGCGCCGCTGGGCAAGTGCCCGTAGCGCTTCGCGGCGGTCGGTATGTTGGGTCGAAATCATGGTCTCGGTTCCTGAATGAGGATTAGGCCAGCGTCACGGGCTCGGCCGGCTGGAAGGTCAATTCGGTTGCCGAGCGGGCCGTGCCCACGCATTGGACAATCTTGCCCGTGCCGGTGGGCGGCGTTTCGGTCCGCGCGCCGGCGGTACCGCTGAGGTACTGCCGGGCGCCGGGGGTCATGCCGCTGAGCTGATTGTTGTTGCCGGCGAAATACACCGTCGCATTGGCTGGCGAGGTCACACTGGAAAGCACAAAGCCATTGGCGACCTTGGCGGGATCGTCGGCATCGGCCTTGCGTACCTTGGGCGTGCCGGCGTCGTTCCAGACGTTCACCAGATCGCCCGCGGCCAGGTTTTCTGACGCGGCGATGGTGGCGGTGTCCGCGCCCACGCCGGTCGGCATCAGGGTCGTGTCCAGCTTGCCGCCCGCGTCCAGCGCTGGGATTTTCCCCGCGTCGCCGGCTCCAGCGCTTTGCACCAGGCCCTCGGTTTCCGCCAAGCGTCCGCTACTGAGTCCGATGTACTTGTTCGCCATGCGTGTGTTCTCCTAACCGTCCTGCATCAACGCCGGATCGGCGTCTGAATCGCGATAAAGATCTCCGTCGCCGTGCGGGCGACGGCGATTTGCAACACCGCACCCGTGGCCGGCGGCGTGTGCGTCAACGCACCGTCCACGCCCACGTAGATCGGTGCCGCCGGCGTCCAGGTCCAGCCGGCGTGGGTCAGCGTGCCTCGGGTCCGCACGGGGCCGCTATCGCCCGCAGCAATCGCCCCGGTCGTGACGCCGATCGTCGCGTCCAGGCCGGCCGGATCCGCCGAGGACGCGTACCGAAGCTGGCCGGCCGCGTCCGTCCGCACGGCCTTGTGGCCGCCGACGGATGCGGCGGCTGTCCAGGTCTGATCGGCTTCGGGAGCCGCCGGACCTGGCGGTCCTTGCGGGCCCGTCGTGCCGACCGTGACCTCGACCTCCACCTGCGTGACCTCGACCAGCGTGGCCGGGTCCTCGACGGCGACCGTGGTCTGAGGCACGTTGACCGTTACGACGCTGGTCATCGGGTCACCTCCGGCCGGTGGTACCACGTGCCCTCGACCAGTCGCGTTACGGTGCCGTCCGGCGACACCAGTTCCAGGTCATAGACATACGCCCGGGCAGTGATCGCCGCCATCGCGGCCGCTGTGGCAGTCAGTGTGATCGTGCCAGCCTCGCCGCCCAATGTAATCCCGTCGTCGCTAGTGAGGCTCAGAATGGCATCCGCCGCGGCATGCGTCCGGCGGACCTGCATCCGGGCTGAGTAGCCGGTGAGATCCACGGGGGCCCCGTCAATTTTCCAGGTCAGCGTCAGCGACCAGGTTGCGCCTTGCTCAGCGGTAATATTCAGTGTGCCGGCGGACATAGCTTCTAACTTCGTTTCCGCTCCCGCAACCCTTTGGCGATCGCTCGAATCGTGATTGGGTCTAACTCGATGCCGCCGCCGCACTGTTCGGCCGCGTGCATTAGCAGCGGGTTCAGTTGGGCGGGCAAAATCGGCGCCGTGTCCGGATCACGCTGGACGTTCGCGATCACGTGGCAGACCCAGGCGTCGTGGTCCCACCAGGCTTGCTGCAGGCCCTCGGCCATCTGCAGCAGCCGGCGTAAGGTCAGCGGGCCCGGATCGACGCCGACCAGGCCCGCCAGTTGGTCGATCAAGTCCCAGGGGGACTGATTTGCGACTGGTTCAGGTCCGTCTCCAGGCTCTGGACGGTCGCTTCCAGCTCGCGGTCGATCGCGGCTTGAATCGCTCCGGTCGCTCGGCGCGACAGCTCCGTCTCCTTGATCGTCCGCGTCTGGACAATCTGCTCGATCGCCGTGGCCGCTGTCCGGCGGCCGAGGCGGCGGAAAAAACTCCCGATCTCCTCCAAGGCCGCTGTGATCGCCGCGTCGAACGTGGGCGGCGCATCAGGCCGCTCGTGTTCGGCCAGCAGGATCTGCGCGAACCCCTCCGCGCTCACGTTCGCCCCCTGGCACTGCGGCAGGCACAGTGCATGCAGCACTTCCGGCCACAGCTCCAACAGCGTCCACAAGTCGGTCGAATCCGTGACGCGGGCCAAGCCCTCGCCGGTCAGCAGATCCACGCCGGCCAGGTCCTTGACGCGCCGCAGGCTATCCCGCGTCGCCTCGAGGATCCAATCGTGTCCGGTGGCATCGGTGAACTTACGCATGCGGGGCCTCCTCAAAGACGTCCGACGTGTCCGAATCCACGATCAGCGGCAGGATTAGGCTGGCCGGCACGAATACATTGCCGCGATGGTCCGCCAGTTCGGCGGCCGCCTTGGCCAGGCCTGGCTCGTCAGTACCGCTCTCGCGGACCAGGGCAAGCAGGTCCCCGGCGTCGATCGCGATTGGCCGATCGTGCCCCTGGTGGATTTCGGCCAGTTTCCCCAGCCGCCGCCTCTGCACTGCGTCCATGTCCGCTCCTGTGTAGTCCGGTCTCTCCGAGACCGGAAAGTGCGAAAGTGTGGGTCTCGGAGAGACCCACCTACACTACGACACCGTGTAGTCATCCGGTTCGACGATCGAGCCGGCTTCGTAGAACTCGGTGTGCTTGGCCTCGACGTCGTAGATCACGGCCTCGCCGGTCTCGGCGGTCTTGTCCATCTTCATGACCTCGTAGTACGCGCGGAAACCGACCGCGCCGCTTTCGGTCACGGCCGCGTCAATCGACAGCAGCTCGATCGCCGTCCCGTTGACCAGGCTGGCCAGCAGTGCGGCCCGGACCGTATCCGCGGCCCCGCGGACGTGGCGATAGTTGAAGCTGATGGCGAGCTGGAAGTGTCCGCCCTTCGTTTTCTCGTTGGCGGACCCGCGATCTTCCCACGAGATCTCTTTCTTGGACCGCGGCAATTTTTCGCCCTTGGTCCGCGTGATCTCGACCCACACCGGCGTCGCATGCGTGCCGGAGTTGTAATACAGCTTGGTCTGCAGCCCGGTCGGCGTTCCCACGGCGATGGTCATGACAACTTCCCTCCAATCGCAAATCGCAACTCAAAAATCAAAAATCCTAGTACGTTTTGTAGTACGTCGCCTGCACGGTGGCGACGAACAGGTTGCTCTGCAACAGCACGTCCTGCCGATACAGCGGGTCTTGCTTGAGCGGTCCTTTCCAGGTGTGGCCGACAAGCACCAGGTTCCGGAGCGGCCCGCCCTCCGCCCAGAGCGCCTTGACCTGGTCCGCCAGGATCAGGCCCGCCTTGACGCTGGCCAAGTCGATCGCCTCGGCCGGTCCGACGATCGACACGTGTACCCGTCGCTCCTCATCATTGACATCCCGCCACTCGGACTCCCGCTGCGTGTACGCCGCCGGAATGACGCGCACCGCCAGGGCCGTAATCGCCTCGCGCCGCACGGTCGGATCCGCCGTCGCCTCGACCGGCGTGGGCGCCAACAGCGCCGCCAGTTGCGTGGTCAACGCCTCTGCCAGGTCATAATCGATCGAAGTCGAGGGCAAGTCCTAAGTCCCTAAGTCTCTAAGTCCCTAAGTCAGTCTGAGTCTCTGAGCCTCTGAGTCTCTGAGTCTCTGTCTTCCGACTTAGCGACTTAGCGACTTAGCCGACTTAGCGACTCTCACTCGGTGCGCAGCGTGTGGACGCGGAGCCAGGTCCGGCCGGGATCGCTGTAGCTGTAGCAATCCAAGCCCGGTTGGCTGACTACGTCGAACCGCGCGCCGGCGTACTCCACGTAATCCCCGCGCGCCGGCAGGCCCAGCGCGCCCAAGTCGGCCGCGGGGAAGATCCAATCCGTCAGTTCCCCGGAACCGTAGACTGTTTCGTCGGTAATCTGTTGGATCGGATGCCGGCCCTTGATGGCCGTGATCTCGATCTCTGTATCTCCACGGCCGTACACGATCGCCTGGCCAGCCACCCGCCGCGCGGCAGTCAGGCCGGCCGTCACCGCCCGATCCTGGCCGCTCATCGTGGTTTCTCCGGCGCTTGGCACGCCTCGTTGCTGCGAAACGGGCAGTCCCATTGCAGCAACCGGTCCCGTACGTCTTGCGAGGTTTCCTTGACTGTCTCAACCAATCCCGTCAGGCCCTGCAGGGCATGGGTATTGCCCGTCAGGACCCGCAAGAGCCGCGCGACCATCCACCACACCAGCCCGATCAGGACCAGGCAGACGCCGGCAAAGCCGTACTGCAGCACAGGCGCCATGGCGGAAATCTGTTGTGGGTCCATCGTCATCACACATCTTTGTCGCGAGCTTTGTCGCGAGAAAGTTCGTGACAGAACACAGACACCAGCCCCCGCCCAAAAAACCAC
>CAYMXT010000078.1:6591-17157 GCA_964394415.1 uncultured Planctomycetales bacterium
GCGAGCTTTGTCGCGAGCTTTGTCGAAGCTGAGCCCTGTCGCGAGCCGCCGCCGACAAAGCTCGCGACAAAGCTCGCGACAAAGGGAAAGGGCGTCAGAACACCAACGACACGGTGAACGATTTGTCGCTGGCATCCCCGGCTGCCGAATTCGTCGCCTTGACGCGGATGTGCCGGCTGACGTTGGTCGGCAGGGCCACGCGCTTGGTCGCGGCGGCCGCCCCGGCCCCGCCGGCTCCGGTCTGCGTCAGTTGCGGCGTGCCGTACAGCGATGCCTCGTCCGAAAAGTCCGAGCTGGCCGCGTGGTACACCTCGTATTTGATCGTGGCCGCGTCGCCCAGGTCCGCCGTCGCCAAGGCCGGCGCCTCGATCAGCACCTCACCGCAGCAGAAAGTCGCCTGCGTACTGAGCCCCAAGTCGATCCCGTCGCTGACCGTCGTCGCCGCCCCGTTGGGCAGCTCCTTGGTCACCGACAGCAGCTCGTCCTTGACCAGCGGCAGGGCCATGCCCAGGGCCAACAGGCCCCACTCGCCGCACAGATACGTCCCGACGATCGCCATTGCGGCGATCGCCATCAATTTCCAAATGCGTCCGTTCATTGAATTGCTCCTCCTTGAGCTTGGCTTGTCTGACCTGTCTGACCTGTCGGACCCGTCGGACCCGTCGGACTTGCCTGACTACAGGGCTAGGGTTTCCGTGTTCACAATGCTGTCCGTGACCGCAATCGGGATCCCGTGCGACTCGGTCGGAATTGGGGCTGGGGCGCCCGTCGCGTTGGTCGCCGTCCGGGCCGCTTGGAGCTGGTACAGCGACCGGCGGCTGCACAGCAGCACGTCCGGCCACACGCCCACCGGAAACTTGCTCAGGGCCGAGGCCACCAGGGCGTCCGTCAGTCCCTTGCCGCTGTCCGTGGTCAGCTTCTTGATGCGGACCGCGTGCTGGGTGCTCAAGAATTGCAACCCCGGCAAGCAGACCAGCTCCTGGTGGTACTTCGTGAACTCGTTGCCGTTGGCGTCCGTCGTCGACCGCTCGCTGATCTCGCTCACGTCGAACTGGACGTTGTTGCCCCAGACCCACTGGAGAAACTCGGGCCCCCAGGCCACCAGCCACGCAGACGAGGCCACGCTATCCGTGGTGCCGCCGGCATCGACCGCCATATTCGTCGCGTCGTAGCCGGCCAGCAGGCCCGGGAAGCCTTTGGCGTCGCCCAAGGTCGCGTTGCGGCCGTAATAGAAGCACTTGCAGGTCTGCCGCCAGGCGGCGCGCAAGTGCGGGCCGGCCTGGTTGGCCATGATCACGTCCAGCGACTGCTTGGCCCGCTTGGCCGCGACCAGACCCACGCCCCAGCGCGGATTCAGATTGAAGCACTCCGTGGTCCGCTCTTCCTGGCGGGCCTTGCTGCTGTCCGTACCCTCGTTGACGTTCACGAAGGCGACGGTGGGATCCTCGACGGTCACCAGCGTGGGATAACTCACGCCGTCGATACCACGGGCCGCGCCCACGTTGGGGATCTGGACCCACTGGCCCGCGATCCGCGTCCGCCCGAACAACTCGGGGAACGCCTGAAAAGTTTCCTCGATCAAGCCCTCGGCCATCTGGCCTTTTACCAGGTCCAGGGTCGTCAGCAATCCGCTTGGCACGATGCACTCCTTTGCCCAAAAAGTTCTTAGGTCTTAGGTCTTAGGTCTTAGTGCTAAGCTCTAAGCACTAAGCGCTAAAAACTCCACCACTCAGTAATCTCCGAGATTGATCCACGTCAGCGTCAGCGTGCCGGTGACCGCGTAGGTCGTCGCGCCGCTGTTGTTGGCCGCGGCACAGGCCACGTTGACATACACGTCTTTGGCCGTGCTGGTCCCGTCGAACTGGGCCGAGGCCGCCAGGGCCGCGCCGGCCGTCAGCGGCGAGGTCGCACCGCTGTCCGTGTCCATCGTCTGCGAGGGAATCAGGTCCACCTCGGTACTCGTCAGCGCGTCGTCATCGGCGCCGACGGCCGTCCCCACCCCAAAACTGAACGTATCCGCCGTCGAGGCGTTGAACGCGCCGTTGTGGGCAATGCTCGCGTTGATCGTCGCGCCCAAGATCAAGATCCGCCCGGCCGGGAAGTCGTAGACCTTGACGCCCGTCCCGTGCGCACCGTCGGCTAGGTCCAGGTCATTGGCGCCGGTGAGCGTGAACGTCAGGACGGTCTGGTGCAGGAACGCCAGGCCGCTTTCGGCCGCCGCCGCCTTGGCGGACACCGCCGCCCCGGCCGCGTCCGCGGCCTGCAGAAAATCTTCGACGGTGATCTTGTAGGGCGTGGTCCCGCGCACCACGCCCAACAAATCGGACGTGGCCGGCGTAGGGATTTGTCGCAAGCGGTCCGGCCGCGGCATCATGGCTTGGCCGAAGAGCGGAGAGCAGAGAGCCGAGAGCAGACCGGCGCACAGCAGCACGATCGCCGCCCGCTTGCCGGCCCGCATGGCGCCCACGAACTTGGCCATGGCCGGCGTCAGTTGCGATTGCTCGGCCGCCGTCAACTGGCTGGTGCCCTCGCCCGGTGCGGTGCTGACCGGCGTCTTTTCGCCCACGCCGATCGCCGCCAGCCGCGCCTGCAGCTCCGCGGCCTGGGCCTCGGCCGCCGTCAGTTTGGTCTGCAGTTCGGCTGCTGCCGCGTCCTGGGCCGTCTTGGCGGCCGCCAACTCCTGGCCGTGTGCCTCGCGTAGTTGGGTCACCAAGTCCGTGCAGCATTCGGCCAGCGGCCGGCTGCTCAGCGCCCACGCCTGGCCTTGCGGACCGAAGCGCTGGGTGTAGTCAGTCAGCCTGGCGGTCAGCTCGGTCTGCACGCGCGCTGCGATTTGTTCGGGGGTCTCTTGGTTCTGGTCGCTCATAGCGGTCTCCTTGGAAAGGATGGTCACTTCGATTTCGCCGGCCTCCGCCAGCTCGGTACGCGTGTTCGGGTCCGCGCCGCGCGGACACACGGCCAGGCCGCGCAGTTGCCACCGCCGCACAATGGCCGCCGGGCCCTCGACCTGTCGGCCGTTGACGGTGGCTACCTGCCGCTCGCTCAGCTCTTCGATCGCCAGCGGCTGGAAACTGATCGACGCCTCGTAGGGCACGCCCGCGCGGCTCATCGCCGCCACCTCGGCCGCCCGTGGCGATTCGGCGGTCAAGAGCGTTCCGCTGCACGTCAGGTTGCCGGACTCGGTTTCCCAGCCCTCGGCAAAGCCGATGATCTCGGCCGGGTCGTGGCAGTAGTCCAGCGGCACGCGAGGCTTCAGTAGCTCCATGCCGGCCAGGTCGTGGCACAGCTTGCCCCAGTACCAGTGGTCGATCGCCTCGCCCGAGCGAGCCAGGATCTTGGCGACCGGCGGCGCGTCCCCGGCAGCCAGGTCCAATGGACCCGCCCGCAGTTGGCACGCTTGGCTCGGTACTTTTCTGATTGTCGGCATACGTCCCTCTCTTCTTCCTTTGTCGCGAGCTTTGTCGCGAGCTTTGTCGAATCCTCGCTCCCGACAAAGCTCCCGACAAAGCTCCCGACAAAGGAAGCTCAGCTCTCCGCGTTTTTGCGCGCGGCCGTCACTTGATTGGCTAACTCGGGACTGACCACGAACGACAGCGGCACGCCCTTGCCCTTCGCGTACTCGATCGCCCGTGCGATCTCATCCACGTTCTCGTACCAGTCGCCCTGATCGCTCTCCGCGCACACCCGTTGCGGCGTGGTCAATCCGCCTTCGATCGCCTTGAGCGATGCGGTGACCTCTTCCAGCGGCCGCCACCACGGCATCTTGCGCGGCACCCAAACCCAGGGCCGGCTGGCCAGCGTGACTAGTTCCCCGCGTTGCGACCGCGGCGGCTTCAGTCGGCCCGACCGGATCGCGATCGCGTACTTGAACCGCGTGATCACGTTCAATAGCGTCCGCACCCGGGCCCGCTTCGGATCGCAGGCCCGGTCGTAGCCGAGCCAAGCCGTCTTGTTGCCGAAAAAGTTGTTCGCCGATTCGTCAAACAGCCCGTACGGCAAATCGACGCTTTTCAACGCGATCAACGTCACGAACCGCCAGAACTCCTGCATGTTCGCGCCGGGATTGTTGTTGTCCAGGAACGCGGCATCGTCCCCCGGCTCCATGTCCAAGAACACCGGCCCCGCGCCGAAGTCCACGGTATAGCTACTGCGGTCCTCGTTGCCGTCCTCGTCCTCACCGCCGCTGATCTTGCCCATCGCCAGGTCCGCGTTGCGGGTGATCTTCATCCCGAACAGCCCCGCGACCTTGGTCTGGACCAAGGCCAGCGTCTCGGCCTCGTAGATGTCTCGGAGCTGGTTGTACGCGCTGGCGACCGGCGAGATTCCGCGGTACTGGTCGAAGCGGCCCAGGTACGCGTGCAGATGGAAGCTGCTGGCCGGCACAGCCCGCTCGAACTCGACCGTAGCCCAGCCGCCGACGCGCCGGGCGATCCCGTACTCGATCGGCCGCCCGCTCGCGTCCACGTGGACCCCGTTGTACCACTGGTCTGGCTGCTGGACCTGGTAGCCGTACAGCATGCCAATCGGGTCGCGGATCCGGTCCGCCTCGATCCCCTGCAGCCGCCCGCTGTCGGTGTCGACCAGCAGCGTGCCCAAGTCGCCGTCGATCACGGCCATGGCCTCGGCCATGCGGACGTACTCCTGCAGGTCCAGCATCCCGCGCACGTCACAGCGGGCCGCCTCGGACTCCTCGCGCATCCACGCCTCGATTTCATCGTCCCAACTGTCATCGCCGGTGGTGCTCTGGAAGGTGTGCGTGGCGACGTAATCCAGGTGTCGCCGCAGCATCCAGTCCAGGATCGAGCTATTGCGTCGCAACTCGCGGACGCCGCCGATCAGCTTGCGCCGGCTCGGCTCGCTCAGATGCCGGTCCTCGGACATGGTGACCGACGTCGGCGCCTTGCGGCGCCCCTTGGGATTCAGGGCGTCGTAGGTATTCGCAGCCACGCCGGTGCTCGCCAGCTCGGTCACGCCCCCGCCGCTCACGTCGTAAGCGGTGCAGGCGGAAGTAAGGGCGGCGATACTCATGAGTGCCGTAAGCATCCTGCTCTTCGACTCTTCGACTTAGCGACCAGCGACCAGCGATTCAAAACAGATTGGAGAGATCGATCGACGCCGCCCGCGGACGCCGCCCGCGCTGGGCGTCGTCCTCGGCCCGGAGCCGCGTCAACTCCTTGCGCAGTGACGCATGATCCAACGACGTGGCGACGCCATCGACCAGGACGTAGGTCGCCCCGCTCTCCAGGATCGTCTCGATTTCGGCAATCTTGCTGGCGTTATCCGGCACGTCTCGCGCTTTCACGCTCTGAATGTTGGCCGAGCGGACGCGGCGGGATTCCGTTCCCGGCATCCTGCCATCCGCGCCCCTCGGCCGTGCTCGTGGAGATTACGCCCGGCCGGCCCACCGCGCCGAGGTCAAGTCGCCCCAAAATTTCGGCCGAAATCGGGAAAGCCGATTTTTAGTAGTCGTCACGCTCCGTCGTGACGACACTGAAGGAGCGTCCGCCGGAGCGATTCTTGCCACGTCGGCAGTCGCGGACCGCCGGCGGCAAGGTACCTATCGCAGTCCAGGACACTGTAGCGCGGGCGCGGGACGGCGTGATACCGCTCGGCAGACACCGGCGTGATCGGCGTGTCGACGCCGAGGATCCGGCTGACCTCGCGCGCAAATTCAAAGGGGGTCGCGATCCCGTCGCTGACCACGTGATAGGTCTGACTGCACAGGGGCTGCCCGATTACGAAGTCGATCGCCCAGGCCAGATCGTCGACGCAGGTGGGCGAGTAGTAGCGATCGTAGACCACACGCGTCGGCCGCCAGTGCGTGGCCAGCCGGATCAGGCGGCCGAGGAAATCCGGGTGTGGCCCGATGCCGAATAGGCCGCTGGTGCGAATCACACAATGCCCGTGACGCCGGGCATGCTGCTCGCCCATCCACTTGGCTCGCCCGTATGCGCTCAGCGGCGCCGGCCCGTCGCCGTCCCGATACGGGACGGTGCGATTCGCGTCCGCGCCGAACACGTAGTCAGTGCTGACGTGAGCCAGCAGGACCTCGCGCCGCTTGCAGGCACGGGCCAGGATCTGGACCGCCGCGGCATTGACCGCCCAGTTGCGCTGCGCGCCGTCGCCCGTCTCCGCGCCGTCCACGTCGGTATACGCCGCGGCATTGATCACGACCGCGGGCTTGAAGCTCGCGAGGCAGCGCTCGACCGCCTCGGCGTCGGTGATATCGAGCTGTGCATGTGTCAGCGGCACAGCCCGCGAGCCGAAATGCCGCGTCAACGCGTGCCCCAATTTCCCGCCCGCTCCCAGGATTACGATCACGTCCACTCCTCCGCGCTCCGCGCCTCGGCCGGCGCCGGATAGGCCGGCTTGTCTGTCTCTTGCCGCGGCGAACGCGCGTGGGTCGCCGCGAAGGCCGCATAGCGGCGCAAGTGCGTGTCATGCTCGTTGGCCTCGGCGATCGCCGCCTGGCGAAAGGCGGTCGCCAGATGCGGGTCATGCATCTGCCCCGCCGCCCGCTGTCGCGCCCGGTAGATCAAGGCCGCCAGCAGCACGCCCGGCAGCTCGCCGGCGGCCGCGATCCGCAGCTCGACCAGCTCCCTGGGCAGCAACCCGCGCACGATCGCTTCCGCCGCCGGCCGCTCCCGCCCCAAGTACCGCACGATCGCCTGCACAGCCACTTGCCTGTCATCCAGCATGGGCGCCCCTCCAATCGCAAAAATCCGTTCTCAGTTGGTGCTCCATCTCAATAAAGTACGCCTCGCACCCCAGGCACCGCACACGCCGCCAGACGATATGCGTCCGCGGCTGGCCGTTGGGCGCCATGCCATGATGTTCGGCCTCCTTGACGATCCGGATGGATTCGCGATCCGTCGACGCGTGGCAGTGCGGGCACAACGCCGGCGTCAGATCGACCACCGCGTACGGACTGTTCTTGCTGCCCACCGGCCGGCCTGATTTTTTCGCCATGCTACTTGCTCCTTCGGGCTTGTTGGACTTGTCAGAGATCCAGGTATTTGACGCGTTGCCGCTTGTTTTTTTTCGGCGCCTCTGCTTTCGGAATCTCGGTTGCAGCAACCATCTTAACCGGCAGCAGCTTGCCCCCGCAGACCGATTCGACCGTCATCGCGCCACTCACGCAGTCGCCCAAGTGGTTGTCCCGCCCGGGCGGCAGCGTGTACACGATCAGCTCGCCGTAGGGCCCCGTGACCTTCACGCCGGCCTCGGCCGTCAGGTGTTCGCTGATCATCCGGTGCCGCCCGTCCGGCGCGTGGAACAGCGTCAAGCTGCCCTGCGTCCCGGCCGGCGTCGCCCAGCGGCCCAGGCAAAACGTCCGCCGCCGGCCGAAATCGTACAGCAGCGGCCGAATCCCGCGCCCGCGGGCCGGCGGCGGTACGTGCCACTCGTCCCCCACCGCGCCCTTCTTGCCCTTGTCCCACCGGCTGATCGGGCACTTGGCCGGCCCCATCGGCAAGCCGTGCGACGGCATGATCTGTAATCCGTGCTTGCGCCGTGCCTCGCGGCAGAACGCGTACACCACGTCCGTACACTCGCCCCAGTTCGCGTCACAGGCTCCGCGCTCCAGCTCGACTTGATCCCCCGTCGCCGTCCGCCATTGCCGGTCCGACAACTCGGCGGCCAGCGACTCCAACGCCTGGCGGACTTTGCCCTCCATCGTCGGCGCCGTGATCTCCGGGTGCTTGCTGATTGGCTGGCGGCAGTGCCGCAGCTCGAAGTACGTCGCCGACTGTGGCGGCCAGGTACCGTAATCGATCACATAGCCGGTAAAGCCCGGCGCCCAGGCGATTACGGTGTAGTACAGCAATTCCTTGTGGACGTCGATGAAGAACGTCAGTCGCTGAGCATCCGGCGGGACCTCGTACCGCTCGTAGCCGTTGACGCGCTTGGCGATCTGTTGGGGCGTAGGCAGTTCGAACTTCTCGCCCGCCGCCGTGTCCTCCGGATCGTTCTGGCACTCGGCCAGCATCGAGGCGCGGTCGCGGAAGAACAGCCGCATGGCGAATTCGACCGCCGAGGCGCAGCCCGGCTTGCGGTGTTCCCACGCTGCCTCGGCCCCGCGATCCATGATCTTCCGGTGCCGCCGGTAGTAGGCCGTGGCCCGCGTGCCGGTCCCGCCGTCCGCCAGCTCCTGGCGGTAGATCTCCGCGTATTCGTCCCAATGCCTGGCCGTCTCCTGACACGTGGCCGCGTCTGTCCCAGACGCGGATCCCGGCCTCGGAGAGGCCGGGCTACGGGGATCACAGCCGGCCGGCCAGCTCTTGAGCAGCCGCTTGCGGACCCCGTGCCATTCGGGATGCTGTTCGCGATCGAGCAGGCAATCGGCCAGGTCCCCGGGCTTGATCACCGTCACGGCCGCAAAAGCCGAGATCTGCTTGCCCGGCCCGGGCAAGTACAGAATCCCGCCCGTCATGGCCTCTTCGCGCTCCTGGCACTGGACGGGCGATTTCGCCGAGCGGTTGGTTTGCGGATCGTCGATCAGGGCCAGGCTAGGCCGGATGATCGAGCCATCGGCCCGCGTGTACTTGATGCCGCGCGTGGCCTCGATCAAGCCCGAGGCCTCAATCACGGCCCCGCTGCACGCCGAGCCCTTGATTGTGGGGAGCACGATGCGCGTCCGCGCCCAAGGCTTGTCGCCGCCGGACGGCCAGGTGTGGTTGCCGTCCAGGAGCTGCCCGGCGCAGCGGTTGGCGATGCCACTGATTTTCCAGATCGGATAGCAGATTTCCGGAAAGTCGGCCAGCAGTAGCTCGTTGTTGGCGAGTTCCATTTTGATGGAACTCATCAGCTTCGGCGCCTGCTTGCTGACGGCCGACAGCAGGGCTGCGTATTGGTGTGCGGCGACGACGATCACGCCCCAGATAATGCCGCACTCCAGCCGCGTGGTTTTGCCGTCCCCGCGTGGTGCCGCGATCGCCTGCAGGCCGCCGTCTGCAATCACGCGTTGGATTTCGGCGAGTTGTTCGAGGTGATCCTCGGACCACGGCAGGGGAAAGCGTTTCGTGAAATACGTTTCGCAGCAGGCGCGCAAGGACTTTTCGGCCTTAGCCCGCCGCCGCTTGTTTGCGCATTTGGGCAGCGATCCGATATCCCGGCCCTTGCGCGACTGCTCCGCCTGCCGGTCGCGCTCGCGGTCTCTGTGGTCCGAGTAGTCAGACATTACCGAAAAGCCCGCCCGAAGATTCGCACGGCGTAGTACAGGATTGCCGCGCGCCACCAGGGCACGCCGTCCGCTTCCATCGCGGCGCGGAAGATTGCATCCGCCAGGAACCGGCTACAGGCGCTGCTGGCGTATAGGTAATCGTGCACGACGGCCGCGGCTTGCCACGGGCCATCGGGCGGGTACAGCCACCACAGCCAGCGCGGCACGCTGGCAAAGTCCGTCACCGTGCCCTGGGGCACCAAGACCGTGATGCCGTCCGTACCGTAGTCGCTGTCGAACCACAGTTGCAGCTCGTAGTCCGCCATCAGCTCGTACCGCTCCCGCTCCCGGCTAGCCGGGTCGGCAGGCAGCGGTGATAGAACCAGCCGGCAGCGCATGTGGCCCCTTCAATCGCAAATCGGCCTACACCGTCGGCGCGGGACGGAATGACGGCGTGCTGACGGCCGCCACGGTGGTGCCTGTTGCCGCGTCGATGCCGGCCGCCGCCGTGCCATCGGGATCGGGCGAGCCGCCGGTCGGGTACGTCTGCAGGTTGACCAGCAGGCTGGCGGGGATCCCGTCCGTCAAGATGCGCTTGTCATCCTCGGTTGGGATCAGGTTCAGCGGCGCGACCGTGTCGATCAGCTCGGTCTGTGTAAACCACTTGCCCGGATCGTAGCTGGCCAGGATCGCATCGGTCAGCGTGAAGTCGGGCTTCTTGGCCTCTTCGACCGCGACGCCAAACAGTTCGGTCGCCATCAGCCGGTAGACGCGGGCCAGGTACTGGCCAACGACGCCGGAGAACGCGGTCGTGAACTCGTAGGGCTTGCGGTTCTCGCCGTGCTGGCAGGCTTCGCTGATCGCGCACAACACGAGGCCGGCGTACTCCTTGAGCCACCCATTGCGGACCTTGAAGTACGGCACCGGGTAAATCAGGAAGTCCTGCTGGGCCGGCGTCGCGTGGATGGCCTCCATTTCGAACTCGCCCGGCGTCAGGTCGCGGCCGGCCATGATCGTCCGAGCTCGCGTAATGAGCTTGTGGAGCCTGGCCAGCGTGTTGATTGTCGGCGGCGTGCGTGAGTCGACGTCGGGGTGATGCATGATGGCGGCGAGATTCCGGCCGATCACTCCGACCAGGTATGCGATCCCGAAATTCACGGTCGTCGGGTCGTTGCCGTAATTCGGCACCGCGTAGCCGAGCTGGCCCCAAACGCCGTTGTTGTACCACAGGACTTGATCGGTTCGGAACGTGGGCATGCTTGCCTCCTTGCAAAGTGGACGGGCTACTTCTTGAGCCCGCTTTCGAATTGGTCCGCAAACGCTTGAATGGTCTCGACGGTTTGCCGGCCGCCGGGATGGCGACGCACGTATTCGTCCATCGCCTTGTTCAGTGCGACCAGCCGCCG
>CAYMXT010000079.1:0-17048 GCA_964394415.1 uncultured Planctomycetales bacterium
GGGCCGCTACCAGTCCGCCGCAAATGGCCGCGCGGGGGCGCGGGCCGCTACCAGTACGCGGCAAATGGCCGCGCGGGGGCGCGGGCCGCTACAAGTCCGCCGCAAATGGCCGCGCGGGGGCGCGGGCCGCTACGCCGCGGGTCGTCGCCGCTCGGGGCTCAGTTTTCCGGCTCGCCTGGCGCGCGGTGCTGGAGGTAGCCCATGCGCACCGAGCCGGTCGGGTCTTGGGGGTCCCAGTAGTTGCCCGCCGTAACGATCCGTCCGTCGAGCAGCTCGAAGTAGACATGCCACGCCGTCATGCGCTTGGGCTGTTTGGGGAAGGGAATCGTCTCTACGTGCCCGTCCAGCGCTGCCAGATTTCCCCGCCCGCGATGGCGGTCCGTGATGCTGTCGTCATTCGACCACGCTCCGTCCCGGACGTACTCCAGGTACCAGCGCGTGTCCTCCTCGACCAGAACCGGCATGGCGAGCGCCCGATCACACCGCTTCCATTCCGGGAAGTTCAACCGCGGGCCAGTTTCCATCATCACGCGCCGCACGAGGTGGGCCGGTGCGCCGGTCAAGATGACCGGCATCGTGTAGCTGTAGCGCTTGGTGGCCGTCGCATAATCGTCCGGCGTTCGGTCATGACTCGGACAGAAGTACAGCTTGTCCTGCTGGCCGACGTACTTGTACAGCGTGCCAAGCTGCGGGGCGGACTCGACATGCGTCGTGTCGTTGGGGTCGAAGTTCCCCGTGCCGAGCCAGTCGCAGGGGTAATCGCAGGCGTTGCCGGGCAGGTGGTTGTTCCACTCGACCGTGTACAGCCCGACACCCAGCCCCAGTTGCCGCAGATTGGTGCTGCACACGGTCTCACGCGTGTGGTTCCGCGCCGCAGCCAGGCTGGGCAGCAGAATCGCGATCAGCAGCGCGATGATCGCGACGACCACGAGCAGTTCAATCAGCGTGAACGCACGCCGCATGGGGACTCCAGCGCGGTGAGGTGCAGTGCCCATTCTAACGAACTCGAGGGTCTGCGGGACCCAGGCCGTGCGCTGCGACCGGCATCCACTCGTATAATTGTGTCATGGTGTCTCCGGATGCACCCGCTGCGACCGGCGCGGGATCCAGGCCCGCCGCACACCTGGCGACCGGCCCGGCGGTTGCCTTGGCGATATTCGTGCTGCTGCCGCTGGGGGCTCGGGCCGACGTCTTCTACCTGCTGTCCGGCGGAACCATCGAAGGGCAACTTCTGGGCATCGAGAGCGGACAATACCGCATCCGCACCGTCGTCGGGCAGGTGGCGGTCGCGACCAGCGCGGTCGAACGGGTCACGGTCGCGCCGACGCCCTTCGACGAATACGACCAACGCGCCGCGGACGTGCCCGACACCGCCGCGGCGCACACGGAACTCGCGGCGTGGTGTGATGAACAGGAGTTGCGGGCCGAGCGGCGCAAGCACCTTCAGCGGGCGCTGGTGCTCGACTCGGACCACGCCGCAGCCCGCCGGGCGCTCGGCTACGTGCGGGTCGGCGACCTGTGGGTCGATGGGCGGCGTGTGATCGAGCGGCACGACGACGAAACCGACGCGCCCAAGCGCGCCGAGGCGGAGCGGCGGCGTCTGACGCGCGCGATCCAGGCGCAGTGGTATCGCCGGGCGCGCGGCTTCAAGAGCGCGCTGGAAAGCGGCCAGCCCAAGAGCGTCGCAGACGCCCAGCGGCGCGTGCTCGAGATCCGCGACCCGCTCGCCATCCAGCCGCTGACGGAGGTGCTCACGACCGGCGAGGCGACGTGCCGGTCCGTCCTGGTTCAGGCGCTCGCGGGTTTCCGTGAGGATGAAGCGACCATGAACCTGGGGATCGTCGGACTTTTCGACCCGCTGCCCGATATTCGCGCGGCGGCGCTCGGCGAACTCGCCCGCCGCCAGGATGCCCGCATCGCCCGGCAATACCGCGCAGCCCTGCGCGGCGGCAGCGATGGGCTCGTGCTGCGTGCCGCTACCGCCCTCGGCCACCTGCGCGACCGCGAGGCCGTGCCCGATCTGATCGACGCCCTCACGGCGCAGCGCGAACGGTGGGTGGAGGTGCCGGTGCGGCGCTACCTCGGCGGCTGGCCGCTGGTGTTCGATGGCATCAGCGTGTCCGAAGTTGGCCCGGGCGTCCGCGTGCTCACGCGGCCCGATCTGACCTGGTGCCAGCACTACGCCGTCGTGGACGCCGACGTGGTGAACCGCCCGGTGTATCGCGAAGTGACGATCTACCGCACCGAGGTGCTCGAGGCCCTCAAGCAGATCAGCGCTGAGAACTTCGGCTTCGACCGGGAGGCCTGGGCACGCTGGTGGACGGCACAGCCCAGCGGCTCTTGAGTGCGCCAGGCTTGCAGCAACGGCTCGAGGTACAGGGCGCTCCGGGTCTGCGCGCAGCGCCGGGTCAGGCCATCTTGTCGAGGAAGTCGCAGAATTGCTGACACGGCTGCCTCGACTGTTGGCGAAGAGCGTCGCCGCCGCGACCCGAACTCCGCCAGCGCCAGTGGTGTGCCGGCGGGCCACGTCCGAACGCGTCGGGCTTGCCTCAGGGGCGCGGATCCCGCGGGGTGAAATCGCGGTCAGGACCCGCCACGCGAGTCGCGGGCCGCTGGCTGGCGCAGCTCCGCGGCACGTCCGGCGACGATGCTCCCGGTGCTTGCGTTCGCCTGGTAAGAATAGAGCGTGACCGCCAGCATCGTAACCACGATGGGGACCATCACGGACCCCGAGCGCACCCAGCCGCGCAGCGTGTCCGCCACGGCGGGGGCGGTTTCGCCAGCGAGAATGATGAGGCCGAGCACAACCAGTCCGGAGCCGAACAAGCTCGTGCCGGCGACCGCCATCGCGCGATGGCTCACCAGCGTGAGGGCGACACAAACCGCCGCGCCCGTGCCCAGCAGCAGCGCCCCGATGGTGCCAGACAGTCCGAGTTGCGCGGTGAGGTACGTGAGCACGACGAATCCCAGGGCCCCGTTGGTTGCCGCGACGGCGGCCCTCGGCCACAGCACACCGACGGCAGCTCCAGCCGCACCCCCCACGAGCCCGGGCCAGGCTCCCAGCCCTGCTGACCCCAGCACCTCACCGAGCGCGAAACCGACGAGCGTGCAGCTCACAATCGTCAACAGGCGCACAAACCGGAAGCCCTGTAGGCCGGCGATTAGCCCTGTTCCGATAACCACGAGGCCGGTCAAGCCTGACTGGGCCCCCGCCCACTGCATCACCGTGTGAGGCCAATGCGTCACGCTGCGCGTTTCTCCAGACGCGGCGGGGGCACACCGCCGTCGGCCCCGTCCCGGCGCGCCGGGGTTGCGTCCGGGGTTCGGATGCGGCGGCATGACACCGCCATCAGAACCCGCCACGCAAGTGGCGGGCCGCGGGGGCACGTAGTCAGCCGACCCCGGACTTGCGTCCGGGGTTCGGATGAGCCCGCTGCCGGGCGCCAATATCATCGGTACGAAACAACTGCGCGTGCGGCAACGTCCGACTTGATTTCAACGGAATTCCGGACGGGCGAGGCGAAACTCGGCGAAAGACCCCAGCAAGAGCAGGTTGGCGACCAGGCGCACACCCACGGACGCAAGCAACACCCACGAAAACGCGTGCGTGAGACCCCACGTGCCGATCTGAAACGGCGCAGGACCATGTTGGGCCAAAAGCGCGCCGCCGAAGTTGCCCACCGCCGTGCCCAGTGCAACGAAGAGCGCGTGATAGGCGGCGCACCGCGCCCGCTTCGGCGGCGTGACCGCGTCGAGCAAGTAGTTTCCAATCGCGATGTTGTAGGCCGCCATCGCAAGACCGTCATACGCGAGTGCGAGCACGAAGTGCCAGAATTCCGTGCAGTTGAGCAACAGCAGCGGCGTCGCCACCAGCCCGACGCCGCCTGCTGTGAGCACGCGCTTGCTGCCAAAGCGGTCGTTCAGCCGCCCCCATAGCGGTTGGGATAGCACGTTGGTGAGCAGGCCCGCGGTGGTCGCCGTCGCGAATTGACCGGGGCTGAACTTCAGCTCCTCGAGCAGGTACCACGCGAGATACGGCAAGACTGCGCCGATTCCCACCCAGATCAGCGCGCACCAGAACACAAAGCGGCCGAAATGAGCCTGCGGCGCGCGACGAAGGAACTGCAAGAGCGTGAACCGGTCCGCCGGCTGCGGGGCATAAGCGGGTTCGTGAACCCGACTCAGGTAGTACGCGGAGAGCAGCCGCGCCGCCCCGGCCAGCGCGAACAGGGCGAGGAACCCAAAGCTCCGGCCGTCCAGCCCGAGCAGCGCCAGACCCGGACGCTGCTGGCAGAGCGTGAGCCACCAGCCCGCGGCGAACGTCGCCGCGGTGAGCGTGCCGTTGGAAAGGGCGTTGCGGATGCCGAAGTAGCGCCCGCGGCGATGCTCCGGCACCAGGTCGCCCATCAGGCTCTGCCACGCGGGGTTGGGGAAGTTGGCCAGCGCGATCAGCGCGACATAGGCCGCCAGCATCAGCCAGAAACTCGGGCTGGCCGGCAGGAAGATCGCCACGCACACGGGCAGCCAGGCCAGGGCCTGGAGCACCGACCCGCCGACGATCACGCGGTTGCGCTGACCGAGCGCATCGGTGAGATTGGCGGCGAACCACCCGACGAGCGCGCCCGAGAGCGCGGGCAACCCCGAGAACGCAGCCTGGTATAGCAGGCCATGTCCGCCGAGCACGATGAACGGCACGAGGTAGGTGATGCCGCCGCCCTGCATCACCGACCACGCCATTGCGTCCTTGATGGAGTAGCGGAGGCTGCGGTGGAACACGGGCGGCGGGATGCGCGCGGACGGATCCGGTCCGCCAGGGGCCGAGGCGTCGGCAACGTGCTCGCAAGGGGCGACGGTGCTCACGGAGTGGGCATCTTACTCCGCGAGCACCGCGCCGTACGCTGCCCGGCGGCCTACATTCGCCGGCGCGGGCGTCCGAGGCGTACGCCCGCCATGCCGAGCAGACAGCCGATCAGGCCCTCGACGATGCCGAAGCCGCACAGCCCCGTGCCGCACGTCGCCGTGCCGGTGTAATCGGGGTTCGCGGTCTGGCAGCCGGCGGCGGCGCTGGGCGACTTGATGACCGGGGCGAGTGAAGTCTCGATGCCGTCGTTGTCGAGGTCCGAATCGCAGTCGTCGCCGAGGCCGTCGCCGTCGAAGTCCAATTGCGTGGCGTTGGCGTTCGACGGGCAGTTGTCGGTCGGGACGAGCTGCCCGGTCGAATCGAGCTGGTCGAGCGTGCCGTCGCCGGTGACATTGGCGGACGAGCGGATGACGCGGTAGGTGCCGTATTGCTCGACGCCCTCGTTCGAGCTGCCGCAGCGCGTGTCGTTCGGTCCGGCCGCGGCCTGGTTCAGACCGCCGACGTCGAAGCCGTCGTCGAGGCTGCCATCGTTGCTGAAGTCGATGCCGAAGGCCTGCTCGAGCGTGGCCTCGTTGAAGCGGGTGAAGTCGGGGAAGCCATCGCCGTTGGCGTCGGGGGCTTCGAGGAAGCCGTCGCCGTCCTGATCGAAGTTCAGCAGCAGACGCTGGAACTCCGCCACCGTGGTCGGGACCGTGGCCGCCGTCCCCAGGGCCGCTTGGATCGCGGCGAGGTCGGCCGTATCGAAATCGCCGTCGCCGTCCTGATCAAAGCCCCAGCGGGCGGGGTTGAGCTGTGGGGCGGGATCGGCGCCGTCATTGAGGCCGTCGCCGTCGGTGTCGGCGTCGTTCGGATCGGTGCGAACACTCCACATGGGTTTGGCCAGCAACGTGGGAAACGCGGTCGTGTTGGTCCGCACGTCGCCGGCGGCCAGGCTGCTCGTGGCGACGCCGGGGCCGAAGACCACCCGCGACGCCCGGGCGGCGCGGGCCACCAGGTCGGTTCCGGCGACGCTGCCGTCGGTGCCGGCGAAGTGGGCAAACGTAACCACTTCGTCCCAATCACTGATGCCGTCGCCGTCGGTGTCGGCGCTCGTGGGGCTGGACGTGACCGTGATCACGTTGCTGCGCGCGAAGCGGCCGGACGTCGAGCCGGCCGGATAGCCGGTCAGCTCGAAACCGGTTTGTTCTTCGCTGTCGCTCAGACCGTCGCCATCGGTGTCCCAGTTGCGCGGATCGGTTTCGCCGCTATCGACGACGCCGTCGCGATCGGCGTCTTCGGCGCCATCGGTCAGGCCGTCGCCGTCGGTGTCCGAGTCGTTCGGGTTGGTGAGGGTCGTGCGTTCGAGGTTGTCGTTCAGGCCGTCGCCGTCGGTGTCGGCGGACGTATCGAACGTCCGCGTACTGGCGGCGGCAATGGCGACGGAAGCCGACTGATCGCCGCGGAAGATAACGCCGGCGGCGATCTCGAAGCCCGCGTCCTCTTCGCTGCGCGTCAGGCCGTCGCCGTCGGTATCGGCGTCGGGGTCGGACGTCGAGTTCGGCGTGGCGACGATGTTGTTACCGGAGTCGGTTTCGGTGACCGCGCCGCTGTCGTTGATGCGGGCTTTCAGGACGAAGTTGCTGCCCGGGTAGTCGTTGGGGTCGATGGCCGCGGTGCTGACGCTGAAGGCCAGCGTGTGCGACCCGAGCGACTTGTCCGCCGCGGCGGCGACGGTGGCCGTGGTGACCAGGTCGTCGTCGGCCAGGCTGGCGGCGGTCACGTCGTCCTCGGTGGACAGATAGAACCCGATCGTGAAGTCCTCGTCCACTGGGTTGGTGTTGACGGTGTAGTTGACGGTGGCCTCGATCGTGCTGCCGACGGCGGCACCGGGGAAGACCAGCCGTGTCATGGCCAGGTCGACGCCGTAGGTGGCGTCGTCGCTCCCACGGTTGTTGGCCTCCGAAGACTCGGTGACCAGGCCGGTCGCGTCGAGGTCGGCGACGAGACGGACGGTGCCGCCGGCGGTCAGGGTCTGTGCGGCGAGTTCGGACGACACATCGACGGTCATCACGTGTGCCCCCGGCGTGACCTCGTCGGCGGCGGTGGTCACGTCGCGCAGGGTCGTGTCGCTGTCCCCGTCGCCGTCGGTGTCCAGCCCGACGCGGACAATGAAGGTCGGCACGTTGGCCGGGCTGGTCACGGTGTAGACGACGGTGGCGCTGGAACTCGCGCCGGACACGGTGGCCGTGACGGAATCGAGCGCGAGATCGACGGTGAGGGTTGCCGCGCCGGTATTGTCCCCCTCATTCGCTTCAGCCACGAGACCGGTCGTGTCCAGCACGACAACCAGGAATTGTCCGTTGGCCGCAACACCGTTAAGTAGACTGCGGAGGTCACCCAGCGAGACAGTGTGTGCGCCAGGCGAGAGCAGGGTTGAGGAATTGACATTGACGGTCCCAAACTGCGTCGTGATTGCACTGGCGGTAGTGCCCCGGCCGTAGGCGATGAGGAACGCGTCGACATTGGAGGCGCCGTCGACGGTGTACGTCAGAGATGCGTTCGTCGCCGCGGCGGTCACATCAAGCGTAACGGTGGCGTTGGTGAGGTTTGTCGCGCCACTGACGTTGAAAGTACTTGAAAGAACGGTGAAGCCTGCTCCCAACGCCGGCGCCGTGGCCCGCAGTTGGTATTCGCTGCAGACCTGCCCGATGATTAGGTTCTGGGAGCTGGTGAACGCGGCCGCGCCGCTGTTGGTGTTTTCCGACGTGTCGCCAGTGAGCACGCCACTGCACCCGGCTGGGTTGACCAACTCGAGGTTGATGGCCGTCGCTGGGAGCGTTGTCACAGTGTTCAGCAGCGCATCGACAACCTCCACGGAGCACACCAGCGCCGTCGTGATATCGGTGTTGCCGGGCTGCGAAACGAACCGCAACGCGTTCTCCGCGCCGGGGTTCACGTCGAAGAGGTTTGAGTCGTCGGCAGTCAGGTCGTCGCCGCTGGTCCGCGTCGCAGTGAGACTAACGTCGGTTTCCGCCTTGCTGTACGTCACGCCAGCGATGGCGATACTGCTCGCGCCGGCCAGAATCGTGCCGGTTGGGGTCAAAGGTGTGAGGACACCGCCACCGGTATTGATGCTGAGGTCAATCGCGGTGTTCCCCGCCACGCTGGCGAGGTTGCCGCCGTTGTCAACCGATTCAACCGTGACCGCGAAAGCCCCGCCCGCGATCTGCGGCGAGCCGATGTTGGCAATCCGGAGCCGCGTGGCTACGCCGGCGGCCCAGGTCACGATGACGGTGTTGGATGAGGTCGCCTGTAGTGTAACGGCTTCACCGCTGGTCGTGTAAGTCGCCGTGAAAGTGTACTGGCCACCGGAGTTGAAGACGGTAGTGCCCGCAATCGTGGCGGTGTCGTTCAGATTGTCCGTCAAGCCGGCGCCGGCGAAGGTCACATTGCCCGTGGTTGCGCCCGCGGCAGTCACATCGATGTCCGTTGGCGGGTCGTAGTTCGGAATCGGATTGCCTTGCCCGTCGCGCGCTGTCAGGGTCAACGCCGCGGCCGAGCCGACAGTCGGCGTGGTAGTGTTGGCTTCCAAGAGGAAGCTGGAGAACGCGCCGACCGTCCACGTCACCGTTCCGCTCGTGCCGCTGGCCGGCGTGACCGCGTCCGTCGCCGTCACCGTCAGGCTTTCCGCACGCCGGTTCGTCACCGTGAACGTCACCTGGCCGCTGCCGTTGAATGTCGTCCCCAGCGGAATGGTGGCCGTCAGGCCGTTGTCCAAGAAACCGGGAAGGGCGCTGCCGAAGTCAATCGTGCCCGCGCTGCCGCCCGTGGTCGTCGAGACGGTAATCGCATTCGCCGTAACAAGACTCGGGATCGCGTTATCGTATGTGTCCCGCGCCGTCAGCGTGAACGTCACGGCGTTCCCCACCCCGATGCTGCCAACCCCTTCCTGGAGCAGGAAGTTCTGCAAAGCCCCAACGGTCCAGGTCACCGCACCGCTGGTGCCCGTAGCCGGGATAACGTTGTCATCCGCGCTCACTGTCAGGCTCTCGGCCCGGCGGTTCGTCACCGTGAAGGTCACTTGACCGCTCGAGTTGAAGACCGTCCCAATCGGGATCGTCGCAGTCAGCCCGCCGTCCACAAAGCCGGCGATGCCACTGGCAAAATCGAGCGTCGCAGCGCTCCCGCCGCTCGTCGTCGAGAGCGTAATCGCGTTTACCGTGGTCAGGTTCGGGATCGCGTTGCCCTGTGAATCGCGCGCCGTCAGGGTGAATTGCACCCCGATCCCCACCCCTACGCTCGACACGGCCTCCTGAACCAAAAAGGCGTCCAAAGTGCCCGGCGTCCACGTCACCGTTCCGCTCGTGCCGCTGGCCGGCGTGACCGCGTCCGTCGCCGTCACCGTCAGGCTTTCCGCACGCCGGTTCGTCACCGTGAACGTCACCTGGCCGCTGCCGTTGAATGTCGTCCCCAGCGGAATGGTGGCCGTCAGGCCGTTGTCCAAGAAACCGGGAAGGGCGCTGCCGAAGTCAATCGTGCCCGCGCTGCCGCCCGTGGTCGTCGAGACGGTAATCGCATTCGCCGTAACAAGACTCGGGATCGCGTTATCGTATGTGTCCCGCGCCGTCAGCGTGAACGTCACGGCGTTCCCCACCCCGATGCTGCCAACCCCTTCCTGGAGCAGGAAGTTGTCCAGCGCTCCGGTGTTCCACGTCAGGTTTAGCGTCCCGCTCGTAACGCCCGTTGCCGCCACGGTCAGCGTGAGGGCCTCCGCACGACGGTTAATGACGTACACGATGACCTGCCCAGCGGCATCGAAGACGGTGCCGCTGGGGATCGTCGCGGTCCCGTTCCCGTTATCCACGAAGCCGGTGATGCCGCTGATGTAGTCGAGATTGGTACCATTGCCGGCAGTGTTGGTCGAAAGCGTGATGTCGTCGGGAGCCGTGAAGCTCGCGATGGGGTTGTTTGAGCCGTTGCGCGCCGTGATGGTCACCGTCTTGAAATCGCCCACCGTCACTGCGCCTCCCGTCGTGGTGACGTTGAAGTTGTCAGCCGTCCACGTGAGGGTGACCGGGTCGGTGGGTGGGGGGGCGCCGGCCTCGTCGGCGGTCACGCTGATCTCGTCGCCGGCGGTTGTGTAGGTAATCGTGAACTGATACTGGCCCGAGGCATTGAAAATCGCCGTGGCCTCGTTCAGCGTGGCAGTGTTGTTGCCATTGTCGGTGAGACCGACGAAGGGGACGACGGCGGCAAAACTGACCGTGCCCGTAACTCCCGTAGCGGTCAGAGTGATGTCGGCCACGGGGTCGTAGTTGGCGAGCGCGCCGTGCGCGATATCGTGGGCCGTCAACGTGAACGTCGCGGCTTGGCCGATCTTCGGGCGCGTGGTGTCGACTGCCAAGTGGAAATGATCCGCTTGGCCATAGACGCCAACAGAACCGAACGACCCGATGAGCACTAGCACACACACAGAGGCGGAGACGGGAATTCCGCCGCGCTTGACTGCGGGTCGATAACTGCCCTGCACATTACCCTGAACGCTACGCATGACCCAACCTCCGTTCCCAGGTCTCACACCCGGGTACGCTCTGCCCAGACTGCCGAATTGTCGTTCCTGCCGGCATTACCGTCGGTGCTGCAAACACCGGCAGGATGCCGGTGCCACAATGCCGGTGCAACACTCCTACCGCGCGCCGAGCCCCGCCGGCCCGACCGTGCGCGTTCCCGCAGTCGTCCCCGGCACCGCCAACTGCTGTAAGCCCCGGAAACCCAATCCCTGGCTGCCGGTGCGCTCCAGGACCGTCGCCGCGTTGCTGTTCAGTACGGCCGCCGTCACGCCCGCACCAACGTTGCGGATGTTCTGGACCGCCGCCGCCGCGGGAGAGAACAGCGGGACCGAGTTGGCCCCCGCGAACGGCACCGTCAGTTGCTGCGCCCCACGGCCGGTCAGGCGGGCCGGCGCGCTGATGGACTCCACTGTCTGCCGGATCTCCGGGTTGAACCGCCACTCCCGAAGGCGGGCCCCGACGTACCCGGACCCGGCGTACCGGTCCCATTCGATGATATTGTCGAACAGGTTGCGCTCGACGACGACGCGGGCTGCCCGGGCCGATTCGACGCCCAGGTTCCGGCCCCACGCGGCGTCAAAACCCTCGGCCGCCATCCACGGGCCCAGCGATTGCTGCTCGGCCTCGGCACCGGCGGTCACGCGCAGATACTGTCCGGACGCGACCGTCCGCGACGTGCCCGCAACGTTGACCGCGAGCGACGCCGCCGGTCCTGCGTAGCCCACCGCGACTGCCGCCGTGTCAATTGCAAAGTAGATCCGCCCAGGGCTCACGCGACACTCGACCGTAACCCCTCCCGGCGCGGTGGCAGCGAACACGATTGGCGGCCCCGCGGCCGCGTCATCGGTCGCGACGCAGAGCGCCATGCCCTGTCGCAATTCCGCGCGCCGCCCGCCCCCCAACTCGTCGCCGCGAAGCACGAGCGACGCCGGTCCCAGCAATACAACGACCACGCCGTTTTCGGCCAGCAGCATGAGCTGCGCGGCGGCGTCAACATTCAGGGTGCCCGGTGTGACTTCGTCACCGGTGGCGATGGTCCGCGTGCCGTCGTCCGCGTCGAGCACGGCGCCGCCCGTCCGCGATTGCCCAGTGACCTGAAAAAGGGCCTGTGCGTGGGTACTGGCCGCCGCGGCGGCGAGCAAGCCACCGACGGCGAGCAGGCGCGCCCGTGTCGTTGTTTTCATGCCCTTGACCTCACAGCCGGGTGCAGCCGGGCACCTAGAACCCGACTTCCAACGCGGCCCCGTAGATCGCGCGATCGTATTCATATACATCTTCACCGAGGCGATTCCAGATATTGGAGTTCTGGAAAGTCAGCTCGATGCCGGTCCGCAGGCGGACGTCGAGCGTGCGCATCTGCGGCAGTTCGCCGCGTGCGACAAAAGTGTACGTCAGCCCAAAATTGTAGCGCTGCAGGAAATCCTCGCGCTCCTTGCGGCTGTGGTCGAAGACGCTGGCGTACGTGTAGTCCGCCCAAGTGAACTCGCCGCTCAAGTCAAACGCAAACCGGTACGGCAAGGGAACGTGCAGCCCCCAGAGCAGCGCGTGCCCGGCCAGGTCGAACTCGGTGCCGACGGTCCGCTCGTCGCGGTACTCCCAGCCCAAGGCGAACCGCAGCCACTCCTCGCCGAGCGATTGGCGTTCGCGCTGCCGGGCGGGCGAGTTGTAGTACTCGCGCAGATACCATAAGTCCTTAGCCTGTATGAGATTAAACGTGTGCTGGAGGCCGATGGCGTGATAGGTGCCGTCACGATTCAGGCGGAAGTCGCCGAGTGCGTCCAGGTAGTTGCGGCCCTCATGCGAGTAGTACACGTCGGTATGACCGAGGTTCCGCTCCGGGCCGTCCGGCGTGCGCAAGACCCATTCCTTCGAAAGCACCGGTGTCAGGCGCTGGCTGGAAATGAACGGGTGATGGCCGAGCTGCGTGTACGAGTATTCGTATTGGAGGCCGAAATACAAGTCGGTGATCACCTGCCAGTTCAGATACGCGCGCGCGGGATAGCGGTTGACGTCGAACTGCGGGATGTTCGGCTGCCAGCCATTGTATGTCCCGCCGCCGAAGCCGAGCGTCAGGCTCTCCCCGACGAGCCACGGGGCCTCAGTTTTCGAGATGTACCGACTGACGTTCAGGTCGGCCGACAACTCGAAGCGGTAGTCGTCCGCCCGCCGATAGCCGCGCGGCAGGGCGGTGTCTTTGCCCAGCAGAATCACGTTGGAGTCGAAGAAATTGCCGACCGTCACGCGGCCCTCAACTTCAAACGGTCCAAGCGGCGCCGGCACGGGAATCTGGAGCGGCGCCGGGCGCGTGGCCTCGGCCTCGTCGATTTTCTTGATAATGTCGCTCGCGTTGTCGGCCAGGGGGGTATTGGGGGCGCGCTCGGTCACGGTGACCAGGCGCTGGCGGGCCGTTCGATTGTCGCGCCGGACCATCGCGAGCAACGCGTCGTAGTACGTGGCCTGGGTCTTGAATGTCTCGTATTGTTCCAGGGGGATGCGCCCCGCGGTGTGATCAGCCTCGGCGACGGCCAAGGCCTGGTGCAAGTTGTCGGCCGCCCGCGCGGTTTTCTCGGCAAACTGGCGCGACCGGGCCGGGTCTGCGCGATACGCGAGGGCCAGCCGGTAGCGTGCCACCATCAGGTAGAACTGCCCGAAGCGGTCTACGGCTCCCGGCTCCGTCTCGCTGACGTAGCGCTGGAGCGTCTGCTCCGCCCGCTCGGCGAGCTGGATGGCCTCCTCCTTGACGCTCGGATCGTCCCGGGCGAGCTGGGCAATGCCCAGCAGTAACGCCGCCCGCACCATTTCCGCGGTTGGGTCCGCGAGCACGACGATCTGCTCAAAAAACCCCTGCGCCCGCATGAACTCCTCGCGGGCGGCCGCGGCCTCGCGCACCGCGGTCTCCGGGTCCGCGGCGATGCTCGCGGCGTGGCCCAGGCCGTCCTCCAAGGCAATCAGCCCCAGGTAGTACAGGCACGTCGGCCGATACTCCGCCTGCGGGTCTGCTGAGAGCAGGTCGGTGAAGAGCTTCCGCGCGGCTTCCCGGTCGGCCGCCGAATACGCCCGGATGGCGCGGTTCAGGTCCACAAAACCGGCCTCACCGGACGGCGTCGGCGGGGGCGGCTGGGCCTGCAACCCCGACCCCGCGAGCACGAAAAGCAACAGCGCCCCTGCGAGAAACAGGCCGCCACGATCCCAAAGATGCGTGCCCATCGCTTGCCCTCTGGCTGCGGGTTCGCCCGCACGTACCACACGACGCCGCGCCAGCCACGGCGGGCGCAACATCGGCCGCGTCCGGGCCGTGCGTCAACTGCTGGCCTGAAGGACCGTTTGCACGTCGTTGCCGACCGCATCGGCGATCACGCGGGCGAACTCCGTGCGGAGGAAATCCTGCATCTGGAGATCGGTCACGCAGCCGCCGATGGCGAGCAGCAATCCGGCCACGAGCCAGCGCCGGGTTCTTCTAGTCTTGCGCATCTTCGTCTCCATCCTGGATGGGTTACGTGGTCAGGTGTACGAGCGCGTTGTCGAGCAGGAAGAACAGCGCATCGGACACCACACTACCGACCTGGGTCGCGGTCGTTTGGTCGAGTTGGCAACCAGCGGCTTGCAGCAGCCAGGCCGCCCCGCCTAGTCCGGCCCACCGGTGCCAACGCCTTTGCAGTTTGCACATACCCCAAACTCCTGGAACTGTCGCGCTAACCGCCGCCGCCTTGACGGCGCCTGGGCTCGACACAGCCATCGAAACCCTTTCATCGTGAGCGTATACATGATGCGGAGAGGGTTGTCAAACACCGGCCGCCCGGCGCCCTCGACGCCCGGCGCCGCATTCTGCTACGCTGTCCGCCGACGGCGGCTGGCCGATGGTTGACGCCCCGCGTAAGGCCGCTCGCTGCCGGTCCGGACTTGGAACTCGGTAACCGCTCCTGATGTCGCACCCCCACCGACGTGTCGTGCTCAAGCCGGCCGGCGCCGACCCTGCCGCGCTGGACCGCCTCGCGGTGGCGCTGGCCGAGGCAATCGAGCAACAGAACCGGCTCGCCGTCCGCTGCCCGCACGTGCTCCGTCTGACCAGCCCACTTCAGCAGGACGAGAACGGGTTCTTCGTCGCGCACGAGCCGGCCCAGGCCGCGGATCCGCGGACCCTCTTTCACAGCGCCGACCAGACCGGCGAGGATGAACTCGTGCGAACCGCCGGCGGGCTGCTCGAAGCCCTCGCCGCCGCCCACGTCCCGGACGCGGGCCGGCCGCTGGTCCACGGCGGGCTCGCCCCCGGCACGCTCGTCACCGACGCGGACGGCCTGGTCAAGCTGACGGATTTCGGGTTCGCCCCCGCCATCTGCCGGGCGCTCGGCGTGGACGCCTACCTGAATCTGGCGGTCGGTCCGCAACCGGGCGCGACCGGCGCGTGGGAGGTTCTCTCGGACTACGTCGCCGACCGCGACGACCGGCTGTGCGGCTTCATCGATCCGGACAAGTACGGACAGGAATCACTCACCAGCTTTGAGCCGGGGTCGGACATCGTGGCCGCCGGCATGGTGTTGTACCTGCTCGCCGAACGCAAACACCCCTATCTGTATTACGAGCCGGAGGCCCACCGCGTCGTGGACATGGCCCGCATGATGGGCTTCGGCGTCCCGACGCCGCTACGACGCAAGGACCTGAACGAGTCGACCCAGGCGGGCACGCGGACTTTCTGCGCCCTCCTCATGGCGATGCTCGCCCGCGCGCCGAGCGAGCGGCCCGCGGCGGCCGAGGCCCTGCGACGCCTGCGCGCCGCGGCCCCCAGCGTTGACCTCGAACAGCTCAGCGCTCAGCGCTGGGTTACCCAGCTCGAAAACCTGCTCAAGGCCGGCCAGTGGCGCGACCTGGAGGCACTCCTCCGACAGCGGCCCGGCCTCAAGTCCTGGCCGCAGGATCTGCTGGCCCGCGCCGTCGCGGTCGAACGGCGGGCACAACAGCACCTCGCCGAGCTGGGCGAGGAAGCGGCCCGCGACGCTGACCGACAGGCCGCGGAAGCCTGGCTGGCACGACTTCAGCAGACCCTCCAGGCCCGCGACTTCAAGGCCGCTCAGAACCTGCTCGCCGCGCGCCCGACGCTGAAGCACTGGCCGAAGGTGGTCAACGAGCAAGTGGATACGCTGGCGGCGCTGGTCGAACGCGAGCTGGCGGCCGACAAGGCCCGCGCGTGGCAGAAATCGCTCCAGAAGGCCCTCCAGGCCCAGGATTGGGACGCGGTTGCCCGGCGGTTCGAGCAGCGCCCGCCGCCGGAAACCTGCCCCCCCGATGTCACGCACTACGCCGCGCAGGTCGAAGCCGAGTACCGCCGGCACGTCGAGGAGGAGCAACGCCGCCAGCGCGTCATCGCCGAACAGCACCAGAAGGCGGAGGGGTGGTTGCACCAGGCCCGCGAGCTGGCCCGGCAGCAGCACTGGGTCGAGGCCCTGGACCTGCTGGACCAGCCGCCGGCGCTCGAACACTGGCCACCCGGTCTGCGCGAGCAGGCCCAGAAGGTCACCGCCGCGTGCCGCGTCCACCTGGGCGACGCGGTCGCCGAGCACTTGGGGGAGATCGAAGAGGCGGTCCGCAAGCACGGCGAGACGCTGGGCCGCGCGCTCGTGGCCGAGCGTTTTCGCGGGCTGCTCCGCCCGGAGCAGATCGAAGCGAAGAGCGAGCTGGTCTTGTGGGCCCCGCCCAACAGCGAAGCGGATGCGCGGGCCACGCTCCGCGTGGTGGTGCGACCGCCCGCGGGTCAGGCCGCCCCGGAGCCGGTGCGCGGAACACTGGATTTCAAGCTGAAGGGCCTCGAGCCGCAATTCGCGGGCGGCGAGGACGACTATCGGCGCATCGTCGCCGACGGGCTCGCGCGGCAACTCGGCGTGCTTCAGCAGGCGGCGCTGCGCACGCTTGAACGCGAGCTGCGCGAAAGCGTGTTCCCGAACACCGCCGTGGCGGCGAAGCAGGCTGAGGTGGTCGCGACACTGCCCGCGGAAGCCCGGCTGCTCGGGCCGGGTGCTGCGGAGGGCGCGGTGCCCGTGGAGCTGCGCTGGGACGACGCCGCCTTACGCTGGTCGCTCGTGCAGGCAGACCGCTTCGCGACGCGCGCGCTCGAAATCGCCCGCGACACGGCGCGCCAGCGGCTGCGGGCCGAGCTGCTGGGCCGCGCGGCGGTGGCCCGCGAGCACGAGGCGGTGCTGGACGTGGTCATCGACCCCGCCGCCACGCGCGGCGTCCTGTTGCCGAAAGCTCTCAACTGGCCGCTACGACTCACGCTGACGCCCGCCGGCGGTTCACCGCGCGCTGTCTTCTCAGCGACCGTCACGGGTCGTGTTGCGGAGCAGGCGACGTTGGGAGACCTGTGGCGCACGGCGGAGGACAAGCTCACGCGGCTGGTGGTGGATGCCCAGACCGAATCGCTGGCGGCGCTAACGGCGGACCTCAAGACGCAGGTTCGCAGTGCTCCCACGCGCGTCGATCTGACCGCGCCGAAACGCAGCAAGACGCCGATTTCCGAGCTTCGCTTCGAGTTGAAACCGAAGAGCGGGACCGCCGAGGTCGTCGCCGCCGCGTGGAACCCGCGCACGTTGGCTTACGAGTTAGGCGCGGCGAATCAGGCGCGGGTCACGGGGCTGGTGCAGGGCCTG
>CAYMXT010000080.1:0-12593 GCA_964394415.1 uncultured Planctomycetales bacterium
GCATGTTGATGCGCAGCCGCTTGTTCACCGTGCCGGTGAGCTGGATCTTCCACCAATCGTAGTCGCGCTTCGTGACGTTGTCTTCGACCCACGTGCCCGACCGGCCGCAGTACGACACAACGTACGCGCTGGCCGGCTGGATCGCGAACGTCGCCGCGTCGCACCCCCCGTTGAACGTGTCCACGTAGCCGGGGCCGCAATCCGGCTCACCCTCCTGGTAGGTGGCGCCGGTGCAAACGTCCGGACAGTCCGACCCCGGAGAGAGGATCGTCACGCGGTACTCACCCTGTGGAACGGAGCACGGGTAGCCGTTGTAGAGACTCTCACCGTCATCGGGCAGCACGATCCACCAATAGGTCGTTCCGGCGCGGAAGATGCCGTCCGGGTCCATATGCTGTGTGCCGCCGATCAGATGGCAGGGCTGTACCGGGGGTGCGTACCAGTATCCGTACAAGGTCCCCCAGCAGTACGGCGGCTCCATGCCCAGGCCGCCGAAGATCGGCGTCGTGATGATGGGGATTTCCGCCTCGTACTCCCACTCCAGCATGCCCTGGACGGGGAGCGTGAACGAGTACCAGTCGGTGTCGCGGGCGCCATTCACCGCCCAGAGCGTGCCGCAAATCGTGAACGGCACGCCGGGCGTCAGCGGCAGCGGCTCGAACGGGTTGTTCGGATCGTCGGCGCAGCCACCATTGGTGCCGACCGGGTAGTTCTCGCCGCACGCCTCCAATTCCGTGTACGTGGGCGTGCAGGTGATGGCGCAGAGGTCCGCGCCTTCAGATTGAACCAAGACGCGGTAGTCCACGCCGCATTCAAGGCCGGAAAGAAACTGCGGCGCGACAACGAGCCAGTACGTCCCCGCGGGGATCGGGTGGGTCTGGTACTGGAGTTCAGAACATGCGGCCAAGGTCTCGACCGCCACGGTCCAGTAGCCGTCGGGCGCATTGGGGTCGCACGTGCCCGCGTGCAGAATCCGCACGGCGGCGGGAAAATCGGCCGCGGCGGTCAGCGTCAGCTTGCTGGTCTCCGACAGCGTGAATTCGTACCAGTCCGTGTCGCGGCGATTCTGGCCGCCGGCGGTGTACGTGCCGGACATGCCGTAGACCGTCACGCCGAGCGGCAGCGGCAGGAACGCCGCCGCCGCCGCGTCGCAGCCGCCGTTGTAGGTGTCCACGTAGTCCTGCCCGCACGATGGCTCGCCTTCGCGCGGCTCGCCGGTGCCCACAAGCGTGCAGCACATGTTGCACGTTGTGTTCGGGCCGCGCCACTCCGGGGGTCCCGCCAGCGGGCACGGCTGGCCGAGGGCTGTGATGAAGGCATCAATGTCGTCGAAATCGAGGGCGCCATCGTTGTTGACATCAACGTTGCCGAACCGACAGGGCGCAGCGCCGGCCAGGGCGCCGACAAAAGGCCCGATGTCGTCGAAGTCAACCATGCCATCACAGTTCGCGTCGCCGTCGCAGTCGCCGGCGAGCGTGCAGGCGGCGTAGGTCAGCAGTTGGCAGGTCCCGTCATCAAAGCAGCAGGCCCCGAGCCCTTCGCCGCACGGGGGGTCCAGGGCGGAGCACGGCTGGTACAGCAGGAGCCGGCCGCCGAGCGCGTTACACGTGTTCTGAAAGACGTGCTCCTCGCAGACCCCGGTCCGATCGTCACAACAAGCCCCCCAGATGTTTTGCCAGAAGCAGTAGTTGATGTCGCAAAAGGTCGTGCGAATTTCATACGTGGCGGGGATGTTGCTTTCATACCAGTTGGCGAACTTGTGGTCGCCCTCGTGTGCCCCCTGCCACAAGTGGTAGCAACCGGGCGTGCCGAAACCGACGAGCGAAAACCAGCCGGCGGCCAGCGGCAGGGGATTGGCGAGCGTGGCGGTCCAATACCAGATGGTCACCGGTCCGCTGCCGAGATCATACGTCGCGCCGGTGTCACTGACCATCGCGGTCAGAAACTGCTCATAGATATACCCGTTGGGGTCCGGTTGGTTCGCCTCCGGGTAGAACCGCACGCGGAACTGGTGCCCGTTGGTCTTGGTGCATTCCATCACGGCATCATCGATGTACACACCGTACCAGGTGATAACGCCAATCCAGTCGTAGGGGTCGTTCGGATCGAGCGTCACGCCGGGCGGCGGAAAGTTCTCGGCGCGTACCCGCCCGCAATTCGTGCCGGAGCAGAATTCGAGGTCACAATAGAAGAACCACTGCGAGGTGCCACACGCACCGGCCGCCTGTCCGCAGATCTGGCCGTCGTCGTAGCAGCCCTGTAGCTCAGGTCCGGCCACGCGGATGCCGGGCAGGACATCGGGGACCGGCGTGCTCTCACGAGGGACCGCGAAGCTCTGCCTCGCACCAGCCAACGGACGGCCGTTAGCGGCGGTCAGGCCGCCGCAGAGCAACAAAACCAGCATCGTGACGTTGAAAGAAAGTGTGCCTTTCATGTCTGCGCTCCTCTGCAAGTTCCTGGCCACGAGTTTCCGGAAGTGTGGAGACTTCGCTTCGCGGGACACAGCTTCTGTTTCCTCGGCAACTCTCTGCGATCTCTGCGCTCTTGGCGTCTCCGCGGTTCCTCGGCCGCGCTCTGACGGTCGCGGCTCGAAGAACGCACCGGCCGGAGGCCGATGCTCCCCGGCCGCGCGGGGCGCTACGGCTGCGCCTGCAATTCGACCTGATACTCGTTGCGACCATCGCTGCACGGCAGACCGGCGAAGAACTGTCGCAGTTCAGGTTCGCCTGCGCCGTCGCCGCCGCCGGTGCCGTAGAGGATGGCTCCGTAGAAGGTCGTGGCCGGCATCAAGCCAATCCAGGTGTTGGCGAACGGTGTCGCCGTACCCTTACACGCGCGGTCCCAGCCGTGCGCCGTGCCGGGTGCGGCGCAGCTTTCCGTGAGGTACACCGACAAGCGGAACTCCGCTTTCGCGCGGATCAAAAGCCTGGTACGTGCGACTGGCATGGTCACCTGGAACCAATCCACGTCCGCGAATGTCCCGCCGCCGGCCGCGTAGGTCGAGAGCCGACCGCAGTAGAGCGGACCGTAGGTGCTGTTGCCGACCTGAAAAGCCATGAACTCAGGCGGCCCGGCGGCGTCGCAACCGGTGTTGGTGTCCGGGTCGTTCGGGTCATCCTGGCAGGCGTCATCCGGACCGGCGGAACACGGGACGCTGCACAGCCCGCACGCCGGGGTCTCGCTCGCCACCGTCACAATGACCTTGTACTTGTTCAACTCTGTACAGGTGCAGAGTGCCCGCGGGAAGATGCGCATGACGTAGTACTTGGTGCTGCTCGGTTGCAGACAGGGGGTATAGATGTCCTGGGCCGGCGCGAAAGGCATGAACTCGTAGTAGTCCAGCCGTTCCAGGCTGGCACAAGGCGCGTTGGGGTCGTGGACGCGGTACAACTCATAGCCCAGGTCGAACGCGGCGCGGAAGTTGATGCGCAGGCGCTTGTTCGTCGTGCCCGTGAGCTGGATCTTCCACCAGTCGTAGTCGGCGTGCTGCGTTTGGCCCTCGGTCCACAGCCCCGACCTGCCGCAGTGGGCCTGGTCAAACGGGATGGTGGCCTGGATCGCGAACGCGGGGGCGTCGCAGCCGCCATTGAACGTGTCCACGTAGCCGGGTCCGCAGGGCGGCTCGTTCTCCTGAATCAGCACGCCCACGCAAACATCGTCGGAGAAGGGCGGTGTGTACGTGATCGTCACGCGGTAGTCGTTCTGCCCACCGGCGCATGGATAACCGTTCCACAGCGGATCGGCGTTGTCCGGGAGCACGAGCCACCAGTACGGCGTGTTGCCGTGGAGCACATCGCTCGGCGCCATGTAGATTATGTGGTTGGGTGGAACGCAGGGCGTCGTCGGCGGGGCCCCAAAGTAGCCCCACAGCGGGCCGCCACAGTACGGTGGGTCGAAGTTGGCGCTCCCAAAGGCCGGCGTGGTGATGATCGGGATTTCCGACTCGTACTCCCAGGCCAGCGTGCCGAGCATCGGCAGCGTGAACTCATACCAGTCGGTGTCACGCGCGCCGTTGTCCGCCCACAGCGTGCCACACAGCGTGTACGGCACCCCGCTCACGAACGGCCCAAGCGGCTCAAACGGGTTGTTCGGGTCGTCGCCGCAGCCGCCGTTCGTGCCGATCGGGTAGTTCTCGCCGCAAGCCTCGGCCTCGGTCTGCGTCGGGATGCAGGTGATCTCGCACGGCACGCACGGGGCCGGATTCGCGACCGTCAGGGCGTAATCGGCCCCGCACGGGACGCCCGTCCACAAGCTTGGCCGGACGACGACCCAGTAATCCCCGGCGGGTACGCAGCTCTCCGTCATCGCGGTCACCAGCGTGCATTTTGGACCCGTTGCAAACGCGGCAATCCAGTGCGTCGGGTTATTGGGGTCACAATTGCCGGCATGGTAGATCAGCAAGTCGACGTCAAACTCGGCCTCGACGGTCGCGCTCAGATAGCTCGGGGCCAGCGTGGGGAAGTAGTACCAATCCGTATCTCGCCGCGCGTAACCGCCGGTGACGAACGTGCCGGACTTCCCGTACACCGCGACCTCCGGCGTGATCCCGGAGAACACCGGCGGGCTCGAGTCGCACCCGCCATTGAACGTGTCCACGTAGCCGTCGCCGCAGGGCGGCTCGCCCTCGTTCGGTGCCCCCGGCGCGACCTGGCAGCACGGGTTGCCGTTGGGGTCGTTGGGGTCGCAGTGGATGTCTGGCCCCAGCCACTCGTTGTCACCCGGCGGTGGGCAGATCGTCCCGAGTGCGGCGACGAAGCAGTTGATGTCGCTGAAATCAATCTCCCCGTCATCATCGCAGTCGGCGTTCTCGAAACTGCAAGGCGGAATGCCCTGGAGCACGCCGACGACGTAGCTGATGTCGTCGACATCCACGTCGCCATCGCAGTCGTAGTCGCCGTCGCATTCGCCCCCGGTGCCGCTCATGCACTGCTCGTAGGTGGTCTCCTCGCACGTGCCATCTGGGTGACAGCAGGCGCCCGTGACTTGGCCTTGCCCGCACGGCGGCCAGAACTGGTCGCACGCCCCGTTGATCAGGAACCGCCCCCCCAGAGCTGCGCTAGCCGCCTGCGAGTAGTTCTCCTGGCACCAACCTGTGTCATCCTTGCAACACGCGCCCCGTGGGTCGGCGAGGAAGCACCAGTTGAAATCACAAAACGTGGTCCGCAGCTCAAAGCTGCCGGGCAGACTCGTCTCGAACCAGTTCCAGAACTTGTTGTTGCCGCTACCCGAGCCTTCCCACAGGTGGAAGCACTGCGCCGTGCCCAGGCCGCAAATCGAGAAGAAGCCGCGGGCCTGTTGCCGCGGTGTCGTCAGCACGGCCGTCCAGTACCAGCGAATCGCCGGGCCGGAGCCGAAGTCAACCGTCTCACCCGTGTCCAGGGCGGTCGCGGTGAGGAACTCCTCGTAGTTGTAGCTGTTTGGGTCGGGCTGGTTGGCGTCGGGGTAGAAGCGGATGCGGAAATGGTGCCCGCCGGTCTTGGTGCAGCCCTGGTTGGCGACGTTGATGTAAACGCCGTACCAGGTGATGACGCCGATCCAGTCGTTGGGGTCGTTCGGGTCCAGACTTCCCGAAGGTGGGAAATCATCGCAGCGGACCCGGCGGCACTGCGTGCCCGAGCAGAACTCCAGCTCGCTATAGAAGAACCAGCGCGTCGAGCCGCACGCCCCCGGGGCCTGCCCCGTGATCGCGTCGGTCGGGCACGGCTCGTCCGCTCGTGCCTCAGCGACGACGCCGGGCAGGGCGTCGTCATAACCCCTTGGTATTTGGTCAATTACGGCCGCCCCGCACAACGACACCGACAACAGGCAGAATCCCGCACTCCGCACCATCGCGTTTCCTCCGTCGCTCTCAGGCCGCGGCCGCGCCGGGGGCGGGCCGCTACCGGGGGCGGGCCGCTACCGGGGGCGGGCCGCGCCGGGGGCGGGCCGCTACCGGGGGCGGGCCGCTACGATGCTTCCGCCAGCGATTCAGACAACCGCATCGGAGACGCCGGGGCGCCTGCAAGAAGTGACTACGGCACCCCAATGTCCCTACGTCCCAATTGTAACACGCCTGGCAAGCCCTCGTACCCCCTTTTTTCCCCAATGCCCGCCAGTTTCCGCCCGCCCGTCACGCTGGCACCGGTTCACTCCGCTTCCGCGAAGTCGAACAGATCGCCCTGGCCCCAGCGAGCTGGTGCTGGGCCAGTTCGTCCAGACGTTCGAGCACCGGCCCAGGGTAGTAGCGCTCGCCGCGTTTTGCGCAGACGCCGATCGGCACGTTCTTGAACACGCAGCGGCGCGCGCCGCATCTCAGGTCGACGGTCACTTTGCGGGCCCGCACCGGTCCGGCACAGCGCTCGCAGCCCCAGGGGTTCCCCAAGGTTGGTAAACACCGTCTCGGAGCCCAACCCCCGCGCTGTCGCCAGCTTGGAACGCGGGTCGATCACCCGCGCGACGATCATTGCCACGACCGCGTCGCGTGCGGCGCTGCGCTTCTTGGCCAGCAGCGCTTCTGGCCTCAACCGGCGCAGGGTTCCCAAGACTGCCGCACGCGGGGCTCCCAGGCTTTCGGCACGCAGCGCTGCCGCAGGCGTCCGCTCTGCGAAAAAACCGGATACAGGCTGACATGCCGCTGGCCGCGGGCACACTGGCAGTTGGGCTTGCCGCAGACCCGCAACCGCGGGATTGCGAATCTGCTCCTACAGATCGGGCGCCGCGGAGCTGGTCGGCTCTCACCACTTCTTGAACACGAAGAACACCGCCGCCACGATCAGGCCGAAGCCAACCAGGTGGTTCCAGCGCAGGGGCTCGCGCAAGTACAGCACCGAGAACACTCCGAAAACCACCAACGTGATGACTTCCTGCATCGTCTTGAGCTGGGCCGCGCTGAAGTACTGGTGCCCCCAGCGGTTCGCGGGAACCTGAAAGCAGTACTCGACCGACGCGATCAGCCAGCTTGCGGCGACCACTTGCCACAGCGGCAGGTCTTTGAACTTCAGATGACCGTACCACGCGATCGTCATGAAGATGTTAGAGATCGTGAGCAACGCAACGGTCAGCATCCCAGCACCTCGTCTGCGGCCGGCCTGCGCCCCAGGGCGGTGAGCCGCGCGGAAGCGCCGTTTTCTACCAACGCTTCGTGAGGTCGGCCAGCGCGTCCGCAGTTGCTGCCGCCGGGGCGCAAGGAGTGCTCCCGCGCAGCGCGGCCGGCCACCCGCCGCTCGCGCGCCGTCCAAGCACCTCTTGGGCCGCGGAACGCACGGCGGCCCAACGACTTGCGCGCTGCCGGGCAGTACCGGCCGGTGCCGCCATGTTCTCACTGGCACACGGTCTGCCTTCTTCGGAACCGCGTGCCACGCGATGCGCGCATGGACGCGCCGCGCAGGGGCACCACCCGGCGAAGGAGTCGCACCGTGCAACGACAGCTTCCCACGCGGTTCGGTGAGCCGACAGCGTCGCTGTACGAAACACCCGGCCGCAGCGTGCCTCAGGAGCACAACTTTGCGGCCGACCGCGATCCGCAGCCGGGTGCTTGGAGCCTCTTGGGACGGCGGGTGTTGGCCGAGGCGTGGCGCCGGCTCACGGCGGAGCACGCTCGCCCTTCTTCTGGGGCCATCCCCGCCGTCCCGGCTCCCGCTGACGCGGAGATCGAATCGTGATCTACGGGCTGTACCATTCCGCCGCGGGTCTGGCGACCAACGAGTACCGCCAGGCGGTGCTGGCGAACAACATCGCCAACGCCGACACCGCGGGGTTCAAGCGCGACATCGCGGCGTTCGCGGAACGAGTGACCGCGCGGGCGGCGGGCGTGCGGCGCGGCGGCAGCGCCCCGGACCTGGCCGAGCTTTCGGGCGGATTGTGGCTCGGCCAGAC
This sequence comes from uncultured Planctomycetales bacterium, assembly GCA_964394415.1. GTDB lineage: Bacteria > Planctomycetota > Phycisphaerae > UBA1845 > Fen-1342 > JAGVEP01. The sequence continues at coordinate 7,855 of CAYMXT010000080.1, forward strand.
CGTCACGGATTTCAGCGACGCGCCGAAGACCGCGACGGGCAACTGGCAAGACGTCGCGCTGGATGGCCCCGGTTTTCTCGTCGTCGAGGCGAACGGCCGACGGCTGCTGACGCGCGACGGGCGGCTGCTCGTGGACGCCAACGGCCGGCTGACCGCGGCCAGCGACGGCGCCGCTGTGCTCGGCGCGAGCGGCGGACCCGTGCAGGTCAATCCGCGCGGCGGCACGCCGCAGATCGACGAGCGCGGCCGGATTCAACAGGACGGCGCGCTGGTCGGCGAGCTGGAAATCGTGGACGCAAAGAACTACGCGGGGCTGCGGAAGGTCGGCGCGGCGCGTTTCGCGGCGGCGGACGAGGAGCTGGCCCCGAGCTTTGCGCTCGTGCAAGGCGGCTACGTCGAAGGCTCCGGAGTCCAGCCGCTGACGGAACTCGTGAGCATGATGGAAGCGTCGCACGCGTACCAGATGAACGCCCGGATGATCACGCTTCAGGACGAATCGCTGGGGCGGCTGATCAGCGGCGTGCTCCGCGCGTAGACACGACGAAAAGGTAGTTGACGTATGGCAGTTACCGCACTCTACACCGCGGCCACGGGCATGCAGGCCCTGTCGACCAAGATCGACGTGATCGCGAACAACATCGCGAACGCGGACACGCCCGGCTTCAAGGCCGCGCGGGCGAATTTCCAGGACCTGCTCTACCAACTGCGGGCCCAGCCCGGCGTGCAGACCGGCGAGGAGAGCCAGGCCGCGCTGCCAACCGAAGTCGGCCTCGGCGTCGCCCTCAGTAACACGCAGACAATCTTCAAGCAGGGCTCCGCGACGCAGACCGGCGAACCGCTCGACATCATGATCCAGGGCGACGGCTTCTTTCAGGTCGAGCTGCCCGGCGGCGCGACCGGGTACACGCGGGCCGGCAATTTCGTCCGCAACGCCAACGGCGAGCTCGTGCTCGGCAACAGCTTCGGCTACCGGCTGAAGGACTCGCCGTCCATTCCCGAGGAAATTCCGCGCGACCACATCGGCATTTCCAGCGACGGGCGGATCACCGCCACGATGGCCGACGGTACGACGCAGGAACTCGGGCAGCTTCAACTGGCCCGCTTCATCAACCCGTCCGGGATGCTCCAGCGCGGGGCCAACATCTTCTTCGCGACGCAGGCCTCCGGCGAACCGATCGAGGCCACCGCCGGCGAGAACGGCACGGGCATGATCATGTCCGCCACGCTCGAGCAGAGCACGACCGAAGCCGTCGCGGAGCTGGTCGAGCTCATCAAGGCCCAGCGCGTGTTTCAAATGAACTCGCAGACGATCCAGGCGGCGGACGAGTCGTTGCGGGTCGTGGCGAGTCTGCGGAGGTAGTCGTGAGTTACGAAGGCAACGAGGCAACAAGGCAACGAGGCAACGAGGCAACAAGGCAACGAGGCAACGAGGCCAGGCCGCCTCGTCGCCGAGGGGGGAGCATGGGCCTCCGGCCCGTGCGACTGATCGCGGTGCTCGTGTTACTCGCGGGCGGCGTCGGTGCTGGCGAACCGGAAGCCGTCACGCTCAAGCTGCGGGCCGAGGCGATCGTCACGGGCGACGCCGTTACGCTCGCGGACGTGCTCGTGCGCGTCGCCGGCGACGCGCAGCTCCTCGCACAGATTGGCGCCGAGCCGGTCTCGTCGAAACCGGACGCCGAACCCGCAACCACGGTCAGCCATGAGCAGATTCTGCGGCGTCTTGACGAACTCGGCGTGAATCTGGGGCGCGTGCTGCTCAGCGGGCCGTTGACGTGCCGCGTCGTGCATCGGTTACCGCCGCCGGAGGAGATCGAGGCGGAGCCCTTACTGCGCGAAGGTCACGCGGCCTCGAAGACTCTCGCGGACTTGGTGCGCGAGCACATCAACAGGGAGATGAATGACCTGGGCGGGACGGCGGAGGTGCAATTCGAGCGGGCGGGACAGGAGTTCCTTCAGCTTGCAACACCGCCGTGGGAGTTTCAGGTGAGCAGTCTGGGGCGCGAGAAACTGGGGCTGTGCGGGTTCCGCGTGGTGATTCGACGGGATGGGCAGGTGCAGCGGAAGGCCGACGTGTTCGCGCGCGTGCGGCTCGTGCGGCCGGTGGTGGTGGCCCGCAAGCCGCTGAACCCCGGCAACGCGGTGCGGCCGGACGACGTGACGAGCGAAACGCGGGTGTTCGAGCAGGCGACGGGGCTGGGGTTCGCGGAGCTGGCCGCAGTGGTGGGGCAGCAGGTGAAGCGGTTCGTCCCCGCGGGCGAGCTAGTGCAACCCGACGCGCTGAAGATCGGCGACCTGGTGGCCCGCACGCGGCCGGTGACCGTGCTGAGCGACAATCCGAATGTGCAGGTCCGCCTGTCCGGCGTCGCGCTCGACTCGGGCGGCTATGGTGACAGCGTGCGCGTCCGCGTTGGCGACGCGCGCCGTGAAAAGAAAGTGCTGACAGGCGTGGTGGCCGGCGTGGGGACGGTGCGGCTGGCGGGGGATGTGCCATGAGGCTGGGCAGGCAACAAGGCAACGAGGTAACAAGGCACGAAGGCACGGACATCGTGCGGCTTTGGGGGGCGTGCGGTGTGGTCCTGATCGCTCTATTGGTTCGGCCCGCGGCGGCGCAGAGCAACTCGCTGCTGCACACGCGAATGGGGCCCGGCGGCGGGCCGACGACGGAACGGTCGGATGACACGGCCGGCCAGGTGTCGGATTCCACGTTGACCGCGCGCGATTCGTTTCCGCTGGAACGCACGGCCCCGAAGCCGAATGCGTTGCTGCTGCGGAGTTCGCCCTTCGCGGTGGCCAGGCCGGAGCCGATCAAGATCAAGGTCCACGACCTGCTCACGATCATCGTCCGCGAGAGCAAGACCGCCACGACCGACAGCAAGCTCCAATCCAAGAAAGACTGGAAGCTCGACACCGGGCTGGAGGAGTGGATTCGCCTGAGCAACAAGCACGGCGTGGTGCCCGCGAAGTTCGAGCAGGGCAAGCCGAGCGTGCTGTTCGATTTCAAGAACGACTACAAGGGCAACGGCAAGTACGACCGCAAGGACGAGCTGACCACGCGGATTACCGCGCGCGTCATCGACGTGAAGCCGAACGGCAACCTGGTGCTCGAGGCCCGCAAGTCCATCGCGATCGACGACGAGGGTTACAACATTACGCTGACCGGCGAGTGCCGGGCCATGGATGTGTTGCCCGACAACACGATTCTCAGCACGCAGATCGCCGACCCGACGATCGACGTGCAGCACAGCGGTTCGGTCCGCGACGCCACCCGCCGCGGTTGGCTGATGCGCGGGCTCGATTTCTTCCGGCTGTTTTGAAGCAACCACAGAGGCACAGCGATGAGTAGCGAGTGGCGAGTAGCGAGTAGCGAATTACTGGGCGGCCGAGCGCGCCGGGCAACTCGCTACTCGCTATTCGCTATTCGCAACTCTCCTCTATGCCTCTGTGCCTCTGTGGTTTTCTTCCTTCTGGGTGTATGGCCCGCGGCGGCGGAAGTCCGCGTGCAGGACATCACCCGCCTGCAAGGCCAACGCACCAACAAGCTCATGGGCTACGGCCTGGTCGTCGGGCTGACCGGCACGGGCGACGGCGAGAAGTACCTGCCCACCATGCGGACGCTCGCTGCCCTGCACGGACGCTATCACGCCCCGATCCTGGCCGACACCGACGTCAAGGGCAACCGCACCGTTGCGCTGGTCAGCGTCGAAGCCCAGATCCCCGAACACGGCGCCCGCGAGGGGCAGGCCGTCGATGTGATCGTCTCCGCCATCGGGACGACCAAGAGCCTGCGCGGCGGACAACTGCTCACGACGCCGCTCCAGTATGCCATGTTCGATCCGAATGACCCCGCGACGCAGGCGATTCTGGCTCTGGCCGGCGGGCCGGTCGTGCTGAGCGACGAGAAGACGCCAACCCGTGGCGTGATCCGCGACGGAGCGGTGCTCGAGGCCGACTTCATCTATAGCTTCATCGCCGACGGTCAGATCACGCTCGTGCTCGACGAGGGGCACGCCGACTGGTCGTGGGCGCACATGGTGGCCCGCGCGATCAACCATGAGCTGCTGCACCCGGCGTTGACGACGGCGGGTGGCGACGCCGGCAATAACGTCGGCGCAGATGTGGCCCTGGCGCTGGGTCCAAAGACCATCGCCGTGCGCGTCCCGGCCTTCGAGCTGGTCAGCCCGGCGCGGTTCATCAGCAGCGTGCAACAGACGCCGCTCTTTGAGCTGCCGGAGCCCGCCGCGCGGGTGACGATCAACCGGGCGACGAAGGAAGTCGCGTTTACCGCGGGGGTGACGGTCTCGCCGGCGGTGCTCCAGATTCCGGGGGCCGGCACGATTCGGATCGGCAAGACGGAAACCGAGGGCAGCAAGCCGGCGCCCGGCGCGGTCATCACGTTCGACGAGCTGTACCTGACGCTGACCACGATCAAGCTGACTCCCGACCAGATGATTGACGCCATCGAGCACCTGCGCGAGGCGGGCGCGCTGCATGCGCAGGTGCAGTATCGGTAGTGGAGCACAGACTATCAGTCTGTGAGTGGAGCACAGACTATCAGTCTGTGAGTGGAGCACAGACGATTCGTCTGTGCGTGTCGCTCGCTGACGCTTCGCGGCTCTGAATCGCTCCCTTGCGGTCGCGGCTCGGAAGCGCTCGCTGACGCTTCGCGGCTCTGAATCGCTCCCTCGCGGTCGCGGCTCGGAAGCGCTCGCTGACGCTTCGCGGCTCTGAATCGCTCCCTC
>CAYMXT010000080.1:12693-16733 GCA_964394415.1 uncultured Planctomycetales bacterium
TCGCTGACGCTTCGCGGCTCTGAATCGCTCCCTCGCGGTCGCGGCTCGGAAACGCTCGCTGACGCTTCGCGGCTCTGAATCGCTCCCTTGCGGTCGCGGCTCGGAAACGCTCGCTGACGCTTCGCGGCTCTGAATCGCTCCCTCGCGGTCGCGGCTCGGAAACGCGCGCTGACGCTTCACGGCTCTGAATGGTGACACGAGTATGGCAGGTGTGCAGAACATCGTGAGCGGCAAACAGGCGACGGCCACATCGTCCGCCAGCGCGCTGCGCACGCTCGCGGGCCTCGGACGCAAGTTCGACCCACGTGATCCGGGCGTCGCGCGTCAGGCCGCCGGGCAGTTCGTATCAGAGTTGTTCTTCAAGCCGCTCCTGAGCGAAATGCGACACTTCCCCCTGGGCCGCGAACTCGCGACCGGCGGCTACACCGAGTCGGTGTTCGGCGAACAGCTTGACCAGCGGCTGGCCGACGCGGTGACGCAGGCTGAAACGGCGCTGGTGTCCCGGGTCACCGATTCGTTGTCACGAGGCGAAGTGCGAGTGTCGGGAATGGACGCGCAAAGCAGAGCTTTGCGCTCCCCTACGCAAAGCGGAGCTTTGCGCTCACCGGAGAGGGAGGGGTCGTTAGACATCCCACTGGAGATGTACGCGTGAACACCGCCGTCGCCGCCAGCCGGGTGCCGCTACCGTCGTCCGCGGACGTGCTTCGCGCGCTGCTCACGCAGCTTGGCGAGTTTCACGGCCAACTTCAGGAACTGCTCCGTATCGCGACGGACAAGCTGGCCGCGCTGCGGCGGGCGGACGCCGCGGCGCTCACGCAGTGTGCGGCCCGCGAGGAAGTGTTGCTCCGCGAGACGCTCGGCCGCGAGCAAGAGCACAAGGCACTTCTTGCGCGCCTCGCGCAGGGACTACGTTTCGCCGCCGGCCGTCCGCTGACGCTCACGGACCTCGCGGCCCGGCTGCCCGCGGCCGAAAGTGCGGTCTTGCGGGCCAAAAGTGAGCTTCTGCGGCGCACCGCCGCCGAATTGCAGCAGAAAAACCGTTTGGCCGCGGAAGTGGCACGCCGGCTGCAAATGCACGTTCGCGGCGTATTCGCCGACCTGGCCGGCGCGACGGACGCACCGGCGGTTTACGGCCCGCGCGGCCGGCCGCAAGCCGGTTGCCCACGACAATGGATCAACGCACTCGGGTGACGAAGTGGCGATACTAGGCGCAGCCTTTCAAATCGGTCGCAGCGCCCTGGCGGCGTACCAGTCGGTCATCAACGTGACCGGCCAGAACATCGCCAACGTGGACAACGCCGACTACACACGGCAGTCCAGGCGGCTGGCCGCTTTGCACGGCGTGACCGACTACGGCCCCGCGCCGGGGGCGGGCATCGAAATTGCGGCCCTCACCCGCCACATCGACCAGGCCCTCGAAAGCCGTCTGCGGATGGCCCGTGGCGACCAGACCGGGGCCCAGACGAAGTACGACGCGCTGAGCCAGGTCGAGTCGCTCTACAACGAACTCACCGACTTCGACCTCTCCACGCAGCTCAACAGCTTCTTCCAGAGCTTCTCCGATCTTGCCACCGACCCGACCGAGACCACCACGCGCGACCTGGTGCTTTCGGCCGCGGACGCCGTCGTCGAGACGGTCCGCCGCCTGCGGGCCGGCGTGCTGACGCAGATCGACGACCTGAACGACGCCGCCACGCAGTCCGTCGCGCAGGTCAACCAGATCACGTCCGAGGTCGCCCGGCTGAACACGCAGATCGTCGCGACCGAGGCCCGCGCGCCCGGCGGGGCGGCGGCGCTGCGCGATCGGCGGGACGGCCTGCTGCGGCAGCTCGGCGAACTCGTCGAAATCCGCGTCCGCGAGCAGGACAACGGCCTGGTCACCGTCTACGCCGGCAGCGAGCCGCTGGTGGATTTTGACCGGGCGCGGGAACTGACGACGCAGACGATGCTCACCGACGGCGTCGAGCGGATCAGCGTCCACTTTGTCGACAGTAGCGGCACGGTTCTGCTGCGGGGCGGCAAGCTGGCCGCCTTGGCGCAGGCGCGCGACACGCACCTGGTCGGCCAGCTTGACCAGCTTGACGAGCTGGCCGCCGGCCTGATCTACGAGGTGAACAAGGTCCACACGCAAGGCCGCGGGTTGGTCGGCTACGCCAGCCTGACCGGCACATATGCCGCCACCGACGCCAGCGCGGCGTTGAACAGCGCCGCGGCGGGGCTGTCGTTTCCGGTGCAGAACGGGACGCTGTTCGTTCACGTGCGCGACCAGAGCACGGGCGAGACGATCTCGCGGATGATCGAGGTCGATCTGGACGGCCTGAACGACGACGACACGACGCTGGCGACGCTGGCGTCGGCGCTCGGCGGCGTGCCGCATATCACCGCCGGGCTGACAACCGACAATCGGCTGACGCTCGTTGCGGACGCAGGCTACGAAATCAGCTTCTCCGAAGACACGTCCGGCGTGCTGGCTGCCCTGGGGGTCGGGACGTTCTTCGACGGCACCGATGCGGGCACGCTGGCCGTCAAGGCCGAAGTGGCGGGCGATGCGCGGCTGATTGCCGCGTCGGCCAGCGGAGCGGAGGGTGACGGAACGAACGCGAACCTGCTGGCGCTCGTCGGCGAGCAAGCCAGCGATCTGCTCCAGGGGGCGAGCGTGCTCGGCTATCACGAAAGCATGATTACGACGCTCGGCACCGATACGAGTGCTGCGCAGGTGGAATACGACGCCGCCAGCGCGGTCTACGACAGCTTGCTCGCCCAGCGCGAAGCCACGAGCGGTGTAAGCCTCGACGAGGAGTCCATCAAGCTGACCCAGTACGAGACGGCCTACGAAGGCGCGGCCCGCTTTATCAGCGTGCTCCAGTCGCTCACGGATTCGGTGCTTGAAATAGTCTGAAGATAACCACAGAGACACAGAGGCACAGAGATGAGTAGCGAGTGGCGAGTAGCGAGTAGCGAGTTAAGGACCGGCGGCTGTACGGCTCCCGGTAATTCGCTACTCGCTACTCGCTATTCTGAACTTCTCTCTGCGCCTCTGTGCCTCTGTGGTTGTCTTCTTCGCGCAGGAGGCGCACGAGAATAGGCATGGCCCTCTTGCCCGTCCATTTCGCACGTTTCAGCCAGAACATGCGGGCCCAGAGCCTGCTGACGGCGCTGCGACAGAACCAGCGGGCGTTGTTCACCACGCAGAACCAGCTTGCGACGGGCCTGCGCTTCGGGCAGCCCAGCGAAGACCCCGTCGGCGCGGCGCGCGTCATCAACCTCGACCGCCGACTCGGCTGGATCGACCGCGTCAAGGCGAACCTGGGACAGGTCAACGCCACGCTGAACGAGACCGACTCGGCGATGCAGGACGCGCTGAACCTGCTCACGGAGGTGCAAGGCCACATCGTGCAGGCCACCGGCGACACGCTCTCGGCGGACGAACGCCAGGCCCTAGTGCCGATTATCGACTCAATGCTGTCGCAGCTCGTCGCGGTCGGCAACCGCAAGTACCTCAATACATACTTGTTCGCCGGGCACGGCACCACGGCCCCCTTCGCCCTCGACCAGGGCGGCGTGGTCTACAGCGGCGACGATAACGCCCGCCGCACGCTGGTCGATACCGACCAGACCGAGGACAGCTTCACCGTCCCCGGCTTCGAGTTCTTCGGCGCCGGCGCGACGGTCGTGCGCGGGACCGTGGACCTCGCCCCGGCGATCACTTCGGACACACGCATCGTTGATCTGGTCAGCGGGCGCGGCGGGGCCGTGCAACTTGGCCGGCTGCGCGTGACCACGCCGTCCGGGGATGTCGAGATCGACCTGCGCGGCGCGGCGACCGTCGGCGACGTGGTGGACATGCTCAACGCGGCGCTGCCGGCCAGCGTGCGTGCGTCGGTCGGACCGGCGGGCATCGCCCTGGTCGCGGCGGGCGGCGGGTTCAACATCGAAGTTGCGGAGGTCGGCGGCGGGCAGGCGGCCGCGGACCTCGGCTTGCTGACCGGCAGTCTCGCAGACCGAATGCAGCCGCTGCGGGCCAAGGTCACGCCGCGCAC
>CAYMXT010000081.1:0-16733 GCA_964394415.1 uncultured Planctomycetales bacterium
GGTGCGAAACCGGCGGCGGGCGGCAAGGCCGCGGCGACGGCCAAGCCCGCCGGGAAGCCGGCGAAGTAGCGGCCCGGACCAACCGGTCGTTGGTAGCTTCTGGCAGGACAACTGTGGCACCGGTATCTTGTGTGGCACCGGCATCTTGCCGGTGAAAACACAGGGGTGAAGACACAGGCTGGAAGCCTGTGCCACAGCGACCCAAGTCAACGTGCGCGAATGGGCGGCGCCTGTCCGAGCCGCGAGCGCCAGATCGCGGACATACTGGCGACCGCTCGCGCGGTCGGCTCGGGCCTGCACTGCCGAATCGCGCACGGGGATTCAGGGGGCGCATGGGCCTGCGGCCCGTGTCTGGTTTCGGTCCGCACCGGCCGGAGGCCGATGCTCCCCCACCAAAACTTCCGAACCACCCCGCGCGACCGGCGTACTGAGAGCGCCGGACCGGCAACGGCGCCCGCGGTGCGCACGTTGACTTTCCGCCGCCGCGCCCTACATTCACGCATCTTGCGGCCCCGGCGCGTTGGCGGTGAACAAAGCGGCGCGGCCTACGGACAATATCCGGCGGAGTCCTGAGGCCGAGTCCTAAGCGCAGAGTGTTATGGCCCACGAACATATGTCGGTGAAGTCCGAGACCGGGCGGGCCACCGTCAAACTCATTGGCACCATGATCGGGGGGGTGCTCGTGCTCGCGTCGTTCCTGGCCGAGTGGCTGTTTGCCGGGGGCGACGGGGCGAGTGGCGTGTTCTATCGCGACACGCTGGCCGCGGTCGGGGCCCTGCTGCTCGCGCTGCCGCTCTGGTGGCACGCCCTCACCGCCCTGCTGACCGGGCACCTGCACATGGACGAGCTGGTCGCGCTGGCGATCCTCGCGGCGATGGCGAAAGGCGAATATCAAACCGCCGGCGTCGTCGCGTTCTTCCTGCTTATCAGCATCCTGATCGAATCGCGCACCGCGCTCGGCGCGCGGGCCGCGATCGAAGGGCTGATGCGCCTCACCCCGACCAAGGCCCGCCGGCTGCGCGACGACGGCGGCGAAGAAGTCGTGGACGCCCACGACCTCCGCACCGGCGACGTGGTCGCGGTCCTGCCCGGCGACAACATCCCCGCCGACGGGCAGATCATCGATGGACAATCGACCATCAACGAAGCCAATATCACGGGCGAATCGCTGCCCGCCGAGAAGGCCGTCGGGGCCGAAGTCTTCGGCGGCACGAGCAACGTCACCGGCGCGCTCAAGATCAAGGTCACCAAGGTCGGCCACGACACCACGCTCGGCCGCGTGCAGGACCTCATCCTCGAGGCCGAGCGTTCCAAGATTCCGCTCATGCGGCTGATCGATCAATATGCGTCGTGGTACACGCCGGTCACGCTGATGATCGCGGGCGTGGTCTGGTTTTTCACGCAGGACATCAACAAGACCATCGCCCTGCTCGTCATCGCCTGTCCGTGTGCCCTGATTCTGGCGACGCCGACCGTGATCGTCGCGGCGCTCTCCGCGGCGGCCCGCCTCGGCGTCTACATCAAGGACGTGAGCAACCTCGAATGGGCGCGCAAGCTCACCGCCGTCGTGTTCGACAAGACGGGCACGCTGACCACCGGCGAGCTGGCCGTCACACGCCTGATGCCGGCCCCGGATGTGGATGCCGCGGAGTTGCTGCGGACCGCGGCGGCGGTCGAGCGGCTGAGTCGGCACCCCGTCGCGCGGGCGATCGTCGCGGTGGCCGAGAAAGCGCGCGTGCCGCTCAATGACGACGCGACCGACTTCGCCGAAGTGTCTGGCCGCGGGGTGCAGGCCCGCATCGGCGGACAACCCGTGCAAATCGGCCGGCGAAAGTGGCTGGAGGAGTCGGGGGCGGACCTGTCGCCGCTGGCGGCCGAGAAATTCGCCGAGCCGGAAGGCATCAGTACGCTCTACGTCGCGCGCGGCGGGCGCTGCCTGGGGTGGATCGGTCTGGAAGACCGGGCGCGGCCCGAGGCCCGGCACGCGCTGGACGAGTTGCGGCAACTCGGCCTGCGCGACCTGATTATGGTCACCGGCGATCGCTGGTCGGTCGCGCGGCGCGTGGCCGCCGAGATGGGTTGCACCGAAGTGCAGGCCGAGGTGTTGCCGCAGGACAAGCTGGCGCTCGTGGACGCGCTGAAGAAACGCGGGCACACGGTGGCGGTCGTCGGCGATGGCGTGAACGACGCCCCGGCCCTGGCGGCGGGCAACCTGGGCATCGCGATGGGGGCCGCGGGCAGCGACGTGGCGATGAACAGCGCGACGGTCGCCCTGATGAGCAGTGACCTGCGCAAGCTGCCGTTCCTTGTCAGCCTCTCGCGGGCGACCACCAAGGTGATCTGGCAGAACCTGATCTTCGGCGTGACGTTCATCGTCGCCGTCGAGGTCGCGATCGTGTTTGGGCACGTTCACCCGATGCTGGCGGCGTTCCTGCACACGTTTTCGTCCGCGATCGTCGTGTTCAACAGTGCCCGCATGGTCCGCTTCGGGGAGCATCTGGAAGCCCACGTGCCGACGCCGCGCGGCGAGCCCGCCGCAGCGGCCGGGCGGGTGGCGTTGCAGGCGGTGGGATGATGCGTGCGATCGTGCGAACGTGGGAACGTGGGAACGTGAGAACGGTCGCAGCGCGCCGTTCTCACGTTCCCACGTTCCCACGTTCTCACGCGGTCCTAGCCGACCTCGCGCGTCTCGAACAGCGCCACGCCCAGCCCGAGCACGCCGAGCGCATAGAGCCCGGCGTAGGCCGCGACCTGGGCGACCGGGATGATCTGGTTCTGCGTCAGGGCGTCGCCGGTCCAGAAGAACTGGAAGTTCGGCACGACGCCGTAGAGGAAGCGGTAGAACCAGGCGCCGCCCTCTTGCGCGGGCAGGCCGAGGTAGTGGTCGGACAGCAGCCCGATGACGTACACGCCGCCGCACAGCAGCAGCGTGACGACCTGGCTGAAGCGCGTCGCCAGCGCGACCGCGAACGCGGTCAGGATCAGCACCGCGCTGAAGCACATCGTGATCGCGTAGATGATCTGGAGGTTGCCGAAATCGTGCAGCGGCGATTGGAGCTTCCATTCCGGCGCGATGAAGAGCACCCCGATCATGGCCAGCGTCCCCAGCGGCACGACCCACGCCAGGAGCGCGGTCGGGAAGTACCAGCCGTAGTTGTAGTTGCCGAACGTGGCGGCGATCAGGGCCAGGGCGAGGGCCAGGCCGGAGAACGTGAGCACGGGCGCGTCGGGCTTGTTCCAGGCCGCCGACAAGACGCCGTGCCGCACGGTCATCAGCAGCACGAGACACAGGAAGAAGTAACCGATCAGCACCGCCGCGCAGACGCCCAGGTATTTGCCGAGGAGGAACACCGGGCGGCTGACGGGTTTGGAGACGACGGTCAGGACGGTGTGCGATTCGATTTCGCGGGTGATGACGCCCGCGGCACTGAAGACGCTCGCCAGCAGGCCGTAGAGCAGCAGCGTCGCCAGGCCGACATCCATGACGATTTTGATGTCACCCTCGGCGTTTTCGAGCGAGAAACCCGCGACGCTCGGGCTGGCGATCAGCAGCCCCGCCGCCACCCACAGCAGCACGTTGAACACCGGCTGGCGGATGGTCTCGAGAAAGGCGTTCTTTGCGACGGCCAGGAGCTTGGCAAGCATCACCCGATTATTGCGCGGCGGCGCGGGAGGGACAAGGCGGCGAGTTGGGATAGGGGCCGAACTTGGACGGCCGGTGTGATTTTGGATTTTGGATTTTGGATTTTGGATTCCCGTCGGCATCCGCGGGCGCATATCCGAACCCCGCACGCCAGTGCTGGGCCAGGCGGCCCGCCACTGGCGTGGCGGGTTCGGTTGGCGGCCCCAATCCAAAATCCAAAATCCAAAATCCAAAATAACCCGCAAGGCTTCGGGGTTCACGACACGCGAGGTGTTCTGTGACCGAGACGCTGCACACGCGGAGCCGCCGCGCGGCCCTCGGCGGGCTGGTGCTGCAACTGGTGGCGGGCGGCGCGGCCCTGGCGCTGGGGCCGGTGACGCACTCCATCGCCGTCATGCATCTGGCGTGGTACCTGCTCGGCGGCGTGCCGATCTGGTTCGTCGCGTTGCTCGTCTTCCGCCAGCACGAGCTGGCGGCGCTCGAAGCACTCGACCTGGAGGAACTCCGCCGGGAGAAGCAGGCCGCCGGCGGCGGGGAGGCCCTGTTCGAGGGCGAGGGTGGGGGCGGCGCGGGATTCCGCGTCGCCGAAGCCCGGCTGCGCTGGATGCAGCGCTGGCTCATCCCGGCGTTCGGGCTGCTGACGGCGCTCTACCTGGGCGCGATGGGCGGCTACCTGTGGCGCTACCTGGCGCGCACCGACTTGGAAATCCGCGGCACGAACTGGCCGGCCCCGGTGAACATCGCGATCGGCATGGTGCTGCTCGCCATCGGCATGCTCGTGACGTTCGTGTACTCGCGCTACACGTCGGGAATGGGCCGCGTGGCCGAATGGCAACTACTCCGCGGCTGCGGGGCGTACATGCTTGGCAACGCGCTGGTCTTCATGGCCCTGCTCGTGTGCCTGGGCGTGTATCAGTACGCCGGCGTCGCAAGTTGGGAACACGTCGTCGCCTACGCCATCCCGATCCTGATGGTCGTGCTGGGGTTCGAGACGGCGGCGAATTTCGTGCTCGATATCTATCGGCCGCGGCTCGCGGGCGTCGAACCGCGGGCGTGTTTCGACAGCCGGCTGCTGGGCCTGTTCGCCGAGCCGGGCGGCATCGCCCATTCCATCGCCGAGGCGATCAACTACCAGTTCGGGTTCAAGGTCTCGCAGACCTGGTTCTATCAACTGCTGGAGCGTGCGGCGGCGCCGCTCTTGGCGACGGGGGCGGTCGCGCTGTGGCTACTGACGTGCGTGGTCGTGGTGCAGCCGTACGAGCACGTCGTGCTCGAACGCTTCGGCCGGCAACTGAACGCCGCCGCCCCGCTCGGCCCGGGTCTGCACTTCAAGTGGCCTTGGCCGCTGGAGCGGGCGCGGGCGTTCAACACCGGCCGGCTGCACCAGCTCAGCGTCGGCTTCAAGGTATTTGACGCTGTCCCCGATCAGAGCAAGGCGGTGGGCACCGTGCAGCTCTGGACGGACGAGCAGCACATGGGGCACGAGCATTTCGACTTCCTGGTGTGCCCGACGCGTGTGGCCGGGGAAGCGGCGGCGCCCGCGGAATCGGCGGAAGACACTGCGGAGGCGACCGCGGACGCGCCGGTGCATCTGATGCGGCTGGAAGTTGTGGTGCAGTACCGCATCCAGCCGACGCAGCTCGCGCGTTATTCGCAGACGATGGTGGACCCGAACGCGGCCCTGCGTGCGCTGGCGTGGGAGGAGGCCAGCCGCTTCATGGCGTCCGCAACGGCGGAGCGGCTGCTCGGGGTTGAACTCGCGCAGGTGGGCATGACGCTGAAGGCGCGGCTCGCACAGCGGGTCGCGGACCTGGGCCTGGAGGTCGTCTACGTCGGCGTCACGAATGTACATCCGGAAAAGACGGTCGCCGAAGCGTACCGCACCGTCGTGAAAGCGGAGCAGGAGCGCGTCGCGTCGATTCGCGGGGCGCTCGTGGCGGAAGACGAAGCGCTCTCGAAGGCCGCCGGCGACGCCCGGACGGCCCGCGCTCTGGTCGCGGCCGTCGAGCGGGCGCGCAAGACGGGGGAAGCGCTGGGCGAGACCGCCGCGGCGTTGGCGGGTATCTCCGCCGCGGATCTCGCGGCGCTCACGGAGTTGTCGCCGGACGTGGAGCAGCGGCTGCGTGCGAAGGTGGACGCCGACGCGCAGCTCGAGCGGGCGCGCGACCGGCTGTTCGAGATTGAGCAGGCGTTGGACCTGGGCTTTGGTCAGACGCTGGAAGCTCGTCGCCGGGCGACGGAAGCGGTCCGCAAGGCCGAAGGCGAGGCCGAGCGTGCCGCGGCCGAAGCGACGCAAGCACTTGCGCCGTTGCGCGTGCGGGCGGCGCAGCGCTTGGCCCCGCCGCAGGTGGAGGCACTCGTGCAGAGCCTGGAGACGCGGACGGCGCGGGCCTATTGGGAAACGCAGCTCAACGCGGCCTTCACGCCGGCGCGGCTGGAGGGCGAGGCGGCGGCCAAGCTGGCCGTCGCGCTGGGCGAGCGCTGGACGCTGGAGATGGACGCGGCCCGCGAGCTCACGCAGGCCCACAACGAGCGGAACGCGTATCACGCCGCCCCGGACGTGTACAAGGCCCGGCGGCTGGCGGAAGTGCTGGTGGAGGGGCTGAAGGATGCGCGGAAGTTTCTGCTGGGGTTTGACCCCGGCGACCGCAAAGTGCGGGTGCGGTTCCTGCACGAAGACGAGACGGCCCGGCTGGACCTGACGCAGATTTCGCCGGGCGCGCCGCAGTGATGATCACCACAGAGGCACAGAGAACACAGAGAAGGAAGTGAGAAGTATGAAGTCAGAAGTCAGAAGTGAGCAGCCGCCCAAAGTGCGGCGCGCCGTCCAGCAGGCTGGCGCGGTCGGTGCTGACTTCTGACTTCTTACTTCTGACTTCTGACTTCTGACTTCTTACTTCTGACTTCTCCGTGTCCTCTGTGTGCTCTGTGCCTCTGTGGTGAATTGAACGGATGTTGACGCGGACCGGGTTCGCGAGGATTGATGATGTCCCGAGTTTCGATCCCTACGTTGCTGATCGCCGTGCTCGTCGTGGTGATCCTGCTGACGTACATGTGTACGTTTCAGGTCGCGTTTCACGAGGTCGCGATCAAGACGCGCTTCAGCAGCGCGGACGAGCGCAGCGTCATCCGCGAACCCGGCCTGCGCTTCAAGTGGCCCTGGCCGATTGAGGCGGTGACGACCTACGACACGCGGCTGCGCACGCTCGACATCCCCGAGACCGAGTCGAAGACCTACGACGGCAAGAACCTGATCGTCGGCTCGTACGCGGTCTGGTCGATCGAAGACCCGCTCCGGCTTTTCATCCGGGCGCACACCGTCGCCGAGGCCGAAAAACAAGTTCGCGCCCGGCTCAGCAGCGCCCAGGCCACCGTGATCGGCCAGAGCACGCTGGGCGACTTTGTGAACCTGGACGCCCCGCAGGTGGAGCAGAGCTACGACCGTCTCCTCTCCCAGATGCGCGATGCCCAGGCCGACGAGCTGCGCTCGCAGTACGGCATCGCCCTCAAGCAGGTCGGCCTCCGGCGGGTGTCGCTGCCGAAGGAGGCCACGCAACAAGTCTTCCAGGCCATGATCCAGGAACGGAACAAGCTCGCATCGCGGTACAAGCAGGAGGGCAAGTCGCGGGCCGAGGGCATCAAGGCGCGGGCCGAGGCGGGCTCGAAGCAAATCCTCGCGTTCGCCGACCGGCGGGCCCAGGAAATCCGCTCGGCCGGCGTGCAGGCCAGCACACGCATCCTGGCGCAGATTCCCGAGGCCGACCGCGGCTTCTTCGCGTGGCTCCGCTGGCTGGACGCCACCAAGGCGGCCCTCCAGCAGAAGACCACCATCTTCCTCGACGAGAAATCGCCGTTCTTTGACGTGTTCGTGCGGCCCCCGGTGAGCACGACGACCCAGCCGGCGGCGGAGAAATAGGCCCATGAGCGCGGGACACGTCCACTCACACGCCCACGGCCACGCGCACGGCCCCGATCCGCACGTGCCGCTCGGCCCGCTTGCCGATCCGGCCCAGGAAGCGCTGGTTCGTGCCCTCCAGGCCAGCTTCAACGTCCTGCGCGTCGTGATGATCGTGCTCGTCGTGCTCTACCTGCTCTCCGGCGTGTTCCGCGTCGAACCCGGCCAGCAGGGCCTCGTCGCCCGCTTCGGCGAGCTGCGCACGACGCAGACCGAGCGCGGCGAAAGCAAGATTTTCCCGCAGGGTTGGCACTGGTCCCTGCCCGACCCGTTCGACAAGAAGTTCGTCGTCACGGGCCAGGTGCAGGAGGCCAAGGTCCTCACGTTCGTGTTCAGCCACCCGCAGGCGGAGACCGTCAAGGACCTGTCCGAGATCGTCGGGCAGACGGCGCCGTTCACGCCGGGGACCGACGGCGCCATGTTCACCGGCGACCGCAATCTCTCGCACGGCCGCTGGGAAGTGCAATACCAGATCCGCGCCGCGGACCTGTTCGTGCAGAACGTCGGCCAGACGCCGGACGAGTTCCGGCCGCTGCTTCAGCGGCTGACCGAGACGGCGGTGGTACGCGAGGTCGCGGGTCGGACGGTCGAGCAGGTCACGCGGACGGCGCTCGACGCGGTGCGCGATGGCGTACGCCGGCGGCTTCAGGCGGCGCTCGACGAGTTGGAGACCGGCGTCGAGGTGGTCCAGGTCATTGCCTATACCATCGAGCCCGGCCCCGTCCGGCCCGCGTTTCTTGAAGTCGTGAAGGCCGAGAACGAGCGGCTGCGGCTCCAGGACGAAGCCCGCGAGGCCGAGAGCGAAATTCTGAACCGCGCGGCGGGCGACAAGTACCCCCGCCTGCTGGAGCTCATCACCGCCTACGGCGATGCGCAGCTCCGCGGCGCGGATGAAGCCGAGCTGACGCAGCAGCTCGCCGGGATCGACGCATTGCTCGACGAGTGCCAGCGCGACGGGGCCGGCCAGGTCGCCGTCCGGCTGGCCGACGCCGAGGCCCAGGCCGACCAGACCAACCAGGGTCTGCGGCGGGAATACGAAGAATTCACGCGCTATCTGGAGCAGCGCCGCATTCAGCCGGAAATCACGCTGCTCGGCCTGTGGGTGCAGATGCGCCGCGACGTTCTCGGCCACAAGCAGAACGAGGTCATCTTCCTGCCCGACCAGGAGGAAATCGAAATCCACGTCAAGAGCGATCCGCAGCGGAAAGCCGAACTCGAGGAAGAGCGGGCGCTGAAGCGGCAGCGAGGCGGCCGATGAGCACCGCGGACCACGCCGTCATCAAGGCCGTCGGCCTCAGCAAGGTCTTCCGCGATTTCTGGCGGCGGGCCCGCGTGCGGGCCGTCCACGACCTGGACCTCGATGTGCGGCCCGGCGAGGTGTTCGGGTTGCTCGGCCCCAACGGCTCCGGCAAGAGCACCACGATCAAGATGGTCCTGGGGCTGCTCTACCCGACCCGCGGGCGCGTCACCGTCTTCGGCCGCGCCCCGGACGACGTCGGCATCAAGACCCGCATCGGCTACCTGCCGGAAGAGTCGTACCTCTACCGCTTCCTCAACGCCCGCGAAACGCTTGATTACTACGGCACCCTCTTCCGCCTCGACCGGCGCGATCGGCGCCGGCGGATCGAGGAGCTGCTGGAGATGGTCGGGCTGCGCTCCGCGGCCCGGCGCCCGGTCGGCGAATACTCAAAGGGCATGGCCCGCCGCATCGGCCTCGCCCAGGCCCTCATCAACGACCCCGACCTGCTGATTCTCGACGAACCGACCAGTGGGCTGGACCCGATCGGCGCCAAGCTGGTCAAGGACATCATCGTCCGCCTCGGTCGGCACTACAAAAAGACGATCCTCCTGTCGAGTCACCTGCTCGCCGACGTCGAGGAGGTCTGCGACCGCGTGACGATCCTCTACGGCGGCTGCGTGCAGGAACACGGCCCGCTGGAGGACATCCTCAGCCGCCGCGACATGGTCCAGATGACCTGCGAGCGGCTCGATCCGGCGACGCTGGAGGCCGTCCGCGCGCTGGTTTCGCAGCGCGAAGGCAAGAGCCTGGAAGTCTCAACGCCGCGCGACCGGCTGGAAGCGCTGTTCCTGCGGATCGTCGAGCAGGCCCGGGAGCAGAAGCTGGAAACGTCCGGCAGCGCCCCCGCCGGCGACATCGCCACGTTTCTCGGCGAGCAGCGTGAGGGCGCGGCGGTGCTGGACGCGCTGCTGAAACCGGAGCCGGTCGCGGCGGCGGCGGCCGTCCCCGCGGCGGTTAGTCCGCGCGCGTCGGGGGTGGATGCGGAAGTGTTGAGTACGTTGACCCAGGAAACCAAGCCGGCGGCGGAGCAGAAGCCGGCCGGCCCGGCGGCGGCGCCCCCGCCGAGCGATATGGATCGTTCGGTGTTGGACGATTTGACCCGTTAGGGGAGCATCGGCCTCTGGCCGGTGCGGACGCGGATCGCGCGGGCCGGAGGCCCACGCCACGGCCAGGAGCGTTGAATGCGTCAGGTTTGGGCGGTCGCCCGCATGACCTTCGCCGAGGGGGTGCGGATGCGGATCGTCCTCGTCTTCCTCGTCGTGCTCGTCGTCCTCGTGCTGCGGATGCCGTTCACGCTGCGCGGCGATGAGACGCTGACCGGGCGGCTCCAGAACTTCCTCGCCTACGCGCTCGGGGCGCTCGGGGCGCTGCTGAGCCTCGCGACGGTTTTCTTCTCGTGCTCGACCCTGGCGACTGAATTTCGCGAGCGTTCGCTGCACCTGCTCGTCACAAAACCGATCTCGCGCTTCCAGATCCTGCTCGGCAAGTGGCTGGGCATCAACCTGCTCAACGTCCTCGTACTCGCGCTCGGCGGGGTCACGATCTTCGGCTTCGCGGCGTTCATCCGGTCGCGGCCGGAGCAGTTCGCCCGCGACCGGCTCCAGGTCCGCGACGTGGTGTGGACCTCGCGCGTCGCCGCCCGCCCGATCCTGCCGGAACAGCAGATTGGCGAAGCCGCCCACGCCGAGGTGCAACGCCGGATCGAAGCCGGCGAACTCGAACCCACGGCCCAGAAGACGAAGTTCGCCGAGCTGGTCAAGGGCTACGCGACGCAGTGGCGGCAGGTCGAGCCGGGCGGCGAGCGTTTCTACGAATTCGAGGGCCTGCCCGCGCCGGAGGGTCAGGACGTCGTCATCCAGATTCGCTATCGCGTGATGGCGATCCCACTGCCGCCGCAGGAGATGGTGTCGATTGGCTGGTGCTTCTGCGATCCGGAGAGCGGCGCCCCGCTGCACGCGCCAGTCGTGACGCGCGAGCGGTACGGCCAGCGGCACCAGTTCCTGGTGCGTGCCTCAGCGGTCGTGAAGGGCGGCAAGGCTCTGCTTCAGGTTATCAACCCGCACACGCCGGCCCGGCCGACGGTCGTGTATTTCGAGGGTGACGACAGCCTCGAAGTGCTTTACAAGGTCGGCGGGTTCGAGCTGAACTTCGCCAAGACGTTGGTCATCATCCTGCTGCGGCTCATGCTGCTCAGCGCCCTGGGGCTGTTTTTCAGCGTGTTTGTGTCGTTCCCGGTCGCCTGCCTGTGCGCCAGCGTGTTCTATGTCGTGTGCGTCGCGCTGCCGTTCATCCTCGAGGCGATGGGGGCGTTCGATTCGATGCTGACGCCGCAGGTCGATCCCTACGGCCGCTTCGGCCCGCTGGTGCGGGCGTTTCTGGTGCCGCTGCTGAACTTCGCCTTCCCCGATTTCAACACCTACAGCGGCGTCGATGCCCTGATCGAGGGCGAATACATCGCACCGGGGCTGCTGGGCATGGCGTGTCTGCGCACGCTGGTCTTCGGCAGCGCCCTGCTGCTGTTGCCGGGCTGGTTCATCTTCAGCCGGCGCGAGGTGGCGGAGGTCGTGGTCTGACATGTCGCGGGCCTACCTGGTCAAGCTGCTCGCCCTCGTCGCCGCCGGCGCGCTGGTGTACGGGGCCGCGCTGCGCATCCCGGCGATCAACGCGGGCCGCCAGCAACTGAACCTGATCGGGTCGGAATCGCCGCTGAAGAACACCCCGCCGGAATATGTGTTCTACATCCAGGCATTCGGGGCGTTCCGCGGGTTGATCGGCGACGTGGCATTCATCCGCGCCGAAAAGCTCAAGGAACAGGGCCGCTTCTTCGACGCCCACCAGCTTCACCGCTGGATCTGTGACCTCCAGCCGTATTTCCCCGCGGTCTGGGAATACTGCGCGTGGAACATGGCCTGGAACATCTCGGTTGCCACCTTCACGCCGCAGGAACGCTGGAACTGGGTCTACAACGGCATCAAGCTGCTGCGCGACGAGGGCATCCCGCGCAACCCGCGGGCGGTGAATCTGTACAAGCAGCTCGCGTGGACGTTCAACAACAAGATGAGCGAGGCCACCGACGACCAGCATTACGCCTACAAGGCGAACTGGGCCTGGCGGATGCACCTGGCGCTCGGCCCGCCGCCCGATCCGCTGGCCGATCTGGAGGCGACTCGCCTCGCCGATCAGCTCAAGACCACCGCGGACATCGACAAGCTGGCCGAGGTCGGCCGGCGGGCCCGCGCGCTGGAGGAACTGGATCGGCAGAAGAAGGCCGCCGAGTACGGCGAGCAATACGAGCCGCTGCGCCAGCGTCCGGCCGCCGACGAAAAAACAGCGGCTGCGCCGTCGGCCGCGTCCGAAGTCACGCCGTTCCGCATCGCCCAGCGGGCCGCCGAGCAGCGTTTGCAGGACGTGCTGGCGGCGCCGCTGACGCTGGCGGAGCTGTACGGGCAGCAGCCGGCGGCGCGCGACATGGTCGCCCGCTTGCGCGGCCTGGGTATCAGCGTCAGCGACGATACCCTGACTGAAGACGACTACTGGCGCGATGAGGGGCTCGCGTTTGCCCTGCTGAAGCCGTACCGCGAGCTGACGACGACCCGCACGCTGCTGACGAAGCTGGCCCGCACACCGGCGCAGAGCTATCAGCAGGACGCCCGCCGCGAGAACATCGCGGAGATCCTGGGCGTGCGCGGCGGCGACCCGGCGGGGCGGGCGCTGGTGCATTTCGTCGAGCGCAAGGTGCTGGCGGAGGTGTATCAGCTCGACCCGGCGCACATGCTGGACGTGGTGCAGACGTTTGGGCCGGTCGATTGGCGGGCGGTGGACGCCCAGGCGCTGTACTGGCTGACGCGCGGGTTGTTGCGGGCCCCGGAGGGTCAAAGCAAGTACGGCAGCGACAAGATGAACACGGCCCGCATCATCTTCTTCAGCCTGCGCAACCTGTTCCTGCGAAACCGCATCATCTTCGAGCCCAACCCGGCCCAGCCGCACCAGTCGTACCTGAACCTCAGCCGCGATTTGAACTTCATCGGGCCGCTGAACGACGCGTACCTCAAGTACGGCCCGCTCTTCGACCCCACCGACCGGGAGCAGCGTGGCGCCGGCAGCGCCTTCCGCAGCGGGCACATCAACCTGCTGACCGAGGCGATCCGGCTGCTGTATCTCTCGGGGCGCGAGCCGGAAGCGGAACACTACTTCGAGTCGTTGCGGGAAAACTACGCCACCACGCCCGATGGCACGCCCAACCCCGCTCTGACCAAGTCGCTGCACGACTTCGTGATGGACAGTTTCCTCGAGAGTCTCGCAGCGCCCGGCGTCCGCGACATCATGATCGTGATCGACGGCTGGCTGAACAACGCCTATGCGCAACTGGCCGCCGGCGACACCGAAGGCTACGTGCGGCTCGTGCAGGCCGCCCAGGAATACCACGAAAACTACATGGTCAAGAAGCGCGACGACCCGACCGTGGGCCGGCAAAAAATCCCGGAGTTCCTGGACCTCCAGATCGACGCCTTCGGCAACTGGCTCGCTTCGCCGGCGACTTCGCCGCTGCGGTCGCTCGACAAGGTGCGCCTGTGGGGCGTCGCGCCGCTTTATCTACGGCAGGCGGTCTATGACGACTTGCGGCCGTTGTTCGAGTCTGAGTGCAACCTCTGGGATTTCGATCTGAACCAGGCTTTCCCCGAGCCGCCGGGGATGGACGTCTACCGCCAGCAACATCCCGAGCGCACGGCCCCGGGCGCCCCCGCCGACGCCCCCTCAACGTAAGAGCACGCTCGGCGGAGTACGCGCGGCAGGCCCAGCCCGGCTTCGGCGACGGGCGCGCCACCCCGCCGATCAGGGCCTCGCCGCCAGCAACACCGCGGCCCACGCCGCCAGGGCTTCGCCGCGGCCGATCGCGTCCAGCTCTTCATTGGTCCGCGCTTTGAGGCCGACACGTTCCAGCGGCACGTCCAGGAGTTGCGCGACGGCCGCCCGAATGCGCGCCTTGTGCGGCCCCAGCTTCGGGGCCTGCGCGTGGATGATGATGTCTACGTGGGCGACTTGCAGCCCCGCCGCACGCATTCGCTCCAGCGCCGTTTGCGCGAACCGGCGGCTGTCGGCGTCCCGCCACGCCGGGTCGGTGTCGGGGAACAGTTCGCCGATGTCCGGCTGACCGCAGGCCCCGAGCAGCGCGTCGGTGAGCGCGTGCAAGACCACGTCGCCATCGCTGTGCGCGAGCAATCCGTGGGTGTAAGGAACCTCGACCCCGCCGAGGACGAGCCGTCGTCCGGCGACGAGGCGATGGATGTCATAGCCGATGCCGATGCGCTCGTTCATCGCGTGTCTGCCTTGCCGGCCGGCATGCTAGCCGGTGCCGCGCCAGGCGCCGAGTTCTCCCCGCACGGCCACCGCCCCACCCATGACCGGTATAATACGGAGTGCTCGCAGCAACCCGACCGGCGACCCAAGCGATGACATTCGGCGTCGACTATCGCGCAGTGCTCAAACGCCGCGGTGACGTACCACTCAGCGCGCACGCACGCCATCAGATCTACAAGCGCGTTCTCATCGGCGCGGCGGGCGTCGCCCTGATCGGTTTGGGCGTGTGGCTGTTCTTCGCCCTGCGGCCATCCACGGGCGGGGGGCCACGCGTCGCTTACCCCGTTGCGGTCCAGTGCATGGCGTGCGGGCACCGCGAGGTGGCGCGGCTTACGCCGCCACGGGCACGCTTTCCGGTGAAGTGCAGCGCGTGCGGCGAGACGGCGGGCTACAAGATTTGGGAATGCCGCGATTGTCTGACCCAGTTCGTGCCCAAGGGCGAGGACGACGAGATTGCGTGTCCCCAATGCCAAGGCCGCCGGGTCGGAACCGCCGAGGAACTGCGTGACCCTGCGGCGACGGACTGAAAACGATGACAGGCGTTGCGGCCCGTGCGTCGATAAAGGAAACGGATTGCCGCTGCGGGCGCATTGACGACCGCGAATTGCGTTCGTAGCATCAGTCAGGATCGAGAACTGAATGGACGTGCGCGACTGGGCGGCTCCTGTCCGGGCTGGGAGCGCAAGCTCGCGGAGGTACTTGCGACCGCTCGCGCGGTCGGCTCGGATCTGCGCTGCTGAATCGCGCACGGCGATGTAGTGAAACGGTTCTCGGTCTGATAAAACATGCACCCAGTCGTCACAAACCGGCCTGCAATCGCTGGCGCGGCGAATGCGTCGTGCGCGGGCGTGGAGAACAAGCATGTCGACCCGTGAGAAACTGCTCTCGATCGTCGATCGCCACCTGGATAGCGCACGGTTCCGCCAGCAGCACTGGGAGGGCTCGTTCTGGGATTACCTGGACATGGTGATTGCCGATCC
Organism: uncultured Planctomycetales bacterium; assembly: GCA_964394415.1. GTDB lineage: Bacteria > Planctomycetota > Phycisphaerae > UBA1845 > Fen-1342 > JAGVEP01. The sequence goes on from CAYMXT010000081.1 coordinate 15,237, forward strand.
GCGGATCGCTCGGAACGCCTTCCAGCGCGTCTACGACATGGTCCAGCACGCCGGCACGAGCAAGTACACGTACCTGAAGCAGGAATTCGTCCACTACAAGTTCTTCGACGATCCGCTCGACAACGGGGCCGACGCCATTTTCGGGCTCGACTCGTCGCTCATGCGGCTGGTGGAGTTCTTCAAGTCAGCGGCCCAGGGTTACGGGACCGACCGCCGGATTCTGATGCTGCACGGCCCGGTCGGGTCGAGCAAGAGCACGATCGCCCGGCTGCTCAAGAAGGGCCTGGAGTACTATTCCGCGACTGATGAGGGCAAGTTGTACACCTTCGCGTGGCGGCTGCCGAACGAGAGCGGGGGCACGGAGCTGAGCCCGTGTCCGATGAACGAGGAACCGCTCAAGCTGATTCCGCGTCTGGCCCGCCGGGACATCCTGGGCCAGATCAACGCCGAGCTGCCGGAAGACCGCCAGGTGCGGATCGAGGGCGACCTCGACCCCTTCTGCCGGCGGACGTTTGAGGATTTGCTCGTCAAGTACGCGGGCGACTGGCGGAAGGTGCTGGACCATGTGGTCGTGCGGCGGTTGCTGCTGTCGGAGAAGGATCGGCTGGGGATCGGCACGTTCCAGCCGAAGGACGAAAAGAACCAGGATTCGACCGAGCTGACCGGCGACATCAACTACCGCAAGATCGCGATGTACGGCTCGGACTCGGACCCGCGGGCGTTCAACTTTGACGGCGAGCTGAACATCGCCAACCGCGGGCTGTGCGAGTTCATCGAGATTCTGAAGCTCGACGTAGCGTTTCTGTACGACCTCCTGGGCGCGACGCAGGAACACACCATCAAGCCCAAGAAGTTCGCCCAGACGCATATCGACGAGGTGATCGTCGGGCACACCAACGAGCCGGAATACAAGAAACTCCAGTCCAACGAGATGATGGAGGCGTTCCGCGACCGCACCATCAAGATCGATATTCCGTACAACATCCGGCTTTCGGATGAAGTCAAGATCTACTCCAAGGATTTCAACAAGGACCGCGTGCGCGGGATTCACATTGCGCCGCACACGATCGAGGTCGCGGCGATGTGGGCCGTCTTGACGCGGCTGCTGGAACCGAAGAAGGCCGGTCTGACCTTGATGCAGAAGCTCAAGCTGTACGACGGCAAGAGTCTGCCGGGCTTCACGGAGGACTCGGTCAAGGAGCTGCGCGAGGAGTCGCCGCGCGAGGGGATGCAGGGCATCAGCCCGCGCTACATCCAGGACAAGATCAGCAACGCGCTCGTCAGCGAGCAGGCTCAGCAGGACAAGTGCATCAACCCGTTCATGGTACTCAACGAGCTGGAGAACGGGCTGAGCCACCACTCGCTCATCTCCGACGAGGAGATGAAGAAGCGCTACAAGGAGCTGCTGGCCATGGTCCGCGAGGAATACGACGACATCCTCAAGGGCGAGGTGCAGCGCGCGATCTCGGCCGACGAGGACGCGATCAAGCGCCTGGC
>CAYMXT010000082.1:0-16729 GCA_964394415.1 uncultured Planctomycetales bacterium
AGACGATTCGTCTGTGCTTTTCCCCTGCACCGCTCACAGAGCAGTGGCACACGCGGCGTGGAGCACAGACGATTCGTCTGTGCTTTTCCCCTGCACCGCTCACAGAGCAGTGGCACACGCGGCGTGGAGCACAGACGATTCGTCTGTGCTTTTCCCCTGCACCGCTCACAGAGCAGTGGCACACGCGCGCCGGAACTGACCGCTTCGCTATCGGTCGCGCAACCCGCCTCCGCCACCGAAACGTAGCGCGACGCGAACTCCGGCTGATGATCGTCTACGAGCCGGGGTCGCAAGACGGCGTCGTAGCCGAGCTGCGCCGCCAGGCGGTCCACCAATTCGGCCAGGGCTTCGTCGTGGTCGGGTCGGACGGGTGCAAACAGCTCGGTTTGCACGCCGGGCCAGCGCGTGGTCTGGCGGGCGACGAGCAAAACGCCAGTGACCGCCGTGCCGGCCAGATCGGTCCGCTCGAAACGTTGTTGCAGAAGTTGTGCCACGTGGGCCTGCGTCCGTGTGGCGCGGGCCAGGTGGACGCGCAGCACGCGCGGCGGGGCCCGTTCGCAATAGAGGAAACATTCCAGTCGCCGCAGGGCGAGCTGGCGTTGCTGAAGCTGTGCAAAAGTTTCGGTCAGTAACTGGTCGCAGAGTTGGAGCAGAAGGGGACCGTCCGCGACGGGTTGTTCAAACGTACGCCGCGCGACGGGTACATCCGGCGGCTGATAGGGCGTAACGGCTTCGTACACTTCGCCGAGGGCTTGTTGCAAGCGCCGGACGAGTTGCGGTCCAAAGCGGGCGGGCAACGTGGAGCGCGGAAGCATCAGCAGGTCGCCGATGGTACGGACGCCGAGGGCGTCGAGTTGGTCGGCGGTTCGCGGCTCGATGCGCAGGGTGCCGGGCGGCAAGGGTGTCAGAAAAGCAGACGCCTGGCCGGGGGGGACGACTTGTAGCATCCGCCCCCCGTGGCGGGCGTCGGAGTCCGAAAGCCCTCCGTCGGGGGCGTGCGGTGCGGGACCGGCCACGGCCAAGGCCCACGCAGCCCCGACGGTGTCGGCGATCGCACCGTCGGCGTGGAACCCCAGCCGGGCCAGCCCCGCGACCGCCTGCTGCCCGATACGCTTCTCTCCTCCAAACAGCCGTTGACAACCAGCGATGTCGATGAGCAGCGCCTGCGGTTCCACGGGCTCGACCAGCGGGCTGAACCGCAAGGCCCAGTGCGCCAGACGTTGGAGCGTGGCCCGATCGCGGGCCGGTTCGTGCTCGGCCGCGGCCAGGTGCGGAACCTGGGCGCGGGCCTGCGCGAGCGAAGTTCCCAGCCGCACGCCAAGTTGCTGAGCCCGCGGGCAGACGTGCATCACCACCCGCGCGGCCCCGACCAAGCGGGTCAGCACCAGCGGCGTATCAGCCGCCGAGGGCACTGCACGGCGGAGGCGGTCCGTCGCAAAATGCGGCATGTGCAGGCACAGAATCCGCCGCATAGGGTAGCTCCACGATGAACGGGTCCGACGGCGGGCCGTCGCGTTGTTTGAGGACGGTGATACGCAAGTAGCGGCCCGCGCCTCGCGCGGCCGTCGCCAAGTAGCGGCCCGCGCCTCGCGCGGCCGTCGCCAAGTAGCGGCCTGCGCCTCGCGCGGCCGTCGCCAAGTAGCGGCCGGGCTCCGTACCGGCCGTTGCGGACGCGCTCGGCCGACGTACCAACCGGGCTTCGCACTGGCCCGCCGAGCCGCGCGCGCCAGCGAGCGATTCGCACAGACTGATAGTCCGTGCTCCACGGGGCTCCGCACCGGCCGCCGCGACAGGTTCGAGCCGCAAGCGACTGGCGGCGAAGGTGGGGGCGTCTGGCTCAGTGCGGCGGATGAGCAATCCCACCCCGCCGCCGGTCTCGGCCGCCAGTTGCAGCCGGCGCGACGTGTGCGGGTCCAAGGTTCGCAGGGGCAGGATGACCGCCGCGACGGCGCGGCAACGCAAGGTTTGTTCGGCAACCCACAGGGCGTCCGCGGGGTGCGTCGCACGAATGACGAGCAGCCGTTCGAGCGGCACGCCGAGCTGGGCCACGCCGGGCGGGTAGAGGTCGGCGGAGGGGTCGATGCAGACGATCCATTTGCACGCGGGGGTGGGTGGGCGCGGTTGTGGAAACACCGCCGATTTTGGATTTTGGATTTTGGCTTGAGTCTCAACGAAACCCGGCCAGCCGCGCGGCGCGCCGCTGCGTGCAAATTGGTAACGGGATGTGAGTGCTGATCGGGATTCCAGGTTTTCATCCCGAAGGGATGCAGGGTTGTAGCCACCGGTGTCGTCCGCCGCGGCGGACGACACCCGTGGTACGCTGCTGCTCCGCGCACCGCACCCCGAAGGGGTGCCGGAAACGTCGTGGACTTCCGCCGCCCCTGCGGGGGCGGAGCGCCGTCGGCGCGCACTCTCCACGGGCGGCTGCGGCCGGTGGCCTGCGCCGTCCGCGGCTACAGCCCCGGCGCGCCGGGGCACCCCTTCGAAGTGCTGCACGATTTGAGCGGCGAGATAAAAGGCCAACGTCAGCGCGGGCGTGCCCTCGACGGCCGCGATCAATTCATGAATCGCCGCGCTGTGCAACCCGCCGCCGAGGGCGGCGTCGAGCGGCGGCAGGCCGGTCGGGCAGGGTGTGTCTGGAGCATGCCAACGCCGTTGGAGCTGCCGGACCTGTTCGGCCAGATCAGCGAGGCGTGACGCCCGGCGTGCGGGGGCGATCGGTTGCGCGCGCACGCCGGGCGCAGTGGATTGAAGTGGGTCCACGAACGAGAGCATCTACCGTTCCTACTGTGGCGGGCGCCGGGGCCCGCACATACCTAATATTAACCTAACGTTTTTGAAAAGCAAATGCAATATTCACGGTGGATCGTGAGTTGAGCGGTCCGGAACGCCCGCGCGGGTTGACGCCTGCGCCGAAGCCTATACGCTGAACGTAGTTAGCGCCGATCGGCCCCCTCCATGGAAACGACGATGAACTCCAATGCATTTCCACCAGGTTGGGATGAAGAGCGGGTGCGGCGTGTGCTGGAGCACTACGACCAGCAGAGCGAAGAAGAGGCGGTGGCGGAGGACGAGGCCGCCTACGAGGACCATACTCACGCGCTGATCGACGTACCCGTCGAAATCGTGGCCGAGGTCCGGGAACTCATCGCGAAGCACGAGGCCGCCCGCCGACGTTGAAAGCGCGACCGGCTAATGAAGTCGGCGGAGGGCCGCGATGTGTTCCACACTCGTTCCGCAGCAGCCCCCCGCGACAGTCACACCCTGCACGAACCACTCGCGGGCATAAGCTGCGTAGTCATCCGGCGTTACACTTTGCGAGTAGCTCCACCCGCGGAGCGGGGTCGGGTTGTTGATGTGGCCGTAGGCAGCCAGCGGACGGACGGTTAACGCTCGCAAACGCGGCACGAGCAGGGACAAGCCGCGCGGCGGAATGCAATTCAGGCTGACCGCCAGCGGGTTGTATGGCTCGACCGCCGCCACGGCGTCGGCCAACGGTTCGCCGCTGAGCAAATCGCCGGTCTCCCGCATCACAAACGAAACCGCGCACGGCAAGCCGATCGCCGCGCACGCCGCGGCCGCCGCGCGGGCCTCGCGGATCGTGCCGATTGTCTCGATCCACACCAGGTCCGGACCGGCGGCGGCGAGCCAGCTCGCCATTTGCATGTGTTCGTCCCGCAGCTCGGCGTCGCTTGGCACAAGGTCGGGGGAGTAGCAGTCCTCGGCCGGACCGATGCTGGCTGCGATGACCGGCTCCGCCCCCTCACGGCCGACACGGCCGTGGCACCCGGCGCGGGCGAGCGCGACGGCAAGCTGGTTCAGTCGCGAGCCGTCGGCGAGCAGCCCGGCGCGACGGAGCGTCCGCGGGTTTGTGCGAAACGTATTCGCGACAAGAATGTCCGCGCCGGCCGCGACATACTCACGGTGAATGGCCTCGACGACCGCGGGCGCGTCGAGCAGCGCCTTTCCCGACCACAACGGTGCCGGCCCGCAGACGCCGCGTCGCTCCAGCTCCGTGCCCATCGCGCCGTCCAGGATGAGCGGGCTGGCGGCGAAGCGGCTGCGCAGCTCGTCAAGTGTGAACGGCAAACGGAGTTCTCCGGGCGGGCCGTCGCCAGTATGATACTCCCCGCGCAGACACATGAGCGGCAGGTGACATGGCCCACAGCATCTTGATCCGCGGCGGGCGGGTGATTGACCCCGCGCAGGAGATTGACGAGGTCCTCGACCTGGCGATCAAGGACGGACGGATCGCCGCGCTGGGCAAACAGGCCCCCTCGTCGGCGGACGAAGTCGTCGACGCCCGCGGTCAGATCGTCGCACCGGGGCTGATCGACATGCACGTCCACCTGCGCGAGCCGGGCTACGAGGAAACCGAGACCATCGCGAGCGGAACGGCGGCGGCGGTTGCAGGCGGGTTCACTGCGGTCGCGTGTATGCCAAACACCGCGCCGCCGCTCGACAGCGACGCGGCGATCGAGTTTGTGCTGCGGCAGGCCGCGCGGACGGCCCTTGCGCGGGTGTATCCCATCGGCGCCCTGACCGCCGGGCGGCAGGGCAAAGAGCTGGCCGAGATCGGCATGATGGTGCGGGCGGGGGCGCGGGCGTTCAGTGACGACGGCGACGGAATCGCCGAGGCGGCGGTCTGTCTGCGGGCGATGCGTTACGTCGCGATGTTCGACCGGTTGTTCATCCAGCACTGCGAAGATGCGACGCTGTCCGGGCGTGGCTGCATGAACGCCGGGGCGACGGCGACGCGGCTGGGGCTGTCCGGTCGCCCGGCGCTGGCCGAGGTCGTCATGGTGCAGCGCGACCTGGCGCTGGCTGCCCAAGCGGGAGTGCGCTATCACGTGGCCCACGTTTCGACCGCCGGAGCCGTGGAACTGATTCGGGCCGCCAAGCAGCGCGGGCAGCGGGTCACGGCCGAGGTGACGCCACACCACTTGTTGCTCACAGACGAAGCGTGCGGCACATACGACACGAACTATAAGATGAATCCGCCGTTGCGCGGGGCCGCCGACGTGCAGGCGTGCCTCGCGGGCGTGCAGGACGGGACGATTGACTGCCTCGTGACCGACCATGCTCCGCACGGCCGTGAAAGCAAGGAACACGAGTTTGCGGATGCGCCGTTTGGTGTGATTGGGCTGGAGACGGCGCTGCCGCTGTTCATCCGCGCACTCGTCGAATCGAAGTTGGTCGGCTGGCCGCGGCTCATTCAGGCGCTGTCCACCCGACCGGCGGAGCTGCTGGGCGTGCCCGGGGGGAATTTGAAGGTGGAACAGCCGGCGGACGTGGTGCTCATCAACCCGGACTTGGAGTGGACCATCGACGCGGACCGGATGCAGTCCAAGAGCCGCAACACGCCCTTCGACGGGTGGCAGGTGCGCGGGCGGGCGACGGCAACAATCGTGGATGGCGTGTGGCGGTTCCGCGACGGGGAGGTTTCGTAGCGGCCGATCCCCGCGGCGGCTTGGCGGAACGTGATCCGCGCAGCCGAACGACTGGGGTTGGTGTTTGATCGTCAGCGGGGGAGCCACGCGGCGGGCCCGTGGGCGGCGGAGCGGCGCCGGCGTGGTCAGCCCGAGCGTCGCGCGCGGCGGGGTCGCCAGAGGGTGAGAAGTAGCAGACCGGCGGTGGCCGCCGTGACGACGGCTCCGAGCCGAAGACCGGGCGTACGGTAGACACATTCGATTGTGGCCGCCGCGCCCGTGGGCACATCGACCGCGAGCAGGCCCGCCACGGTCGGCTGGATTGGGGCGGGCTGGCCGTTTACGCGCACGGACCAGCCGGGGAGCGCGAGTTGTGAAATCAGCACGCGCGCGGGGGACTGGGGGGCCGCGGTGGCCGGCCACGTATCCGCATCGGCGCGCAGGCTGGTCGTCGTGGACGCTGCGCTTCGCACGGCCCCCGGCTGGCTGGCGTCAGCGAACAACGCCCAGCCGGATGCACTCGGATTGCGGTACAGGCGATATCCCGCGGGTGTTTCGCGCACCAACTCGCAGTCGGCCGGGGCCGGTGAGTCCGGTGCGGTGAGCAGAACCCAGCCCACATTGAACGCCCGCATCCACGCCGTGTCCTGAAGCAACGGGGCGGCGGCGTCGGTCTCACCCCAGGGCTTGAAGCCGAACTGCTGCGTGACCACGCGCGGCTGCAAGGGACCATAGTCCGTCAGTGTGGCGACGCGGCGCAGGATGTTGGTATTCGCTACCGCCTTGGCGACGGGTTCGATGTACTCGCCCGGCTTGCCATCCTCGCGGGCCGTGACGACCCACAGGCGGTGTGGCGATTCGCGGACTTCCTCCAGCCAGTCCGCGGGCGAACGCGGTTCGATCAGGTCGGCGACCCGCGGTGCGCCCGCCGGCACGTCGATTGTCCAGCCGATCACGCCGAGATCGAGCGCGGTGGCCAGGATCAGCAGCCAGGCCCGCGGCGGTTGGCGGCGACGTTGGAGGTTGGCGGCCAGCAGAACCAGCGCCACGGCCACGGTGACCACCGGCAGCCAGACGGCTGGGTTTGAGACGCGCAGCGCAGCGCGGCCGGCTCGCGCGAGGTGTTCTGGCTGGAACGGCAGCGCGAGCCACACGAGCGGGAGCACGACCAGGGCCGCGAACAGTGCCGCGGCCCAGCGCGTCCAGGCCCCGCCCGCGGCGCGGAGCTGTACGCGTTGCCGGGCGGGGGCGTTGCGCAGGTCGTGCAGCGTCACGGCGGCCAGGGCGGCGACGGCCAGGTTGAACAGCAACATCGCCCGCGCCGGGCAGCGGAATAGGTTGCTGCCCGGCAGCGCGTAGAGCAGCGGACAGAGCGGGCCGTACCGGCCGAGCGCGAGCAGCAGCCCCAGTACGGCTAGCACCACCCACGGACGCCGGCGGGCGTCGAAACTCCAGCCGCGGCGCAGCGCAAGCAGGGCCAGCAGCAGGGGAACGATGCCGGCGTACGCGAACTGTTCGACCTGGTGCGATGGACCCCAGTACGCCTGCGGAAAGAAATTCGGGGTGCGCTGCCCGAACAGCATCGGCATCACCAGGCCGAGCGCGGACACCGGTTCCCAACTGTTCTCGACAAAATCGCGGTACGTGCGTTCGCCGCGCGTGCAGACCTTGAGGTACTCATACGTCGGCAGCCACTGCACGGCGAACAGCCCGACGCCGCACGCGCCCAACAGGCCCCAGCGGCCGAGGATGCGGCTCAGGCCGATATGGCCGGCGGTGCGCTGACCGCGGACGCGGCGCAGCGCTTCGACCAGCGGACGCGCCAGCAGATAGGCGAGCGCGGCTGCGAGGGTGAGAAGCGCGACCTGCACGTGACCCGCGAACGCCTGCACCGAGCAAGCCAGCGCGGCCGGTGCCAGACGGCCGCGCCCCGCGCCCGGGGGCGCCTGCACGTAGCGGCCGACCCGCCAGATTACCCAGGGGGTCCACGCGGCGGCGTGTTGCATCGCGAAATGCGCGCGATGGGCCAGGAGAAACCCGCTGAACGCAAACGCGACGCCGCCGAAGAGCGCCGCGGTCGCGTCGAGGGAAGTGGCCCGCAGCAACCGGTACATCCCCCACAGCGCGAGGCTGTAGTGCAGCCAAAGCGAGAGTGGATAAGCGACCAGCGGCGGCAACACCGCGAACAGCCAGGTGGTTGGATACCAGACGGCGGTTTGCGGGTCGGCGACGTACGGGCGTCCGAGGCCGACCCACGGATTCAGGGCGGGCCAGTCGCCGGCCCGAATGGTGTCGCCAAAGAAGGTGCGCATCGGGAAGTAGTAGAGGATGTCGTCTTCGCCCGCGCCGAGTCCGCGCAGCCCCCAGACCGGCGCGAGCATGACTCCGGGCACGAGCAGCGCGAGTAGAAATACGACGATTCGCCAACGGTGCATCGGCGGCATGGTAGTAGCGGGGGAGCGGCCCCACCACGCCGCGTGGCCGCCGCCCACGGTCGGGCGTAGGATGTCCGCCCGTGGAACCGCAGGTGACGGTTGGTGTGGTGGCGGTGGTCGAGCGCGCGGGGCGCTATCTGCTCATTCGCCGGGCCGCCGGGGTGGTTGCGCCGGGGGCGTGGTGTTTCGTGGGCGGGGCCGTGGAGCCGGGCGAGACGCAGGCCGCGGCGGCGGTGCGGGAGTTTCGCGAAGAGGTTGGCGGAGAAATCCGGCCGGTGCGGTCCCTCTGGGAGTATGTACGGCCGGACGGCCGGCTGCGGCTGCACTACTGGGAGGCGGAACTGATCGGCGGGCCATTGCGGGCGAACCCGGCCGAGGTGGCGGAGATCGGTTGGTACACGGCCGCGGAGATCGAGGCCCTGCCGGATGTGCTGGCGAGCAACATCGCGTTTGTGCGCGCGCTCCGGAGCGGTCGGGAATAGTCGGGTTTCCACGGGGTCCCCGCGTTTGCCGGCCTGCGTTGGGGGTGATTCGTTCCAAAATCGGACCTTTCGTGCGCACCGTGTTTGACTTTCCCGTGCGGGCTGGCCTAAACGTTCAGTGAGCGTGAGTGCGAAGGTAGTAGATGCCATAGGAGGCGTCTTCCCGCGCATGCTGCGCTGTCGTGGCCGCGCCGCAGAGGCGCTGTTGGCCGCCGCGGCGCCGGAACTCTTGAGTAGAGAGAGGGTGAAGCGTGAGTAAATCTGCGCGTGTTGTTCTCATTGTCGGCTGGTTAAGTGCGTCCGCATTCGCCGGATTCACGCCGGTCTCAATGCCGGCGGCGGGCGAACTGGGTTGGCCCGAGATGCTCGAAGGCATCTACTCGCCGGGCACGGCGTGGGCACTCATGGCCGATGGCGTGAGTTACAGCAACGGTACGTTGCAGGCCCTGCGGGCGGACGACTTCGGTCTGAGCGGCCCGCTCGACGCGAACCTCGGCTCGGCTGGCTCCGCCACGGATCAGCTCTGGACCGGGGATCAGGTCAGCGTGCGCGCGCGGGCCCGCTTCGCGGCGAACGAGCAGATTTTCGGCTACGAAGTGCAGGGTGACGCCACCGGAACGCAGGAGCTGTTCGCCGTGACGGGCAGCGGACTAAGCGTGGGCGGGTCTGCCACACTTAACGCGGAGAGCAGCGACTCGTGGGTGTGGGTCCGCTCGGGCGAAGGTGGCGCTTGGAAGTCGGCCGACGCGCAGAACTCCGAAGCGGCTGACCACATGATCACGTTTCAACTGACTGGCTTCGGCGACGGGCAGAATCACTGGCTGCTCGGCGTCGAAGACATCGCCGGTCTGGGTGACCGCGACTACAACGACCTGGTCGTTGAGATCGCGTCTCCGCTGCCCGAGCCGGCCTCGGCGCTGTTGCTCGGCCTCGCGGCGCTGCTGCGGCGCAAGGGGCGGTAGCTAGCATCCGCGGGCGACACGGCCGGGCCTGTAACGCCACGGCCGTGTCGGCCCTCCTGTGGCACGGGCTTCCAGCCTGTGTTCTCACCGGCAAGATGCCGGTGCCACAGTCGGGCTTGCCAGTGTTGTGCCTCACAGTAATCGCATCGTATGGGGAGCACGGGCCACCGGCCCGTGTCCCGGTGCGCCGGGATTCGCACGGGCCGGAGGCCCATGCTCCCCATTCAGATACGCTGCGGTAATCGTGAGTCACTGCACCAGGAGTTCTACGGCTTCGCTTTGATTCCGCCGACGGCGGCCTCAATCCACCGCACCAGCCACGCCGCGAAGACCGTCTTCGTCAGCCCCCGCTGGCGGCCGCCGGGCGGATGCTCGGCTGTGCCGCGTGCGGTGTACACCACGGCGCGAATCCGGGGCGACCCCAGGGTCTCCAGCGGGTTTGCCACAATCGCATCGAGCCCTTTTCGGCGCCGCTTGTCGAGCGCACGCTGCGCCAGGCGCTCTCGCGCCTCGAGCGCGAACCCGATCACCCGTTGCCCCGCGCGCTTCCGCGCGGCACAAGCGGCCACCAAGTCCGGCGTCGGCTCCAATCGCAGCACCAGCCCGCCGCCTCGCCGGGGCAGCTTCGTTGTTCGGACGCGCGCGGGGCGATAGTCGGCGACCGCCGCGGCCATCACGAGTACGTCGCAGCGCGCGAAGTGCCGATCGAGGAGCGCGGCCAGATCCGCCGTGGATTCAAAACGCAGCGTCCGCACACCCGCCGGCGGCGGCAGCGTCGTCGGACCCAGCAGCAACGTCACTTTCCACCCCGCATCCCGCGCCGCCGTGGCCAGCGCCAGCCCGAGCCGCCCGCTCGAACGGTTCGCCAGGTAGCGGACGGTGTCGAGCGGCTCATGCGTGGGGCCGGCGGTGATCAGCATCGCGCGCGCTGCGCGGCTCATTCCTTGGCCTCAGTTTCCGGCCGATCCGGCGAAACCTCCGGCCCGAGCCACGCCGTCGGCGTAGTCGGCTCGGCGACGAGCGGCGCGGGCAGGGCCTCCTGCTTCGCGAGCGCCGCCACGATTCGCACCACGCGCGAATACGGCAGACCCAACCCGCGCAGTTGTTGCTGCGCGTCGCGCGCGGGCCGCTCTGCGAGCGCGGTAATCAGGTCCGCGACGCGCGGGGGCACCGCCAGCTCGTCCGACAACTTCCCGCGCCGTTTCGTAAACACGCGCAGGTCGTCTGCGCCGGTCACCGTGTGAATCGTCACGGCGTCGTCGGCGTGGTTGTAGAACACCGGCGGTGTCACCGCCATGCGGCTGCCAAACACCGCGACTCGCGCGAGGCGGCTCTGGCGCACGTAGATCAGCGGCGGGCCCGCGCACTCGATCACATCCAGCACGAAGTTGATCTGGCTGGAGTCGAGCACGTGTCCGAAAGTCGTGGAACGCAGCCCCGGGTGACTGTGCCCCAGGATGGCCTCGTACGCGGCCACGCGGATATCCTGGTTCTCGCCGCTCAGCAACGGCCCGAGGTACGTGCTGGCCTGCGGCGAGTCGCTGCGGCCGAGTTCGTCAATCGCGAGCAGACGCAGCTCCTGAGCACCGGCCGCCGCCAGGCCCCCGAGCACCGGCAGCGCCGTGACGTCGCCGAGCCGCGCGCCGGTGCGCGCGGCGTAGAACCGCGGGCGCGCGTCGGCGTGCGTGTACAAGGGTTGCACCGTCGGCAGGGCCGAGCGGCCCGCCGCCTCCCACGAAAGCGCGATGCGCGCCAGGTCGGCGTCTCCGGCGAGCGCGGTGCGGCTCAGCTCGCGCAGCCGCTCTTCCGCGACCGCCGGGCGCACGTCCAACAGCAATTGAGCCACCAGCCGCCGGAAGTACTCGGGTTGGCGGGCGAAGGTGGCCGGGGTGTTCAGCTCGACATAGCCCACGCTTTGCGCCTGCGCGACCTTCGGCCGCTGCCCGAAGCGCTCGTTGATCCGCCGCTCGATGCTCTGGGCCAACTGGTAGTTCGGCCGCACGAGCATCAGCCGCGTGGGGTGTTCGTCGAGCACGCGGCCGCCGCCGAAGACGACGCCCTGGCGCGGGTCGGCCGGCGCGGCGAGCGTGTCATCGCCGGCGAATGGGTTGACGAAGAGGGGGCCGCCGCCCTCGGCGAGCACGCCGCCGGCGATCAGCCCCTGCCCGCTGGCGGCGCGGTCGAAGTAGCGGAGCTCGGTCGGCAGGAGCAGCCCGCCCTCGAGCGATTGCGTCGAAGTTCCCCCGAGCGCACGGACCTGCAAATCGACGCGCGCGCCTTTCCGCGAGCCCGCCGCAATGAGAGCCGTCACTTCGACCACCGCGGTATCCGGCGAGTCGATCATCTCGCCGGGCGACGGGAGCTTGGCACGCACCGTCGCACCCTGCGGACCGATCTGCTTGGTCAGGAACTCGATGAGATAGTCGCGGATGACCGTCGGGCAATCCCCGCTGCCGCGGCCGTCCAGGCCGATCACCAGGCCGAAGCCGCGGATGGGTTGCGCGATCGCGTTTGTCACCAGCGTTTCGGCCCCGATGGTGCCGCGACGGAGCAAATCCTCCTGCGGGGGTTTGGGCGGCGGGGCGGGTTCGGGCGAAACGGCGCGGCCGAAGTTGTCGCAGCCGGCCGCCATGAGCAGCAAGCCGCTCAGATAGCACACCGGAAAGCTGGATGGTCGGCAGTACATCGACGCTGTCCCACGGGGCGCGGCGCACACGATCAGCGGATCGTAGCCGCATGGCGCGCCGCTGTCAGCGGCGGGCCGAAAACGCTTGACCGTTGGCCGATGTGTGAGCATCGTACACGCGGCCCCGGACTGGCGTCCGGGGTTCGGATGGTAGCGCAGAGACGGAGCACAGTATGGCCAAGGTAGCCGTGGTTATCCCCGCCGCGGGGGCCGGGCAGCGCTTCGGCGGGCAGGTGAAGAAGCCGTTTGCGCTACTCGACAACCGCCCGGTCTTCATCCGCGCGATCGAGCTGTTCCTCAACCGGCCGGACGTGTGCCAGACGATTCTCACGGTCGCCCCGGACGACTATGACGTCGTGCGTGAGAAGTACGCCGCGAACCTCATGTTTATGGGGCTGAAGCTGGTACAGGGCGGCACGGAGCGGTTTGAGTCGGTGCGGCTGGCGCTGGCGGCGGTCGATGACGCCGCCGACCTCGTCTGCGTTCACGATGCCGTGCGGCCGTGCGTGCTCGAGAAGTGGATCGACGAGGTGTTCGCGGAGGCGGAGAAGACCGGCGCGGCGATTCTGGGGGCGCCGCTGACGGGCACCATCAAGCGGGTCGCGGAATCGGGCGTGATCGACGCGACGGTCTCGCGGACCGGCCTGTACGAAGCGCAGACGCCGCAAGTCTTTCACAAGGACCTGTTGCGAAAAGCCTACGCCGCGTTGCCGGTAGACTTCGCGCCGACGGACGACGCGCAAGTCGTGGAGCGGCTGGGGCATGGCGTCCACGTCGTGCTCGCGGACCATCGCAATCTGAAGATCACGACGCCGAGCGATCTGACACTGGCCGCGGCCGTGCTGAAGAACATGGAGCGTGGCCCGCGCGGCCAGGCGTTGGGGGCGTTCGAGGAAGCCCAGTGGTAATCGCGGGCCGGCGTCGATAGAATTACCATAGGGAGATGTTGGGGAGCGCCGGCGCTATGGCGTGCCGCGCTGCCCAACGCTGCTTTGCGCCCGGTGTGCGGCACGGCAGCCCCTGGGAGTTTGGTCGTCGGAATGACGTCCGGCTGTTGTGCGAGCAATTCGGCAGGCCCCGGCGCCCGCGGTGCCGTGGTCGTCCTTTCGGCTCTCGCGGCGGCGCTGGCCGGGTGCGACATGTTCTCGCCGGCGGCATGGGGACTCACACCTCAACCTCAGACCCCCAGGCCGGCGGTCCGTGCGGCCGCCGCCCCGGCCGCCCCCCAGACGGTAAGCCCGCCGGAACTGGTCGTCGCGGCCGAGCGGCGCGACGGGCCGCGCGCGCGTTGGACGCGGCTGGACGTGGTGCTGACGGTGCTGCACGTGCAGGTGCCGCGCGACCAGCGTCCACAGATGGAGCCGCTGTGGAACCACATGCGTGAGGACGCGCTGGACAGCGCGGCGACGCTGCGATTGCGGCGGAACGGTCTGCGGGTCGGACTGGGCCGCGAGGATTGGTGGGCCGCGGTGCAGGCGGCGCTCGACGCGGTGGAGGGTGCGCGGAGCAACACGCTCGACCCGGTGCGCGTCCCGGCCGGCTATCCGCTCGCGCTCGAGCTGGATGAGCGGCCCCGCGATCAGACGCTGTTTTTCGTGGCCGAGGACGGGGTGCTGAGCGGGGAGACTTGGCCGCAGAGCCGTAACGTGCTGCGCGTCAGCTTTGAGTTCGATTTCACCCGGCGCGACGAGTTGCGGCTGGCGGTGGTGCCGGAAGTGCGCCAGCGGCTGGACGGCTGGCGCTGGGTGCGCACCGCGGAGGGCGTGTCGCAAACGCCGAACTACAACGGCCGGGCGGTGTCCGCGGCGGCGTTTGGGGTCGGGCTGGCGCCGGGCGAATTTCTGGTCGTGGCACCGGGTCCGCAGGCTGATCTGTATGGTCTGGTCGGCGGTGCGCTGCTCTTGCGCGAGTTCGACGGCCGACCCTTCGATTCCTACGTATTTCTGCGAGCCGATGTGAACCATGTTGCCCGCGGTAACTAGCCCCACGACCACCGACGGCCGGCTCGACGCCGCCTACCTGGAGAGCCTGTTTCTCTCGGCGGGCTTTGCCATCATCGCGTGCAATCCGGAGGGGCACGTCGTGGCGGGCAACCCCGCGGCCCAGCGGCTCTTCGGCGGCGAGGGTCGGCCGCTGGGCGGACCGGTCGCGGAGCTGTTTCCGCCGCGCGATCGGGCGGCGGTGGAACGCACCCTTGAAAACGTGCAGACGACGCTCGAGCCGGTCGAGTACCGCACGCGGCTGGGCGGCACAGAGACGGACCCCCTTGAATACGCCGTCTGGTTCACCCCCGTGTTGGAGCCCGATGGCACCTCACGCGGCGTGTCGCTCTGGTTCCGGGATATCACCGAGCGGATGCGGCTGCGGCGAACGTTGAAAGAGCGCGAGCGCCTTGCTTCGCTCGGTTCGCTCTCGCGCGGGGTGGCCCACCACTACAACAACCTGCTGGCTTGCATCGCCACGAGCGTCGAGTACGCGATCAACATGAACACGACGACGGCGATGCGGCGGGCGCTCCAGCGCACCGCCGAGGCCGTGGCACGGGCCGCGCGCATCACGGGGCAACTGCTCGCGTTCGGACAGGCGGACCACAGCGCGGGCGACTGGGCCGATCTGACCGAGGTGGTCCTGTACTACTGCGACCAGAACGAGGAACGGCTGCGGCAAAGACACATCAAGCTGAATGACGACTGGCAGCCCCTCCCGACCGTGCCCGTCCGGCGCGATCAAATCCTCATCATCCTGGAAAACGTGGTTGACAATGCGGTCGAGGCCATGCCGAGCGGGGGCACGCTGACGATCACGCTGGCCCGCCGGGACCAGGCGAGCGTCGCACTCACCCTGTCCGACACCGGCCCCGGCATTGATCCGCGGCACATGGAGCGGGTCTTCGAGCCGTTCTTCACGACCAAGGGGGCGCTGGGTTGCGGCACCGGCTCCAACTCGGGCATGGGCCTGGCGGTGGTCCACGGCCTGGTCGGCGAACTGCACGGCACCATCACCGCCTCGAACATTCCCGGCAGCGGTGCCCGGTTCGACATCGTGCTGCCCATCCGCGAAGACGTGTGACGCTCAGCCATCAGCTTTCAGCCGTCAGCCCTCAGCCGTCGGTCATCGGTTTGAATGCACTGCGCGAATGGGCGGCGCCGGTCCGCGCCGCGAGCGCAAGCTCGCGGACATACTTGCGACCGCTCGCGCGGTCGGCTCGGTTCTGCGCTGCCGAATCGCGCGCGGTGACTTGGCACGTTTGTACAGGTTTGCGCCGCGCGCTGCCGTTGCCGCGCGCGCGGGGCCTTGGCAGAATACCGGCTCCACCGGCTGGAAGCCGGTGCCACAAACGACCGGCGCAGAGCCCGGCCGATACAAGCTGTAGGCTGACGGCTGAAAGCTGATGGCTGAGTGCCGCAGAATTCGTCTGACCGACTACGCCTCGTGTGCGGGCTGAGCGGGCAAGTTGCCGCAAGACGGCCTGATGCAGGTTCTGCGTCAGCTTGAACCGTGGCAGCACCCCGACCTGCTCGTCGGCACCAACACCTGCGACGACGCCGGCGTCTTTCGCTTGCGCGACGATCTCGCGCTCGTGCAGACGACCGACTTCTTCCCGCCGCTCGTTGACGATCCGTTCGCGTTCGGTCGCATCGCGGCCGCCAACGCGCTGTCCGACGTGTACGCGATGGGCGGCCAGCCGCTCACGGCACTCAATCTCGTCGGGTTCCCTGACAAAACCCTGCCGCTCGAAATCCTCGTCGAAATCCTCCGCGGCGGGGCCGACGCCGTCCGCGAAGCCGGGGCCGTCATCGTCGGCGGACACAGCATCCGCGATCAGGAAATCAAGTATGGCCTGGCCGTCACCGGCGTCGTGCATCCGCAGCGGATTCTGACGAACGCCGGCGCCCAGCCCGGCGACGTGCTCGTGCTCACCAAGCCGATCGGCAGCGGCGTGTTGTGCAGCGCCGCTAAGGGCGGCAAGATCTCGGAGTCCGACCTTGCGGAAGCGATCCGCGTAATGGGCGCTTTGAACCGTCCCGGCCGCGACGCGGCGGTCAAAGTCGGCGTCAACGCATGTACCGACATCACCGGCTTCGGACTGGTCGGGCACGCCTTCGAGCTGGCCGACGCGAGCAAGGTCACCGTCGTAATCAAAGCGGCCCAGGTGCCGCGGCTGCCGCGGACGCTCGAAATGGCCCGCCTCGGCGTGCTCACCCGCACGCACAAGACCACGCAGAACTTTCTCGCCGACCGGCTCACGATCGACCCCGCCGTTGAGCCGGCCCTCGCCGGCGTGCTCGCCGACGCCCAAACCTCCGGCGGCCTGCTGCTCAGCCTCCCCGCGGAGCGCTGCGACGCGCTGCTCCGGGAATTGAAAACCGCGGGCGCGATCTGTGCAGCGGTTGTGGGGCACGTCCAGCCGGCCGGACCGGTGCGAATCCAACTCATGGAGTGAAGGTCTGGACCGCGCAGGGGAACCGCATCTGCGCGCTCCGGCCCCTCACGACGAATGAAAAAGGGAATGAAAAAGGGGACACTACTGATTAATGGACGTTCTCGTCGGGCAGCGGAGGGCACCAAGAACCAGTAGTGTCCCCTTTTCCCCCTTCGCGTGGTACGCAGAACAGCTAGTGTCGGACAGCGCCGCGGCGTCAGTCACGCTTCACAGATCAGGTTTCGCACAGACGAATCGTCTGTGCTCCACGCACAGACTGATAGTCTGTGCTCCACGCACAGACTGATAGTC
>CAYMXT010000083.1:0-4155 GCA_964394415.1 uncultured Planctomycetales bacterium
GCACGATGCGGTGCAGGAACACGACCTGGTCCTCGTATTCGCGCACCGCGACGTTGAGATTGACGACCGGTTCGAGCAGCTCGCCGAGCTCGGTCAGCTCGTGGTAGTGCGTCGCGAAGAGCGTGCGGCAGCCGACCCGCGTCGCAAGCTGCTCGGTGATCGCCCACGCGAGCGCGACCCCGTCGAACGTGCTCGTCCCGCGGCCGACCTCGTCGAGAATGACGAGGCTCCGCCGCGAGGCGTTGTGCAGGATGTTCGCGGTCTCGACCATCTCGACCATGAACGTGGACTGCCCGCGGGCCAGCTCGTCGCTCGCTCCGACGCGGGTGAAGATGCGGTCCACCAGCCCCAGCCGGCACGTCTCCGCCGGCACCCAACAGCCGCAGTGGGCCAACAGCGTCAGCAAGGCGACCTGCCGAATGTAGGTGCTCTTGCCGGCCATGTTTGGCCCGGTGATGAGGGCCAGCGACGCGCCGCCGGCGACGAGCTGCGTGTCGTTCGCGACGAAGTTCGCTTCGAGCACCTGTTCGAGCACCGGGTGTCGGCCGGCCCGAATGTCGAGCAAGGCCTCGTCCACGAAGGTGGGACAGCAGTAGCGCCGCGTCGCCGCCAATTCCGCCCAGCCCGCCAGCACGTCCAGCCGCGCCAGGGCCGCGGCCGCCTGCTGCATCGCGGGGATGTCTGGCAGGAGTCCGTCGCGCAGCGCGGCGAACAGTTCGTATTCCAACTCGCAGGCCCGCGCTTCGGCCGACAAGACTTCGGTCTCGTGCCGCTTCAGCTCGTCGGTGATGTACCGCTCGGCGTTCTTGACCGTCTGCTTACGGACATACTCCGGCGGCACGCGGTCGCGGTTGGTGTGCGTGATCTCGATGTAAAACCCGAACACCTGGTTGAAGCCGACCTTGAGCGTCGGGATGCCCGTCCGCTGCACCTCGCGGGCCTGGAAATCCGCCAGCCACTGCTGCCCGTCGCGATTGATCGCCCGCAGACGGTCCAGCTCGGCGTGGTGGCCGTCGTTGAAGATGCCGCCTTCGCGGACGGTCAGCGGGGCATCCGGCCGCAAGGCCGCGCACAGGCGCTCCGCCAGCTCGTCGAGACCGTCCAAGAGGCCCGCAACCTCATCCGTCTCCGGCGTGTGCAACTCGCCGAGCAAATCACGCAACTCGCGCAGGCGCGCCAAGCCGTTGCCCAGGGCGCGCAGATCGCGCGGCGTCGCCCGCTGGACCCCCAGCCGGCCAAGCATGCGCTCGAGGTCGCCGACCTCGCGCAGGGCCTTGCGCAGGCGCGCCCGCACAGCGGGCGCCTGGCGCAGCCCGTCAATCGTCTGCTGTCGGCGACGAATCTCGGCCAGGTCGCGGAGCGGATAGCACAGCCACGCCCGCGACAGCCGCGCCCCCATCGGGTTACACGTGCGATCCACCGCGGCCAGCAGCGTCCCCTCGCGCGATCCGGTTCGCAGCGTGCGTTCGACTTCCAGCGCCCGCAGCGTCACCGGATCGAGCACCACGCCCTCGTCCGTGCCCCGCCGCCGCGGTGGACGCAGATGTCGGGCCGCGGCCTTCTGCGTCTCGCGCACGTAGGCGAGCAAGCCGCCGGCGGCCTGGAGCGCGGCGTCGATGCGGTCGAAGCCGAAGCCCTCCAACCCCGCGATTTCATAGTGCTCGCGCAGGATTTGCTCGGCGCGGGCGGGGGTGAAATCGGTCGGGCTGCGATACGTGATGCTCGCCGACGTGCGGCCGGCCAGCTCGGTTTCCAGCGCGTGCCGCCCGGAGTGGGTCGCCTCGGGGAGGAGGATCTCTGCGACGTCGGCGCGCGCCAGCTCGTCCGCCACCCGCTGCGGCGGGCAAAGCTGCACGTCGAACTGCCCCGTCGAGAGTTCCAGCAGAGCGAGCCCGGCTTCGGTCGGCGTGTGTACCACGGCCACCAGGACGTTGCTCCGCGATTTGTCGAGCAGAGCGTCATCCGTCAGCGTCCCCGGCGTGACGATCCGGGTGAGCGCACGCTCGATCAACCCCTTCGTCTGGCGCGGGTCGATCACCTGCTCGCTGATCGCGACCTTGTAGCCCGCCGCGACCAGCCGCGCGAGGTAGGTCTCCAGGGCGTGGTGCGGAATGCCGGCCATCGCCGTCGTACCATCGCGCGTGGTCAGCGCGATCCCGAGCACCCGTGCCCCGAGCTTCGCATCCTCGTAGAACATCTCGTAGAAGTCCCCCATGCGGAACAGCAGGATCGCGTCCGGCACCTGCTCCTTCTGCTCGCGATACTGGCGCATGGCCGGCGTGAGCCGCTCGCCGTCGGCCTCGGGCGCAACCGTCGTCGTCTGGCGTGAGCGTCCGGCCACGCCCGCAATCTAGCCGCCCCGCGCCACACGCGGAAGGGCGCGCTTGCCCGCCGTCGCACGCCGATAGAACATACGTCACCCTTTGAGAAGGAACAGCGCTATGCGGATTCTCGTCGTCGGCGGGGCCGGGTACGTCGGCAGCCATTGCGTGCGGCGGCTGATCGCGGACGGTCACCAGGTCACCGTGTTCGACAACCTCAGTGCCGGGCATCGCGCCGCGGTCGATCCGCGGGCCACGTTCGTCCTCGGCGACCTCGCCGACCGTACCGCGCTCGACCGGACCTTGACCGGCGAGCAATTCGACGCCGCGATGCACTTCGCCGCGTTCATCAACGTCGGCGACTCGGTCAACGAGCCGCTCAAGTACTGGCGCAACAACGTCGCCAACACGCTGAACTTGCTGGACGCCATGCAGGCCCACGGCGTGCGACGGTTCGTGTTCAGCAGCACGTGCGCCGTCCACGGCGAGCCGGAAGACCTGCCGATGGTCGAAACGTTGCCGCGCAACCCGGTGAGCCCCTACGGACACACGAAGCTGGCGGTCGAATGGCTGCTTGAATCGTCCGCGATCGCATGGGGTCTGGGGGCCGTCATGCTCCGCTACTTCAACGCCTCTGGCGCTGCACCTGGCGGCACAATCGGCGAGGACCATCGGCCCGAAACGCACCTGATCCCGATCGTGCTACAGGTCGCGCTGGGGCAGCGCGAGCGCCTCAAAGTCTACGGCACGGACTATCCGACGCCGGACGGAACGTGCGTGCGCGACTACATCCACGTCGATGACCTGGCGGCGGCGCACTTGCTCGCCGTCCAAGGCTGCTCGCCGGGCAAGGCGGAGGCGTTCAACGTGGGCACCGGACAGGGTCATAGCGTGTTGGAGATTGTCGGCGCGGCCCGCGCGGTCACGGGGCACCCGATCCCCGTCGCGATTGCGGAGCGTCGACCGGGCGACGCCCCCGCCCTCTACGCGAATTCCGATAAGCTCCGCCGCACCTACGGGTGGCAGCCGCGTTACCTGGACATCCGCGAGCTGATCGCGTCCGCGTGGGAATGGCATCGTACCCACCCGCACGGTTTCAACGGCTGACAATCCGAACCCCGCACGCCAGTCCGGGGCAACATCCGAACCCCGCACGCCAGTGCGGGGCCGACATCCGAACCCCGGACGCAAGTCCGGGGCCGGCCGGCCGGCCAGCCTTCCGCACCGCGGGCCGCGCCCCGGCGCGCAGTGACGTGCGGGGTTCGGACATACCCACCACCTGCGTGGCGGGTTCGGATGCGCGGCACGCGCATTTTTCGTGTTATCGGTCGTGACTTGGACACGTGGGGTGCGTATACTTCGACATGGAGGTTTTGGCTTGATGGTCTATCTTCTCTGATCGCCCTCTTATCAATCGTAACGCATTCGGTTCTTCATCCGCCTCGTACCACCATCGCCGCCTGACCCCCAAAGACAAGCAATAACGCACGCGGCCGGTCGCCGATCGGCCCAGCAGCCGCGGTCTTGACGGACAGCGCCGTCAAGCCGGGCGGGCACGCCTCTTCTCTCCGAGTCTCCGCGCCCCAACCCGGCCCGCTCGGTTTGACGCCGCTCTCTCTCCGGCTGCGGCCTGGGCCGGTCCCGACCCCCGCGTGTGCGAGCTTGGGAGCATGAGCCTCTGGCCCGAATCGCCCATCAATCGCACGGGCCGGAGGCCCATGCTCCCCAGTCGAACGCGTGCCAGGTTCATCTGAGGCCGTGAAGAGTGGAGGCTGAACGATGTCCGTTTCGCTGCGTAAGCGCCGGATTCAGACCGTGGAGGAGGCCTTCGGGC
>CAYMXT010000083.1:4165-16557 GCA_964394415.1 uncultured Planctomycetales bacterium
CGGGCCGCCGCTGACGCCCGAAGAGCTCTGCGGCAACCTGTCGGTCTACGAGCGCAACCTGAACCGATACATGAAATGCACCGCCGGCAAGAACCAGGTGTATATACGGTCGTTGCTCACCGGCGGCAGCACGACGCGGCCGCGAATCGCGTTGAAATGCCCTCTGCGGCGTGATATCGGCCTGACGCCGGAAGTGTTTTACGAGCACATCCGGGACGTGTGCTGTGCCGCCCCGGAAGAGTGCCCCGCCTGGCGGAATTTCGCGGCGCGGCACGTGGTTACGTGAATGACCCCCGACGCGTGTGCGGCCGCCAGCGAGCGTGGCGGCCCCGCGCGTCGGCCCGAACGTCCCTTACCTCCACACGACGGGCCAGTTGCGAACGGTCGTTTCGTCGCATCTGGCCCGTTCGTGCGTTCCGGCGCGACCGTCCGCCGCCCCGGCGATCGCACGCCGTGAGCGGCGCCCGATCCGCACACCGCCTGCCGTGGCGGGTGTTGGAGGTTACGGTCGCAGAGCGCGCGTGCGCGAATCCGAGCCGCGACCGGCAGGGAGCGATTCAGCGCCGCGAAGTGTCAGCGGGTGTTCTGCAACCACGGCGGATCGGTCGCCTGCGTTGGGCGTCATTCGCCAGGCTTATTTGGAAGGCTGCGTCGCGGGCGGTTGCAGGGCCGTCGCGGGCGCGGGATTATCGCGCTGCGCTTCGACTTCCTGGTCGAACGCCGGCCGCTGCGCGGGGGTCAGCACCTCACGCACCTGCTCGACGAACTTGTCCACGCGCTCGGCCGCCGCCTGGGGGTTCTCGGGCCGATTGGCCACGATCTCGCCGCGGAAGGTCTCCAGCAGCTCCTCGAGCTTCTGATTCTGCTCGACGTTCAGCCCAGCCTTGTGGGCCGCACGCAGCACGTGAACCGGCTTCATCGTCACGTCGCCGACCGACTCAGCCCGCTTCCGCACTGCCGGTAGCTTGGCTTTCTGCTCTTCGGAAAGAACCTGCTCCAGGTCGGTGAAAAACCGGCCTTCGGCTTGGGCGCCCGGCGTCATTTCCTTGAGCTCGGTCCGCAACTGCTTGGCCTTCTCCGCGTTGCCGTCCGACTCGGCCGCCCGCAGCTCCGCGTACTTGTCCTGGATCTTCTGGAGCAATGCCGCGGGATCCTGCCGTTGCTCCGCAACCTCGGCCTGGAAAACCTGGATGAGGGCCTCCACTTTCTGCATCTGCCCGTCGTCCAGCTTCAACTGTTTGCAGACCCAGCGCAGCTTCTGCTCACCCTGGAGCGACGGTTCCGGCTGCCCGCGGCGTGCGCCATGCCCCGGCGGCGGGGGGGTCTGGGCGGCGACCAGCGCGACGCACGCGCCGGCGAGCAGCAATCCGAAAGATTTCCCGCGATTCATGCTGAAACTCCTAGGAAACGAAGGCTGCCCGCGCGGCGTGCGACCGCCGTGACGAGGCCGGGGCGGTATGGTACAGTACCCGGCCCCGGTGGACAACGCGCTTTCGAGGCCAGAGCGGCCCGTAACCGGTTCCGGCGCGCAGATGACCGACTCCGTCAGCGGGTGCGGGGAACTTCCGACGGCCGGAAATCGTGTTCGTTTTTGCAAAGTGACCGAATCTGAGTTAGACTAGTAATTGGAGACCGGAGGTGCCTGTCGTAATCGACGGAAACAACCTCCTCCACGCTGCCCGCAAGCGGGACAGCACACAGTTGCTGATCGGGCCATCGATGCTCTGCGACAAGGTCGGGAGCTGGGCCCGCCGTTGTGGGGAGCGCGTCAGACTCGTCTTCGATGGCCCGACGCCATCCGCCGCGCGTGCCGCACAGATCGGGCACCCCGCGATCGAGGTGCTGTTCAGCGGGCGCGGCGTGAGTGCCGACGCGGTCGTCATCGGGATCGTCGAGCACGATTCCGCGGCCCGCCGGCTGCTGGTTGTTTCGTCGGACCACGCGATTCAGCGGGCCGCGAAACGCCGGCGCGCACGGGTCATGGATGCGGATGTGTTCTGGGCCGCACTCTTGCGTAAGCTGGAGCAACCGGAAGGGAAGCCCCGGCCGGAGCCGGAGGAGAAGGAGGCGGGATTGAGCCCGGAGGCCACCGCAGCGTGGCTCGCCGAGTTCGGGCTCGAGTAGGCCGACCGAGCGCGGTCGGTAGCGCGGCTTACAGGCCGCCTTGAAGGAGACACGCATGCCCACCTCCGTGACCACCGTCTTCCACGCTGGCGCACATCCGGCGGTTTTGGAACCCCCGGCCGGCGTCGAACGCCGGTTCGAGGCCCGTCGCCCGGTCAACTGTGAGCTGTGGATGATCGACCACCACGGCTCGACCGTGCTTCGTTGCCGATGTCTTGATGTCTCAAAGAACGGGATGCGCCTGCGCGTGCCGTTGGGTTATGGCGTTTCAGAGGGCCAGCGGTACGAATTGCGTTCGCACCTGCCGGGGACCGAGCCGCGCACCTCGTTCGGGCTGGTCAGTACCCGCTGGGCGACGGTGGTCCGCACGCAGGTTTGCCTGAACGAAAACGAAGATCACCTCGACGTGGGGACCGTGCTGGACGTGGCGGAGCCCGTCGTGTCGCGCTACGCCAGCTAGGCGCCCCGCCGAGTTGTTCGTTCGTTGTGAGCCGATGCCGGTTCCGGCATCGGCTTTTTCGTGCGCCGGCGCCACACGCGATTTACGGGAGCGGCCAGCCGGGGATCGCTGCGTCGATCTCGGCCATCAGCCGGATGGTCTGCCGCAGCGCCTCGGTGGTCCGCCGGTAGGTCTCGATGTCGTCGAAGCTGAGGCACCGCCCCTTGCGGTCCTTGAGCCACTTTTCGCAGACCTGATAGCCACCGACGTGAAACTCCCACACTTCCGGCGGGACGCCGTCGAAGTACTGCTCAGCGTTGATATGCACGCGGCCGGCTGATGTGGCGCCGCCATCCTGGCGGTGACGAGTCGGCGTGGCACCCGTGGCGCAGTAGCGCGGTTTTTCCACCACGTTGTCGCCCGGCTGCGGATAGCTCGCGGCCGGCGTCGGCACGCACTCCAGCAGGTGCAACCCGACCAGCTCGGCCCCCAGCGCGCACAAGCGAGCAAACAGCTCCTTGTCGCCGGTCAACGGCAGCCGTGGGAAGTCGATCTTCAGGAACTCGGCGTACCGGCTGCGATACGTCGGGCTGTGAAACACCGCGTAGGCGTAGTGGAAAATGTCCTCCGGTCCGAACGCGCCGCGGGATCTCAGATTTGAAATCTCAGATTTGAGATTCGAGCTTCGAGATTTCGGGTTCGAGGTGTCCGATTTGAAATTTGAAATTTCAAATTTGAGATTCCGGCCGCCGCCGCCGCCGTCCGGGATGAACTTCAGCCCAAGCCTGTCCGCGAGCGCCGCGACGAACTCCGGCGCCAAGTTCGGCCGCCGACCGCCCTTGCCCGCCGGCCAGGGAGAAACTTCGAACATCTTGTCCGAGTGTGGATAGAGGTAGAGCGGGAAAAGGAACCCGTTGTTCGACGTCTTGGGAGACATGCAGATGACTTCGCAAATGATGCGAGTCACCTGGACATGCTTGAACGTCTCCCCCTTGGTCATTCGCGACGTTATTAGCGCGAGATTCCCGCCCGCCAGCATGTGGCGCATGACCTCGGGTCGCGGCCTGCAAATGAAACCGCGCGAGCGCCCCGTGTAGTAAGTGAACCGCTCATCGAACGGGCGGTATAGAACCGGCACGACATTGTCTCTGGAGAAGCCGGACGCCTTCAAATCGCGCTGCGCCAGTTGAACCTGCCAGTCCTCGACGTCTTTCCCGAGGTCGTACTTCTCGCGCGCCGTTTCCTCCGGCAGTGAAGCGAAGTCGCGGACGGTCTTCCAGACGTCGTCCGGCGTGTCCCGAATGGTCAGCTCGTCGCGAGCCGTGACGATGCCAACCGAATTCACCGGCATGATGTCCGTGAACTTCGCCCCGGCTTCATACTCCTCGCGCAGCCGCACGTCCTGCGGGACGAACAGGTAGAACGGCCGATCGGGCGCGAGCTTCTTCCAGCGCGTCGACGCCACGTCCTGGGCGTTGAGCCAGTCGTACTTGCCCTCACGCGTGCCCCAAAGATCGGCGTGATAGACGCGGGCGGTCATGGCGCCTCCTCGTAGTGCTGCGGCATCGGCTGGGGCCCGGAGTTTGGCCGGGGTCCTGAGTTCGGCCGGGATCCGGAGTTCGGCCGGCGCCCGGAGTTCGGCTGGGGTCCGGAGTTCGGCTGGGGTCCGGAGTTCGGCTGGGGTCCGGAGTTCGGCTGCGTCCCGGTTCTCGGCTCAGTCCCGCCTTGCGCGGCCGCGTCGCGAATCTCCTGGAGATGTTGCCAAAAGGCATTGGCCCGCCGGTCCGCCTCCCACGCCCGGCGCGTCTTGTCGTCCAGCCGCCGCTGCCCCTGGATGCCGCTGTTCTGAAGCTGGTCCGCCCAGCCGCGAATCTGCCGCGAACACGACTCGGCTATGGCCCGGAGGTCGGATATCTGAGATTTGAAATTTGAGATTTGAGATTCCAGAGCCGGCAGCCGGTCGCAGAAGTGGAGCATGGAGCGGACTTCGCCGGCGGAGCCCCGCGCGATGTAGAGGAAGCTGAGCAGCTCGGCCGTCGTGCCGCGCTCAAAACCCTCGGCGATGTTGTTGGACACGGACAGGGCGGCCCGCCGAATCTGGTCGCGCAGCTCGCGCACGCGATCGAATGGGTGCAAGTCAGTCAGCGCGTAGACCCGCTCCGCCAGCGTCATGGCCGCCTGCCAGACGGGGAGCTGCTCGAAGCGCTCATACTTCATCGCACACCTCCACCGCGCGTCGCGGCCGCCGCATCTGAAATTTCAGATTTGAAATTTGAGATCTCAACCCACACCTCCGCCGCGCGTCGCGGGGCGCGAATTTGAAATCTGAAATCTGAGATTTGAGATTTGAAATTTGAAATTTGAAATTTGAGATCTCAGACCGCACCGCCTTTCCGCCCCGGCTTACGGACCATGATGCACACCGCGACCCCCTGCATGATATCGAACACGTTCTGGTCCTTGGAGCCGTCCGGCGCGGTCTCCCGCTTCTTGGCGTTGCCGTGCAGGTCCAGGACGTAGATGTCGTCGAACGTCTGCATCAGGCTCCGCCGCATGCCGCGGAACGTGGGGTTGTCCAGGTAGCCGTGGTTGGTGATGAAGGCCAGGATGCCGTACCCGGTCTGCTCGATGCGGTACTGCCCGAAGCGGATGAACTTGACGTAGTCGTCCTGAAGCCACAGCTTCTTTTCGCCCAACGGTTGGCCGTCAACTTCGTAGTAGCCCGGCGCACCGCCGGGCAGAGGCAGGCGCTTCTTGAGCAGGTTATCAGTCCATTCGTTCATGTTGGCCGAGAGCCCCGAGTACGGCGGGTTGCCGAGCACGACCATGATCGGACACTCGCTCTTGACCCGGCTGGCGGCGTTAGCTTCGCGGGCGATCTGGTTCGCGAGGGCCAGCAGCGGTCCGGCGACGATCTCAGCCTCCTCGAGCGTGTTCGTCAGGTAGACCCGCAGCCGCTCGTCGGTCGGGAAGTTGTACCCGGTCTCCTTCAGCAGCCAGCCCAGCTTCATGTGCGCGACCGCGTACGGGGCCATCATCAGCTCAAAGCCATGCAGCCGCGGCAGCAGATGTTGTGCCACGTACCCCTTCGCGCCGCCCCACGTCCCGCGGCTGGCCTTGAGGGCATCGTGAATCAGCCGGACCACCTCGAATAGAAACGTACCCGTCCCCGTCGCCGGGTCGAGAATCTGCACGCGATGGACCGCGATCTGAGATTTGAGATCTGAAATCTCAAGTTTCAGATTGCTATGCCGCGGTCTCGGCCCCGCATCGTCACGGCCGGAGCCGCGCGGCTCGACGGCGATCATGGAGTTGTCCGCCAAGCCCCCGGGGCAGCCGAAATCCCGCTTCAGGATCAGGTCGATGCTGCGCACGATGAACCCCACCACCGGTTCCGGCGTGTAGTAGACCCCGCGCGTCTCGCGCAGGGCCGGGTCGTACGCGGCGAGGAACGTCTCATAGAAATGGACAACGGGGTCTTCCTTTCGCGTGGCTTTGCCGAAATCCGCCAGAATCGCGCCCATGGCGCAACGCCGCAGAATGTCCGCCAGCAGGTCCACGGACCACACGATGCTCGGGTCCAGCTTGGTGCCGGCGACGTACTCGAAGACTTCGCGCAAGAAGGGGTACGGCGCCGCGGGTGACGATGAAGTCCGGCGCGCCGCACGCCACGCGCCGCGGTTCGTTAGTCGCGGTAATCGCCGGTTCCAAGGACTCGATCAGCGACTTCAAGGCGGGACGGAAGCTGTGCTCGGTGGCGTTGCCAGCCGCGTACGTCCGCTCAACATCGCGCAGATAGTCTCTGATCCCCGGTTGCATGGTTCCTCTCGCGGGTCCGGGGCCACTGTGCAATTCGCCGCGCCGGGCGGCATCGGAACGGTGATTATGCGTGCGGCCCGCAGCCTGTAAAGCCGACCGCCGACCAGTCGCTCCGCCGGCGGCGGGCGCGACTCGCAGCGCACCCCGCCCCGCGTACAATCCTCCGTCGAATGTCCCGGCCCCGCGCATCGCTGTCCCTGCCGCTCTACTGCGGCTTCGATTGCCCGCACGCGGCCTTTCCGCCCGCTGACACCGCCGGCATTTGCCGCACGATGGCGGCGGTGTGGTGCCGCAAGCTGCGGCGGCTCGTCAACAAGAACCGCCCCTGCGAGTGGCGTGAGCAGAGGAGACGCGCGTGTCCGCCCCGGACCTCCAAACGTTCGTAAAGCAGCTCGAAGAGCGCGGCTGGCTGAAACGGATCAAGGCCGCGGTTGACCCGGTCCTTGAGATTACCGAAATCGCCGACCGCGTGGTGAAAGCCGCCGGGCCGGCCCTGCTGTTTGAGCGCGTCAAAGGGTCGCAGTTTCCGCTGCTGATCAATACATATGGGACGCGCGAACGCATGTACCTGGCGCTGGATTGTCAGGACTTCGACGAGGTCGCCGCCCGCGTCAAAGCACTCATCAAGCCGGAAATCCCGAGCACGCTGCTCGAAAAGCTCAAGAAGCTGCCGGAACTGGCGCAGCTCGGCAGTCTGCCGCCGAAGGTCGTCAAGCGCGGCGTGTGCCAGGACGTGGTCCACACCGACGACGCGGACTTGTTCACGCTGCCGGCGCTCAAATGTTGGCCGGAGGACGGCGGGCGGTACATCACGCTCGGGGCCGTGTTCACCAAGCACCCCGAAACCGGCGAGCGCAACGTCGGCATGTACCGCGTGCAGCTTTTCGAGCCCCAGCTCGCAGCGATGCACTGGCACATGCACCACGACGGTGCGCGACACTTCCGCGCCTACCAGGCCCGCGGGCAGCGCATGCCGCTGGCGATCGCGCTCGGTGGGCCGGCGGTCACGCCGTACCTGGCCACGTGCCCGTTGCCGCCCGGCATCGATGAGTGCCTGTTCGGCGGGTTTCTCCAGGGGCGGGCGCTCGAACTGGTATCTTGCGTCACACAGCCCGAGATTGAAGTTCCGGCGACCGCCGAATTCGTGATCGAGGGTTACATCGACCCGACGGAAGAGCTGATCCGCGAAGGCCCGTTCGGCGACCACACGGGCTTCTATTCCCTGGCCGACTACTACCCGCGGTTTCACGTGACCGCGCTCACGCACCGCCGCCAGCCGCTGTACCCCACGACGATCGTCGGCCAGCCGCCGATGGAGGATTACTGGCTCGGCAAGGCGACGGAGCGCATCTTCCTGCCGCTGCTGCAAATGCTGGTGCCGGACATCATCGACTACGACCTGCCGCTGTTCGGCTGCTTCCACAACTGCGCTTTCGTCAAAATCAAGAAGGAATACCCCTATCAGGCCCGGCGGGTCATGCACGCTATCTGGGGCGCGGGGCAGATGGGCCTGACCAAGATCATCGTCGTCGTCGATGCGCACGTGGATGTACACAACCAGGACGACGTGCTGTTTCACCTCTGTGCGAATGTCGATCCGCAACGCGACATCGAATTCGTCCGCGGCCCGCTCGACATCCTCGACCACGCCACGCCGTTCTGCGGCACGGGCAGCAAGATGGGTATCGACGCGACCCGCAAGATCGCCGGCGAAGGCCAGGTGCGCGAATGGCCGGCGGAGCTGGAGATGACGGCGGAGATCAAGGCGCTCGTGAGCCGGCGGTGGGGGGAGTACGGGGTCTGACCGGCCTTTGAAACGGACGCACGCTGCGAGGCGCACGCCGCTCACGCCGCCGTTGACCACCCGAGCCATCGCGGCGTCTGGGTACAATCCCGCCCGTGGATTCGCCTTGGTTCTACTGCGCCGATCTGCACCTGGGCGACATCTCCCTTTCTGACGCGGAAACGCGGCACGCGCAGGGCAGTCGGCGGTTGCGCGCGGGGGACGAACTCACGCTGTTCAACGGGACCGGGCACGTGGCGCGCGGGACGCTCGTCACCGAAACCGCGCCGGTCTCGCGGCGCACACGCGGCACAACACGCGTGCGGATCGAGGTCGTGCAGGAGGTTCCGCCGCCCAGCCGCACGCTGACCCTCATTACGCCCGGCTGCAAGGGAGCGCGGCTGGAATGGCTGGTCGAGAAATGCACGGAGCTGGGCGTCACGCGGCTCGTCCTGGCGGAATTCGAGCGTTCCATCGTTCGCGTCGGACCGCAGCACCTGGAGAAGCTCCGCCGCACCGCCGTCGAAGCCTGTAAGCAGTGTCGCCGCGCGTGGCTGCCGGAGATCACGAGCGCGGCGACGCTCGCGCAAGCGTGCGCGGCGGGCGGCCCCGGCGTGCTGCTCGTGGCACACCCGGACGGGTCGGCGGCTCCGCTGACCGCCGCGCTCGCGCGCGACGAGTCGCACGCCAAGCACGTCGTCGGGGTCATTGGCCCGGAAGGTGGACTGACGCCGGCCGAGTTGGAGTTCCTGCGGTCGCGCGGCGGGGAACTCGTGCAAATCGGCGCGCACGTCTTGCGGGTGGAAACCGCCGCGCTGGCGCTGGCGGCGTGCTGGGCGGCTCACGGCGCGCGGACCGGAGACTGAATCGGTGCGCCGAGCCAGTGTAGAGTCTGAGGAGAACCAAGCGTAATCGCGCGGGGAGCATGGGCCTCCGGCCCGTGCTAAATGGACGTGCGCGAATGGGCGGCGCCTGTGCGAGCCGTGAGCGCGAGTTCGCGGACAAACTTGCGACCGCTCGCGCGGTCGGCTCGGATCGGCGCTGCCGAATCGCGCACGGTGATTTGGTCGCGTCGGACACGGGCCGGAGGCCCATGCTCCCCAAGCCGAAGCACCCAAGCACGTTGGACTCACTACACCAGCGTCCGAACCGTGACGGCAAGGAAGCCGGTCGCCACACGACGCCCGCAAGCGGCCCGTTATGGTCGCGGCGACGTTTCCGTCGGCGTATCTGCCGCGGCCGATTCCACCGGTTCATCTGATTCCACCGGCGGCTCCGGCGGGAGCAGGCTGGCAACGTCGGCGGGGAACTCCCGTTCCAGCGTCTGCACGGCCCGCGGCAGGCCTTCGACCACGGCCTGGCCCGCCAGCTCGGCCCCGTCCTCGGTCTGAAGACGCAAGCGCAGCCGGCGGAAACGCGGGGCCAGCGGCACCGTGCGGGCCTCGAGCGTGCCGCGGACGAAGTCGCAGCGGCCCGCGAGCGCCCCCACCTCCTGAATCAGGAACCCGCGGACGCCGAGCGGGTCGGCTGGATCGGCCGCGACCTTCGGCGGGCGCGTCGGGGCGGACAGGTAGACCACGAAGGCCCGCGGCCCGGCCTCCGAGCCGGGCAGCGGAAACGAAAACGCGTAGGTTGCCCGGTCGTCCGCGACGGCGTAGAAGCTGGAATCGCTGAGGAGCTTCAGGTTCCGCTGGGCCGGCGGGGCAAACGGCTGGCGTAGTGTGAACTCCGCCTTCCGCGCGCAACCGGTCAGCAGCGTCAGAAACGCCAGCGCTACGATGCTCCGCCCACGTCCACGCTTGATCCAAGTGCCGCGCCACATGGCCGCTAGCATACGACCGGCCCGCGGTGACGGCCAGCGCGACGGATTGCTTTTGCTGGGCCGCGCGGAGACACTGCCCCGGCGTCGGCCGGCGCCGCCCGCGCGGCGACCACTCCGATCTGCGAGTTACCTATGAGCACTGCCAGTCACCCGGTTTTCGCGGCCGAAGTACCCAGTCACGAGCCCTACGTCTCGCCAGCCACCAATCCCCCGGAGCTGACGTGGCCGGCCCTGCTTGCCGGGGCCGTGCTCGGCATCGTGTTCGGCGCGTCGTCGATGTACCTGGTGCTGAAGGTCGGCATGACCGTGTCGGCCTCGATCCCGATCGCGGTGCTGTCGATCACGCTGTTCCGCGTGGTCACGCCGCTGCTCGGCCGCCGGGCGACGATCCTGGAGAACAACATCGTCCAGACGACCGGCTCGGCCGGCGAGTCCATCGCCTTCGGCGTGGGCGTCACGATGCCGGCGCTGATGATCCTGGGGTACGACCTCGAGTACATCCGCGTCGCCCTCGTCGCGGTGCTGGGCGGGCTGCTCGGCGTGCTGATGATGATCCCGCTGCGGCGGGCGTTCATCGTTCGCCAGCACGGCAAACTGGCCTACCCCGAAGGGACCGCCTGCGCCGACGTGCTCATCGTCGGCGAAAAGGGCGGCACGTCGGCGACGACCGTGTTCGCGGGCTTTGGGGTCGGTTTCGTCTACTGGTTCCTGGCCGAAGGACTGCGGCTGTTCAAAGCCATCCCCGAAAAGTCGCTCGGATTTTTCAAAGGGGCGATGCTGTCCGGCGAGCTGGCCCCGCACCTGCTCGGCGTGGGCTACATCATCGGCACACGCATCTCGTGCATCATGGTCGGCGGCGGCATCCTGGCCGCGTGGGTGCTCACACCCGCGATCGTGTTCTTCGGGACCGGGTTGGACCAGCCGCTGTTCCCCGCGGAGAAGCTGATCCGCGATATGTCGCCCGGCGAAATCCGCAGCAGCTACGTGTTGTACATCGGGGCGGGGGCGGTCGCGGCGGGCGGGATCATCAGCATGTTCCAGGCCTTGCCGCTGATTCTGGCGTCGATCCGCGCGGGTCTGCGCGACATCTCTGCGCGAGGCAACAACACGGCGCGCGGCGTCGTGCTGCGGACCGAGCGCGACATGTCGATGCGCGTCGTGCTGTTCGGCAGCCTCGCGATCGTGCTCGCGATCCTCGCCGCCCAGCCGATCTTCCACATGAACGTCGTCGGGGCCGTGTGCATCGTCGTGTTCGGCTTTCTGTTCGTCACGGTGTCGTCGCGGCTGGTGGGCGAGATCGGCTCGTCGTCCAACCCCATCTCCGGCATGACGGTCGCGACGCTGCTGATGACCTGCCTGATCTTCCTGGTGCTCGGCTGGACCACCGCCGAGCACAAACTTACGGCCCTCTCGATCGCGGGGATCGTGTGCATCGCCGCGTCGAACGGCGGTACGACTTCGCAGGATCTCAAGACCGGGTTCCTGGTCGGCGGCACGCCGCGTGCCATGCAGCTTGCGATCCTGGTCGGGGCGCTCACCTCGGCTCTGGTCATCGGGGTGACGCTGCTCGTGCTCAATGACGGCGGGACCGTGTACTCCAAGAAGAACCTGCCGACCACGGCGATTCCGCTGACCGGCCAGGAGCGACGGGAGCCCGTGCGGGGAACCTACGTGGCCCAGGACGCCGCGGAATACGCGGCGGTACATGTGCGGACCGGGCAGGTGCCGGGCGTACCGCCGGGCAAGTACTTGGTGGATGAAGGCGGGCAGGCGCGCTACTTCGTCGATCCGGGCGTGAACGGCAAGCTCGCCGCGCAGGACGACGGCACGCCCGTGACGAAGTACGACGCGCCGAAGGCGGCGCTGATGTCGTTCATCATCGACGGCATCCTCTCGCGGCAGATGCCGTGGTCGCTGGTGTTGCTGGGGGTGGCCATCGCCGTGGTGCTGGAGCTGGCCGGGATCCCGTCGCTGCCGTTTGCGGTCGGCGTTTACCTGCCGCTGTCGGCCTCGACGCCGATCTTCGTCGGCGGCGTGATCCGCTTCGTGGTGGACAAGTGGCTGCGGCGCGGACAACCCGGTGGCGAGCTGAGCCCGGGCGTGCTGCTGGCGTCCGGGTTGATTGCGGGGGGGACGATCGCCGGGATTGTCGCGGCGCTGGTTCCGATCATAACGGGCGCGAACATTGCGAAGGGTCCGGAGTGGCTTGGGGCTCTGGCGACGCAGGACGGGTTCGCGCTAATTCCGTTCGGGATTCTCGTGATCTTGTTGCTCCTGGTGGGCAGCGAGAAGTTGCTGCGGACGCGCAGTTCGGCGGCGTGACGCAGCGAATACAATGCCGTTGGCCCGTGCGCCCATCCGAACCCGCCACGCAAGTGGCGGGCCGACGGCTGACCGCGTGCGAT
>CAYMXT010000084.1:0-5872 GCA_964394415.1 uncultured Planctomycetales bacterium
AAGGCTGTCCGAGCTTCGCGCGCGCGAAGCGTGAACAGCCGACGCGCCCCGGACTTGCGTCCGGGGTTCGGAAGAGGCCCCGGACTTGCGTCCGGGGTTCGGAACGACGCTTGCCGCCCCGCGGGCGGCTCTGTAACGTGACATCGTGACGAATCCTGATCGGAATGCAACCGTGGCCACCCTGCGCGAGTGGCTGCGGAACGAACGTCGGCTGGGGGTACCACATTGGAACACGGGATCTGTGCCGGCGCGGGCCGGGGCACCTCGCGAACACCGGCTGGAAACCGGTGCCACAGAAGCCGGTGCCACAGCAGACGGTGCCACATCCGAGTCCAGCGGGCGAGCGAATCCGACGCTGCCGAAACCGGTTCCGGCCGTCTCGGCGCCGCCGGTCGTTTCCTCCGCGAAACTCTTCACCGCTGACTCGGCGCTGCCGCCAGTGTGCCAGGACGTCTTGTCGGTTGCGGACGCCGCGGCAGCGCTCGCAGACCTGGACGCGCAGTTTGTGAAAGGCTGCAAGAAGTGCCGCCTGCACGAGCACCGCACGCAGACGGTGTTCGGCGTCGGGCACGCCCGTCCGCGGCTGGTGTTTGTCGGCGAGGGCCCGGGGGCGGACGAGGACGCGCAGGGCGAGCCGTTCGTCGGACGGGCGGGCCAACTGTTGACCCGCATGATCGCGGCGATGACGCTAACTCGCGAGCAGGTCTACATTTGCAACGTCGTCAAGTGCCGTCCGCCCGCCAATCGCACGCCGGCGGATGATGAAATGGAGACGTGCAGCCAGTTTCTGGTTCGCCAGCTTGCGATTCTGCGGCCGGAGGTGATCGTCGCGCTGGGGCGGCCGGCGACGCAGACCCTGTTGGCGACGAAGCTGCCCATCTCGCGGTTGCGCGGGAACTGGCACGAGTTTCCGCCGGCCGCGTGGGGGCAACTCGGCTTGCCGGCGGCCAAGTTAATGCCTACGTTTCACCCGGCGTATCTGTTGCGAAACCCGCCGGCGAAGGGGGAGGCGTGGGCGGATCTACAGCAGGTGATGCAGGTGCTGGGGCTCGCGGTGCGCCGGGGGGCGTAGCTCGCGGGAGTCGTGGTTTACGCCGCGAAGCGGAGCTTCGCGGTCCCTCACGCGAAGTGGAACTTCGCAATCCCGCTCACGACCGTCTCCGGCGGGCGGGACGCCCACCCCACTGTGGGAGAAACCCCTAGATTACCGGTGTTCACCGGTAGCACACATCGCCGATCCGCTTATCGTACATTCTCAAGGCCCCCGGGCATCTGCTGGTAGGCTGTCGCGCCGACGCGGCCACACCCAGGGGCAGTAACGCGAGGACGATCCGGATGGCGAACCCGGACCGGGAGACGACGACTGCGACGTGCGGACGCTGCGCCGTGTACCTGCTCGGCGGCTCCGCGCTCAGCCGAGCGGCGTACGCGACGCTGCTACGAGAATCGCTGCACTTGCCCGTCGCCGCGGAGAGCGACTTTCGTCCGGTGTCGGTTTGGGCGGCCCTGCGGACGCAGCCGAACGTCGCGATCGTCGAGGCCGACGCCGCCCGCCCGGAGGTGCTCGATGCGCTCGACATGATGGTCCGCCTGCGGCCGGCGATTCGCATCCTGGCGGTCAGCGCCGCGGTCGAGCCGGAGCACGTTGAGCTGTGGGCGCGCTGTCCGCTGGCGGGCTACGTCGTAAAGGACGGGGGCCTGGAGGAGTTCCGCGCCGCCGTGCATGCGGTGGTCCAGGGCGGTGAGCATTTCAGCCCCGGCATCGCGCAACTTCTGGCGCGGGCCGCGAACTCGGCCGCCCGGGTCCATACGTTGAGCCCGCGCGAGGCCGAGCTGCTGCCGCTGCTGGCCCGCGGGCTGACGTTGCGCGACGCGGCGTCGACGATGTCCATCACGTACAAGACGGCGGACTCCTACCGCTCCAACCTACTCCGCAAGCTGAACCTGCGCGATCGAGTCGAGCTGGCCCGCTATGCGATTCGACAGGGCCTGATCGAGGCCTGATGAAGCTCCAGGCCGTTCTCCGGGCGGGCAGCACGCGCTTTCTCCGGCGGGCGGGTCGTCAACTGAAACATTCTGCCGTTGCACCCGCATAGAGGGTGTTGGCCCGCGTGTGTGCGGGTCCGAGCCCGAGAGCGCGGGCACAAGGAGCAGATCATGAACAGGTTCTTGGTACTGGTGGTGGTGTGTGGCTTATTGGGTGCAGCGCAAGCCGAGATTGAGTTGTGCTGGTCCACGACCGGGCTGGGCAACGGAGCGCTGATGTACAGCGGCGCGCAGACGAACTTCCTCCCGATCGTGCCGCCGACCTACGTACACCAGCTTGCCCCCGGAACGCACGATTTGTATCTGTGGGGCACGTTCATCGAGACACCGACCATGCCGCACGATACGCAGCTCTACGGCCTCGATCTAAAGTTCATGGGCACGGCGACGCAGTCCACGAACGTGGCCTACCGGCACAACAAGACCGGCGCGGGGCCGTACCTGCGCTGGAACACCGTGGCGCCGGTGGCCTTGGACAGCGTTTTGGCCGCTGTTACCGCACGCGGGGTCGAGTTCATTGTGCCGGCCAACACAAACAGCGACCTCTACTACCCGGTCACGCACGAGTTTCTGCTAGGGGCCGCACGGATCACCGGCGGCCCGGGCGACACCACCTGGATGGAACTTGAGACCCTGAGCGGCGCCGGCATCGCGATGCGCGAAATCGGCGGAAACGACATCGTCGACCCGCCGGTGACGTGGTGCGGCGGCATGTTGACGTTCACCCCTGAGCCGGGCGGCCTCCTGCTCGTGCTGTGTGGGTGGCTGGTTGGCCGACGCCAGGGCTGAAAGGACTGGGAGCATCGGGTTCCAGGCGGTGCGCACCGGCGGGACGCCGATGCTCCCCATCCATGAGCGCACGAGTGACAGCGCACTAAATCGCGGTGCGCGATTCGGCAGCGCAGATCCGAGCCGACCGCGCGAGCGGTCGCAAGTATGTCCGCGAGCTTGCGCTCGCGGCTCGGACGGGCGCCGCCAATTCGCGCACGTCCATTCAGGAACCGGGCGTAACGTCCCGCGGGCCGCCGACCAGTGCTGGCCCGCGTTGCCGGCGCACCTGCACCAGTTCCGCGACGATGCTGACGGCGATCTCGGGCACCGTGATGGCCCCGATCGGCACGCCGATCGGCGTGTGAACCCGCGCGAGGTCAGCCGCCGGCACGCCGGTCGCCGCGAGTTCGTCGAGGATCATACGCGACTTGCGGCGGCTGCCGATCATGCCGACGTACGCGGCGGGTCGGCGGATGACCGCGGCGAGGGCGGCGCGGTCGTGCTGGTGGCCGCGAGTCACGATGACGACGTAGCAGGCTTCATCGAGTGGGTAATCCCGCAGCGCGTTCGCGATGTCGCCGACCACGATCTCGACGCCGGCTGGGAACCGATGCGCTGCCGCGTACTCTGCCCGGTCATCGATCGCGACGACGTGGAAGTCCAGGCCGACTGCGAGCCGTGCGACGGCCTGCCCGATGTGTCCGGCGCCGGCGATCAACAGCGTGGGCGGGACTTCGAGGTGCAGTTGGTACTCGTTCCACTTCGGGCCGTCTACGATCACCAGCGGCAGCGTGACAGGCTGGCGGCGTCGCGCGGCGTCGAGTGCCATACGGAATGGTGCGAGCGGCAACGGCGCGGGCGGACCGCTGGCGCCAAGCGGCCCGCGGCCATCGGGTCGCGAAGCGCAAGTGAGCGCGTCGGGCCGGCCGCGCTCGCTGACGCTTCGCGGCTCGGATTGCGCTTGCTGGCGCTGCGTGTTCTGGGCGGGCGCTTGCTGGCGCTGCGCGTTCTGGGCGGGCGCTTGCTGGCGCTGCGCGTTCTGATCTGCGGCCCCGGGCAGCGCGCCGGGAGGTAATACCTGCACCGCAATGGTCATCTGTCCGCCGCAGATGATCCCGTCGTCCCAGCCGTAGTCGGCGTTGAGATTGAAGTCCAGAAGCTGCGACTGGCCACGCTGAAGCAGCTCGAACGCCCGGCGGCGAACCTCGGCCTCGACGCAGCCGCCGCCGAGCGTGCCGCGGGTCGAGAAGTCGGCGCAGAGGAGCATGGTGGCCCCCGGCGCCTGTGGGGCCGAGCCGCGCGTGGCGACGACGGCACACAACGCAACCGGCCGGCCGGCCTCGACCTCGGCCAGGAGCGTTTCCAACATGGACACCAGCTCGCTCATGCGAGTCGAGCGTAGTCGTCCGGGGTGTCGATGTCACGCACGACCGCGGGGGACACGCATTCCACTGACGCGACGCGGTCGCTGTACTGCTCCCGCAGGGCGCGCAGTCCGCCGTCGCACGCCGCGGACTGCACGAAGTCAACGAGCGCCGCCGGGAAGATCAGCGGGTGGCCGCGTCGGCCGTGGTGCGTTGCGACGACGATCCGCGTCGGGTCCGCACAGAAGGCGGCGATGGCGGCGTTGAAGTCGGCGGTCGTGATGCCCGGCTGGTCGGCGGGGCAGACGAGGACGCCGTCGTCTGGAGACAGATGCCGCGAAGCAGAGCTTCGCGGTCCCGCGCGCGAAGTGGAGCTTCGCGGTCCCCGCGCTGTCAGGGTGTTCAGACCGATTCGAATGGAGTCGATCATCTCGCTGGCGCGATTGTCGTTGTATGCCAGCGACGGGGAGCATCGGCCTCCGGCCGGTGCGTGGAGCGATGAAGGGAGACCAAGCTGATCGGCCAGACTGCGGCGGGTGACAACGATGAGGTCCGCGATTTCCGCGGCCGCCAGCGGCTCAAGCACCGCGAGCAGCAACGGGCGGCCGGCCACGTCGAGCAGGAGCTTGTCCGCTCCCATCCGCCGGCCCCGCCCAGCCGCCGGGACGATCGCAAACACGTGCGGCGACGCCGCGGCGGGCGGAGGCATCGTCAGGTATCCCGGCCGATCAAAGCCGCGCCGAGCGCTCCCGTGAACTGCGGGTGGTCCGGCACGTGTACGTCATGGCCGAGCATCTGCGTGACCAGCTCGACGAGGATCGAATGGTGGGCCACCACGCCGCCGGTCATGACCACCTCGCCGGCGAGTGGGTCCATTTCGATGATCCGCTTGGCGACCGAGCGGTAGGCGGCCTTGGCCATTTCGGGCAGCGGGGTGCCCTGCGCGATCAACGTCAGCAGTTCCGTCTTGGAAAAGACCGTGCAGAACGAGCCCAGCTCCAGGTTGCCCGTGGCCTGACGCGCCAGGTCGTTGAGCTGCGCAAGCGGCGTGTCGAGCTGGGCCGCCAGCTCCTCCAGGAACGCCCCCGTGCCCGCGGCACACTTGCGGTTCATCTTGAAGTGCCGGCGGTCGCCCGCGGCGTCGAGACAGATCACCTTGTTGTCCTGCCCGCCGATGTCCACGATCGTGATGGCGCGCGGAAACTGGGCGTGGCAGCCGCGGGCGTGGCAGGTGATCTCGGTCACCGCGGTCGTCGCGAACTCCACGCGGTGCCGGCCGTAGCCGGTCGCGACGACGCGGGCCACGTCGGCGGCCGTCAGCCCCGCGGCGGACAGCACGTCCGCGTAGCACGCCTGGGCCGCGGAGGCGAGGTTGGCGCCCGAGCGGCGTAGCACGCGCGCGACGACCGTCTCTGCGTCGAGCACGACCGCCTTGGTCGTGGAAGCGCCGATGTCAATGCCGGCGGTCAGCATGGCTGCTGTGCGGTCAATAGCGACTAGCGAATTAATCCGTCGAGTACGGTTCAGTGCCACGAATCAGAACGCGAAGCGCAAGCGAGCGCGATTGGCCAGCCGCGCTTGCTTGCGCGGCGCGTTCTGACGCGCGGAGACGGAATCAGAACGCGAAGCGCAAGCAAGCGCGATTGGCCAGCCGCGCTTGCTTGCGCGGCGCGTTCTGACGCGCGGAGACG
>CAYMXT010000084.1:5972-16271 GCA_964394415.1 uncultured Planctomycetales bacterium
GCGATTGGCCAGCCGCGCTTGCTTGCGCGGCGCGTTCTGACGCGCGGAGACGGAACGCGGCCAACTCGCTACTCGCTATTCGCTGCTCAACTGCTCCACAAACGCCTCGATCTGCGTGCGGGCCTGTTCGTCCGAGTAGCACCGCAGATCGTTCAGGTCGCCGGGCAGGATAATCGACGGCAGCCCCGCCTGCTCGCGCAGCCGCTGCGGCAGGCCGTAGCGGCAGTTCGTGTTGTGCGGGCAGGTCTTCGCGTCATGAAACACAACGCCGTGGACGCGGAAGCGGGCCGCCATCTCGCGGAGATACTGCTCTTTGTACGGCTCGGAGCGGACGATGAACAGCTCAGTATACGCGCGGGCCATCGTGCGGAACGGGTCGTCCGGGTCGAGCACTGTAAAGATCCACGAATTCGCGTAGGTGCTCGCAACGACGCTGGTGCGCAGCGTGAGAAAATGTGTCGCCAGTTCGCGCAGCCGGCCCCAGATCGGCATGCCTTCCCAGTACAGCCGCAGCCGCTCGCCCGGCACGGCGGCCACACCTTGCGCGAGGCGGTCCTTGAGTTCCGCCAGCAGCATCCGGTAGTAATCGACCGCGGGTGGAGTGCCGCGCAGCAGCACCGCGGGGGCCATGTGGATCGTGCTGTCGAAGAATGTCAGCGGCGCGGGGGCGTGCGTCGCGGTTTCGAGGACTTCCTTCCAGAGGTCCGAGCACACGCGCGAAAGCCGGACCGCCTCGCGCAGCCGCGCCGGGTCGAGCCGCTGGCCCGCGATTTCCTCGAGCGGCTGTACCATCGCCTCGAGCTGCCCCGCGATGCCGGCGATATGGACGTTGGTGACGCGGTCCACGCCGCGGAAACACTCGATGCCGAGCACCGGCCGCGACCAGTGCCGGCCGTACCACGAGAACCAGTCCTGCACCTCGCGGCATTGGTTCGTGTTGTAAACCAGCACATCGGGCTTGGGGATGGACGTGATGCCCGCGTACGCGGCGCTGAGCGGCGTACGGCCCTGGACAAACGCGCCGATGTCGCTGGTCAGGTACGAGCAGATGTCCGGGGAGTAGCCAAGGGCATTGGCGGCGGGGATCGTCTCGGTCGCCATGCGTGACGCGCCGAGCATCGCGCCGTGGTTCTCAGGGAAATAGACCAGGTAGCCGAGCGCCCGCAGCAGCTCCGCCGGCCCGACGCTGGTACACCAGGCAATCTTCTGTCGCCCGGTCTTGGCGGCGTTGTCGAGCTCGTGGAAATACGCGGCGAGGAGCTGCTTGAGCGTCGCTGCGGCGGCGAGCTTGCGAATCTCCGTTGGTGGGACGGGGGGCATATTTGCGACTCGCGCTGCGTTCATTGGGCGGCGGTGGCCGGTGCGGCCGAGGGGGAGCATCGGCTTCCAGCCGGTGCGCACCGGCGAGACGCCGATGCTCCCCGTCATTTCCACATTGGCGGACCACTAGTGCCCTGCGTGCGGATTCTCCACTTCAGCCGCGGGCAACATCAGGTCGATCACGTCCGCCGCCGGCGTCGCGGGGGCCTGGGCCGAAAAACTGACGCCGTTCGGAGCGTCGCCGACGGCGATCGTCGCGACCACTTCCAGCGCGGCAAGGTCGAGCACGCTCACCGTATCATCATACACGTTCGTGATGTAGGCATATCGCCCGGCGTCATCAATGACGACGCCGTGCGCGCCGGCCCCGGTCGTCACCGTTGCGACGACCGTAAACGTCGAGGAATCGACGATCGAGACGGTGTCGCTCGGGGCGTCCTGGGTGCCCTGGTTGCAGACCAGGACATACTTGTTGTCCGGCGTCACGTACACCTGGATCGGCCCGTCGCCGACCGTGACCTTGCCGACGACGGTGTTCGTG
Organism: uncultured Planctomycetales bacterium; assembly: GCA_964394415.1. GTDB lineage: Bacteria > Planctomycetota > Phycisphaerae > UBA1845 > Fen-1342 > JAGVEP01. The sequence continues at coordinate 7,834 of CAYMXT010000084.1, forward strand.
GCCGTCTCGATCATCGCCAGTGCGTCCTCGGCGTTGAGCGAGACAAGCACGTACCCGCCGCACGAACAGACCGCGACCTGCACGGGCTTTTCGCCGACGGCGATGTCCGTGAGTTTGGTCCGCGTCGCGGTGTCGATGACGCTGACCGTGCCGCTGTTGACGTTGGCGACGTAGACGTACTTGCCGTCGGGGCTGGGCCGCAGGCCGTGCGGGTACTCGCCGACGGGGATCGTGGCGACGACCTGCATCTGGGCCGCGTCGATGACGGAGACGGTGTCGTCGTCCGCGTTGGACACGTACGCGCTGGCTCCGTCCGGCGTGAGGATCACGTGGGCCGGCGCGCCGCCGACCGCGACGGTGCCCTCGACCTCGTAGTCCGCGGCGTGAATGACGACGACCTGGTTGGTGGTACCGCTGGTCGCCCAGACTGTTTGGCCGTCGGGCGCGACCTGGATGTTGTGCGGCCCGGGCAGGCCGGTGAGCGTCGTTACGACCTTGTTCGTGGCGGCGTCAATCACGGATACCGCGTCACCGTCTTCGTCGGCGACCCAGACCGTCCCGGTCACGGCGTTTTCCGAGCCCGTGAGCAGGTCCGTCAACGCCGTGGGGCAACCGCCCGTCGCGAGGGCGAGTGAGCTAATCAGAACCCCGCACGCGAGTGCGGGGCCGCGCGGCCCGGCACTTGCGTGGCGGGTTCGGGACACGGTTCCGCGAGCAACTTGTGAAACTACTACCGACAACAGCGTCTGCATCTATTCTCCTTCTTGACGGGCGTTCTGCTTGCAGATCGAGCTACCGCGCCCCGCGTGACAACGCGGGCAGGCCCACGCCGAAGCTCAGCGCCCTTTCGAACTCCGCACGCCAGTGCGGGGCCGGCAGGCCCGTCCCGGCGCGCCGGGACGGGGCGGGCTCGACTCGCGAGCGCACGCCGCCCGCTTGAGCCGCTTCGCGGGCCGTCGGGGTCGATGCCGCTTCTCAGAATCGAGGTACAGCGTGTCCGGACAGACATCCTGCTCGTGCGGCCAGACCACGGTGCCACCTTCGACCCGGGCCTGGCGAAAATAGCTCTTATCCTGGAGCTCCTTGAACACGCCAAACTCCAACAACGGGCCGCAGTCGTACGTGCCGACCTCGCCGTTCGAGAACGTAAGCTCCAGACGATAGCCGGCTCGTGCCTTGACTTGCTTCACGCGCGGGTTCATGACTCACCTCAGGGGCTCGATCTTGTAGGGCTGCTGGCCGCTCGCAGCCGGATCCCACGCCGTCGGAGAGACGGTCTAATCTGTTCTGCTCAGCTTGCGCTCGCGGAATTCCACACCGTAGTTCTTGCAGAATTCCTGCACGGCTATCGGTACCGACCAAGCCACCAGCACGGCACGTACTTTGTCGGTATCAAGTGCCAAGCCGTACTGTGCGCAAAGCAGTGCTCGATACTTTATTGCTTGATGGGCACCTGGCAGCGGCGTGGTAGTCTCTATCTCCACTACGGTATATTGACCGGAGTTGTGGGTGAACACTATGTCTGCTACGTCTCCCGATATGAACGTGTGCTCAACCGTTGTGCTCGTTACGTCGCATAGATGAAGCTCTTCGGGGTGCTTGGCAATCCACTCCTTAAGTTCCTTGTGGGCCCTCCCTTCTCCGCCCGGTCCATACTTCCTGGTCTTGGCAACCGCCTCAGATCGCCTCTTGCTTCTCTCGTGCAAGCAGCCCGACGCAAGTGGAGCCGATGCGCCCTCGAACGCCTGGCTTATTAGCCCGCCTATCTCGGACTTTGTGTCTTCGTCTCGGACCGTCGAGGCAACGTCGGCGAGGATGCGATGGACCTGCTCGTCCTCAAGGTACCGAAACAGCCCAGTTCGCCAGTCCGGCTTCTTGCCAGAGTTGGAGCAGTAGGCCCAGAAGAAGAGCTCCTTGGCTTCCTCGAGTGGCAGCCGAATACGGCCTTTGCGAAAAGCAGTGAGCCGATTCTGCTGTTCGATCCTCGCGATTCGGAATAGACCAATGATCCGCCGATCGCGTTCCGGATCGCCCGGAAATCGAGTGGTCAGGATCGCGAAGTTCCCCGGCGCAGCTCCAGTGAGGTGTATTCGCTGGCCCCTCTTTACACCGGTATGATAGCTTCCCGCGCCGAACTTCCATTTCAAAAAGAGCCTGCTTTCATCGCACGGCGCCACAGGAGCCGTACCAGTCAACCCGCTATCGTGGAACTTGCGGCACTTGCAGGATCGATCACTGCACCAGACACGCTTGTTTCGTATGTTGCGCGCGATGTTGTCCCTTGAGCATGAGTCGGCAAAGCCCACAAGCACGCCTTCGCCCCCGTCGTTGTACGTGCATTTGAACGCAACTGAGCGGCCCATCGGCTATTCCTCTTAGCTGTGCTCCGCCTCTGACTCCGGAGGGCGGTCGTCGGTGCGGCGTTGGGCCATCAGCGCGAGATCGAGAATGTCGCGTCCCAAGGCCGGGTCACCGGCAAGTTGGACCAACACTGCGTCGCGCTCGGCCCGCGGCGGGGCCTTCAGCGCCGTCAGGAACACGTCCGCCGTGGCTCCTTGCGCTTTTGTCACGTCACCAAACCTCCAGTGGCTCACGTCAATCGTCGCTGGGGTCTGCGGGCGCTACGCCGCCGGCAAGGGTCGCAAGTCATCGGCCGTGACCAACTCCTGGTTCACGGTTGCCAAGGCGCGGTTCAACATTTCCAGCGTCACCCGGCTCGGGGCGGTGATTTCGACGCCGATCGCCCGGCCGTCCGCGGCGAAGTCGATCAGCAGGCCCTCTCCATGGCGGGCCGTGCGGACGCTGGCGTCGCCAGTCTTGCGCGGGAGATACAGATACGCGGCCAGCGGGCGACCGTTGCGAAACGTGACCTCCAGATAGCGGGCTTTCGCCGGCTTCATCTTGACTCTCCGGGCTGCTCGACCGGATAGGCGGTCACGACGACCGTCGGGGGAGAGTGTACTTCCACGCCGGGGACACCTCCAGCGCCCGGCAGAAGGACGCTACGCGATGTTCGCCCGCGTGGCGTACCTGCCTGTTCAATCCTCCGTCGGCGTTCTACGTCGGCCACGGAGGGCCGACGCTACTTCCTGAACGGGCTTCTACCGCCGCCTTGTCCCGCAGCGCCTTCAGAATCTTCTCCGGCGTAATCGGCAAATCCTTGATCCACACGCCGGTCGCGTTGGCGATCGCGTGGGCGACCGCGCCGAGGACCGGCAGCGTGCTGCCCTCGCCGATCTCCTTGGCGCCGAACGGGCCGTTGGGTTCGTACGAGTCCACGAAGCCGCTGAGAATTTCCGGGGCGTCTTTGATCGTCATGATCGGGTAGCCGTGCAGGTTCGGGTTCAGGATGCGGCCCTGGGCGTCGAACTGCACGTCCTCCATGATCGTCTCGCCGGCACTCATCACGATCGCACCCTCGACCTGGCCGTGGGCCATTTGCGGGTTGATCGGCGTGCCGCAGTCGTGGTAGTCGGTGAATCGCTCCACCTTCACCTTGCCGGTCTCCAGGTCCACCGCGACCTCGCACACCGCCGTGCCGAACGAATACGCCGGGCTGGTGCCGACCGTCGCGCCCTTGTAATCGCCGCCGAGGCCGTCGGGCGGCTTGTAGCAGCCGGTGCCGACGAGGGGGCCGTGGTCGTTGAAGTACTTGCGGGCGGCTTCTTCCCAGGGGACGCTCCGCGAAGGGTCGATGTCGATTTTGGATTTTGTCCCGGCGCGCCGGGATTGGATTTTGGATTGGACGGCAACGGCTGTCTGGGCCGCGGCAGATTGAGCTTCCAGCGCGGTTCGGCCGGCGAACAGCTTACCGCCTAGTGCGACGACCTCCGCCGGGTCGCAGCCGAGCATCGCCGCGGCGTAGGGCCGCAGCTTGTCCACCACCGCCGCCCCGGCCCGCGAGACCGCGTGCCCGGCCATCAGCGTTACGCGCGACGAGTACGCCCCGAGGTCGAGCGGCGAGATATCGCTGTCCTCGCTGCGAATGCGAACACGCGACACGGGGATGCCCAGCGACGCCGCGCACATTTGCGTCAGGACGGTGTCGCTGCCCTGGCCGATCTCGGCGGCCCCGATCAGCAGCACGGCGGCCATGCCGTCCTCGCTGATTTTCACGATCGCATTGGCGTGCGGGAAGATCGATTTCTTCTGGAAGTGCTCGCGCGGCTTTTCGTGCGAAAGCTGGACTTGGCCGCGGTAGATCGCGTAGCCCGCCCCGGAGACGAAGCCGCCGCTGGCGACGCCGATGCCTTTTACTACAGAGGAAGTTGCATTTCTCTGCGTCTCTGTGTCTCTGTGGTGATGCTTCTCCTTCCACCCGCTCCGCGCCTCGACCGCATCGAGCGTCGCGCGCAGCTCACAGCTCTGCACGTCCATGTCGTTCAGCGTCCGCGTGTTCGGCGTCATCGCGTTCCGTCGCCGGATTTCGATCGGGTCGAGGCCGAGGTCGTCCGCGACCATGTTCAGCAGGCACTCGAACGCGAACCGCGGCTGCGGCACGCCGTGGCCGCGCATCGCCCCGCAGGCGGGCTTGTTCGTGACCACGCGATAGCCGTCGTACTTGTAGTTCGGGATGTGGTACAGCGTCGGCATCATGCTGCCGGCGTAGTACGCGGTGGCGACGCCGAACGAGGCGTAGGCGCCGCCGTCGAGGTAGATTTCGCTTTGCAGGGCCTTGATGCGCCCGTCGCGATCGACGCCGAGCTTCATCTTCATGTGTTGCTTGTGGCGGCCGCGACCGTAGTGGAACATCTCCTCGCGCGAATAGACCATCTTCACGGGCCGGCCGGTCCGGCGGGCGAGCAGCGCGGCACACAGATCGAGCGGCGTCGTCGCGGCCTTGCCGCCGAAGCCGCCGCCGACCGCGGGGCGGATCACGCGGACCTGCCCGAGCGGGATGTGGAGCACGTGGGCCATCATGTACTGCACGTAGTGCGGCACCTGCGTCGAGGTGTATAGCACGAGCGTGCCGTTGTGCTCCCAGTACGCGACCGCGGCGTGCGGCTCGAGCGGGCATTGGAAGATATGGTTGCCGACGAACGACTCCTCGCGGACGTGGTGCGACGCGGCGAACGCCTGCTCGACGTCGCCGAAGTGCTGCGCCACGTGCGTGCAGACGTTGCGGGCGTAGTTGTCGTGCAGAAGCGGGGCCTCGTCTGCGATTGCGGCCTGCGGGTCGAAGACAGCCGGCAACTCTTCGTACTCGACATCGATCAAGGTCAGTGCGTGCTCCGCGGTCCGTTCATCCACCGCCGCGACCGCCGCGACGGGATCGCCGACGTGGCGGACTTTCGGCAAAGCGGGCGGGACGCCCGCGCTACCCTTGGCGAGCACATGCTCGTCGTAGCGGGCCGGCGACACGCCATGCATCGTGTCGGGCACGTCGGCGCCGGTCAGTATCGCCACGACGCCGGGCAGCGCGGCGGCCTTGGACGTGTCGATGCGTTTGACCTTGCCGTGGGCGATGGGGGAGCCGAGGATTTTGCCGTAGAGCATGTTCGGCAGGTAGATGTCGGCGGTGTAGGTCGCCCGGCCGGTGACCTTGTCGGCGGCATCAACGCGGGGGATGGAGACGCCGACGGCGCTGTTCTCGGCAACGGTCGCACGGGCCGGAGGCCCATGCTCCCCGTCACCGGCCGGAGGCCGATGCTCCCCTTCGTGCCTTCGTGCCTCCGTGCCTTCGTGCCTCTCCTCCGCACACGTCCCATCGTCGCGGTAGTTCTCACACCGCTGCACGGCCCGCAGAATCCCGGTGTAACCGGTGCAACGGCACAGGTTGCCCGCGAGCGCGTCCTTGATCTGTTCCGTGCTCGGCTGGGGGTTCTTCTCCAGCAACGCCGTCGCCGTCAGCACCATCCCCGGCGTGCAGAAGCCGCACTGGATCCCGCCCTCGTGGACGAACGACTTCTGGAGTGGCGTCAGCCGTGTTGCACCGGTGGCACCGGCGTCCCGGCCGGTTTGGGTAGCATGGGCGTCCCCGCCGGCGTAGTTGACCAGACCCTCGATTGTAGTGATCTCCCGCCCCTCCATCTCGGCGGCCAGCAGCAGGCAACTATTCTGCGGCTCGCCATCGACGAGCACGGTGCAGGCCCCGCAGTCGCCGACGTTGCAGGCCTTCTTCGTGCCCGTCATCCGCAGCTTGTCGCGCAGGACGTCGAGCAGGGTCTCGTACGGCTCCACCGCCACTGTGTGCAGCGCGCCGTTGACAGTGATCGTTCGAGCGCGGGCCATTAGCGCGCTTCCTTCGCCCGGGACAGCGCCGTATGCAGTGCGCGGCGGGTCAGCACACCCACCAAATCCCGTCGGAATTCGGCCGAACCGCGCACGTCCGAAATCGGCTGCGCCGCCGCCATCGCCGCTGCGCCGACTCGCTGAAACGCCTCGTCACTCGGCGTGACGTTCAGCAGAATTCTGGCCGCGTCGTGCGCCAGCAGCGGCACGGGTGCAACTGCGCCGAGCACGATCCGCGCGTCGCGCACCGTGCGGTCCCCATTCAACAGCAAGCTCGCCGCGACCGCCGCCACCGCGATGGCGTTGCCGTCCCGCAAGGCGAACCGCGCGTACGCCGCGCCGAAATGCGGCGGAGGATTCGGCACCAGGACACTCGTCAGCACTTCGTCGTCGCGCCGCACAGTCTGCCGTGGCCCGGCGAAGAACTGGTCCAGGGGCACATCCCGTTCGCCGGTCGGCGACCACAGGCGCACCTGGGCATTCATCGCGATGAGGATCGGCGGCAGGTCGGCACACGGCACCGCGCTGGCCAGGTTGCCGCCGACCGTCGCGAGGTTTCGCACTTGTGGCGCAGCCATCAGGCTCGCCGCGTCAAGCAAAGCGGCGTAGCGGTCCTGAATGACCGGCGACGCAAGCAACTGGGAGATGGTCGTGAGCGCACCGATCTGAAGCCCATGCGCCGTCTCGCTCACGCCGCGCAAGCCGGGGATTTGCCGCAGCGAGACGAGGTGTTGCGTGCTGATCCGCCCGGTCTTCAGATCGACGAGGAGGTCGGTGCCGCCGGCGAGTAACCGCACCGCCGGAGCGTGACGTCGGAGCAGTATCCCGACCTCGTTCAGCGTCGGCGCTTCGTGTAATTCCACGTCCGGAACGTACATGACCGTCCTCGGTTACGGTTGCGGCGCCTCGGGCTGCGCTTGCGTCGGAACGGCGGCGGCCCCGTTCGGCGCCGCCGCGCCGTTGCCGCCGCCGAGCAAGCCGCGGAGAAACTGGGCCGTGAGCTGGTTGGCGACCGCGTTCGGCGCCCGGCCGCGTTGCGGGTTGTACCAGCGGTAAAGCCAGTTCAACATCCCGAACAGCGACATGGTCGTGATGTGCCGATCGACGCCTTCGACGCCCGGCTGACCCTCCAGCAGCCGATCAACGATGCTCCGCGCGAGGCCGTAGTAGTCGCGGCGGAGACGCCGGGTCTCCTCGTAGCTGGCCCCGCTCAGCGAGTCCAGTTCGTGCGAGCAGACCTTCAAGGCTGCCATGTTGGTCGCGAAGTAGTTGACGTGCGTGCGGACCATTGTGCGGAGCTGCTCGACGGGGTCATCCACGCCGAGCAAGTTCTCGCGGAGCTTCGTGACGAGCGCGTTGAAGGTCCGATATTCGATGAGGAAGAGCATCCGCTCTTTGCTGTCGAAGTAGTGGTACATGCCGGCGAGGCTGACGCCCGCGGCCCTCGCGACCAGCCGCATCGTCGCACGCTCGTACCCGACGCGGGCGATGACATCCGTCGCCGCAGCGAGGATGTGGTTCAGCCGGTCGTCATAAGTCTCATGTCCCTGGTCATTTGCGCGTGGCGTGGCCACGCCGGGTTGCGACTCGAACATGTGTTCGGTACCTGCGTCTCGGCTTGCGTTCATCATAGCCATCTTCCGAACGCGATTCAGCACCACTATGCGCGGTCTGGTCCGACCTGTCAATCGGAATCCGGCTCATAATACGCTTGACATCCGGTAATGCTCGGCCATAATCGACGGGTGTAACGGTAAGACGAGAACAGTGAACGAACGAGCGCTCGTTCGCAGTTGTCGTGTTATCCGAGCGAACGTCCGTTCGGAAGCTCGTGGGCGCATGAGCCACTCTGCTTCGCTTTCGGAGGTGCGATCGATGAGCCAGTTCCCCGCCCGTTCGCCGGCGTCCTTCGAGTTCCGCGAGGTCGGCTACGAGAAGAAGGACTGGGTCGCCCGGATCACGATCAACCGGCCCCAGCGCTACAACGCCTACAGCACGTCCGCTCTCCAGGAGCTGGCGGCAGCCTTTCAAGACGCCTCCTGGGACGACAACGTCGGTGTCGTCGTCTACACAGGCAGCGGCGACAAGGCCTTCTGCACCGGCGGGGACGTGAAGGAGTACCAGGAGAGCTACACCCAACAGCCGCGTGACTACTGGAAGTACATGTGCTGCTTCAAGCAGTACATCGAGGCCATCACAAACTGCTC
>CAYMXT010000085.1:0-16186 GCA_964394415.1 uncultured Planctomycetales bacterium
AGCGCGTGACGGAGCTGCTCGAGCGCCTCGCACGCATGATCTCCGATAGCGACCCGGTGGACCGCGCCCGGCTGGGGGCCGTGCGGGCCCGGCTGGCAGCGCAGTACGTCGTGCTCGACCGCCCGGCGGAGGCGATCGCGATGTACGCCGACGCGCTGGCGGACTTGCACGCGGTCAAGGCCGACGGTGCGGGCCGGCTGGCGTTGGAGCTGCTGCGTTTCAGCCTGATGAGTGGGCGGTACGACGAATTCGTGGCGCGGGCCCTGGCCAACGCCGAGTCGTCCGTCGCGCCGTCGGCGTATTTCGAGATGATCGAATCGGTGATTGAGGCCCGCTTGAACGGCGATGGCCCCGCCCGCGCGCTGGCGATGTTGAAGGCCGTGACGGAGAACCCGCCGGGCGCGTGGCCGCCGGGCGCGGCGGACAAGCTCCAGGCCTTGCGCGAACGGGCCGCACAGCAACAGCCGACGCCGGAGTCCGGGCCGGCCACGGGCACGGCGCGGGGCTGACTTCCGTTCTCTTTTCCTCCCCTGGAAACCGCAGAGACGCAGCGAGCGCAGAGGTCGCGGAGAAGACCAGGAAAGGACGCCGCGGAGATCACGCGCGGCGGCGCGGCCCAGCATCGGGGGGCAGCGCCGAGCGCATCGCGCGCTTCATGCACCAGCTCTTCTCAGCGACCTCTGCGCTCGCTGCGTCTCTGCGGTTTTCGACCCGAGCGGCGCGCCGACGTGCTACGGCGCGGTCTCGTCCTGCGGCTCTTCGGTCAGGCGCAGGAAGATGTCCTCCAGTCGGCCGTCCATCTGCGACTGCTTGCGCAGCTCGGCCAGCGTGCCGAGCGCGACCAGCCGGCCGCGGTGGATGATGCCGATGCGGTCCGCAAGCTGCTCCGCCACGTCGAGCGTGTGCGTGCTCATGAAGACGGTCCCGCCGCCGGCGGCCAGCTCGCGGAAGATGTCCTTCGTGATGCGCGCCGTCCGGGGGTCCAGCCCGACCATCGGTTCATCGACGATCAGCACGCGCGGCGCGTGGATCAACGCCGCCGCGAGCGCCACCTTCTGCTTCATACCGTGGCTGTAGGTCTCGCAGAGCTGGTCCAGAAAGCCGTTCATATCCAGCCGGCGGGCCAGTTCGCCCCCCCGCCGCTCCGCGACGTCGTCCGCGACGCCGTAGAGTTCATGCGTGAAGCGGAGGAACTCGCGGCCGGTGAGCTTCTCGTAAATGAACGGCTGGTCGGGCACGTACGCGAGGAGCTGCTTGGCGGCCTGGGCCTGCTGCGGCAGCGTGTGGCCGCAGATCGTGATCGTGCCGCAGTCCGGGCGGAGCAAGCCGGTGGTCGCCTTGAGCGTCGTGGTCTTACCCGCCCCGTTCGGCCCGAGGAACGCGAACACCTCGCCCGCGTACAGCGCCAGCGACAGCTCGCGGACCGCCGGCGTCTGACCATAGGACTTCGACACGTCCGCAAGCCGGACCGTGATCTCGCGCTCGTGGCTGTCACCCGACACGGCGGTCAATGCTCCTGCCAGCGGCGATCGTGCGGGGTCCAGTCGGTCGGCACGGCCTCGAGGGCCGTCCGGCGGGCCTGCTCGTCGTACGGCTCCGCAAGGACGTCCAATTCTCCCAGCAGCGGCAGGACCGCGCGCTGCCGCAACACCGTCCCATCGGCGGACACCCAGGCGGTCACGCCCCCGCCTTCCACGACGTAGGCCGCGACCTCCACGCCGGCGTGCGTGATCGTCTCGCGGCCAGTCACTTCGATGAGCACCGGCTCCGGCACGAACCCCGCCTCGCGCGCCCCGGGCACCAGGTGCGCGAGCGGGTCGAGCAGGTTCAGCCGCCAGCTTCGGCCGACGTACAAGTCGGGCAAGCGGTCGAAGGGGCGGAGCACGTCGCCGAGCGCCGCGGGGGCGTGGCTGTCCAGGATCAAGCTGCCGCGCTGCGTGCCGGCCCACCATTCGCAGGGGAACTCGCCGGACGGCATCGCTTCGCCGTGCAGCATCAACGGCAGCGCCAGTCCGTACACGCGAAAATCCAGATCGTCGAGCCGGGCGTTGTCCTGGCGATAGGTCAGCTCAACTTCGATCCGAATCCGCGGCGTCGCGACCCCGCCCGGCAGGTGCGCAGGCCGCAGCAGCGTGGTCGTGTAGACCTGCACGATGCCGCCGACGCCGGTGCAACGGCTGCGGGTCCAGCTTTTCCCGAGGCTGTCGCCAGCCGCGTCGTACAGCCCGACCTGCGCGAAGCGGTCCTCACCGGGCGCTAGCAGGGCCGCTTCCGACGGCGGCGGGTTGCCGGCCAGCCAGCCGGGCAGGAAGTCGTGCCACAGGAGGGCGGCGTTGGCCGCCAGCATGGCGAGAAACGTGGCGAGGCCGAGCCAGCGATTGAACATCCGCTGGAATCCTACCGCGTGCGCGACTGTCGGAGTATTCCTCCGCAGGCCCTTCGCGCGCTGCCGCGCGGCGGTACACTCCGACGCAGGAGCACGTCATGGACGCCGTGCGCAAGCCGCGAAATGGAAGTCGCCGCAACGAGCCGCCGGTTTGCTCGCCGCGGTTTTGGTCTGCGCTGGACGGGTTTCGGACGTACCAAAGTGCCGAACTGGGGTTAGCGGCCAACACGCTTGAAGCCTATCGCCGCGATCTGCTTCGCTTCGGCGAGCTGCTCCACCGCCGCGGCGTGGATGACTGGGACCGGATCACACCGGAACTGATTCTCGACTATCTCGTGGAGCAGAGCCGGCTGGGACACAAGGAAACGAGCCTCGCGCGGCGGGTCGTCGCCCTGCGGATGTGGTTGCGCTGGCTGCACCTCACGCACCAGATGGTCGAAGACCGCACCGCGCTGATCGAGCTGCCGAAGCGCTGGCAGCGGCTGCCGCGGGCGCTCAGCGTCGCGCAGACAACGGAATTGGTGACTTCGCCCGATCCCGCGCACCCGCTGGGGCTGCGTGACCGTGCGATTCTGGAGCTGTTCTACGCCTGCGGCCTGCGCGTGAGCGAGCTGTGCGCGCTGCGCGCCGGCGACGTGAATCTGATCGCGGCGTACGTCCGCTGCATGGGCAAGGGCCGCAAGGAACGTGTGACGCCGCTCGGTCGCAAGGCCATCGACGCATTGGAGGCGTATTCGGAGCACCTGCGACCGCGGCTCGTGCAGGCGGGGCAGCAGCGCGGCCGCTGGAGAACGCCGCTCACGCGGGCACTCGCCACCGCGGTGCCGCTGTTTCTGTCGCGCACCGGCGGGCCGCTCGATCGCGTTGCGGTGTGGCAGGTGGTCCGACGTGAGGCGACGCGGCGCGGAATTCCAGGCGCGGTGAGTCCCCACACGCTGCGGCATTGCTTCGCGACGCACCTGCTCGAAGGCGGAGCTGACCTGCGGGTTGTGCAGGAACTGCTCGGCCACGCCAGCATCAATACGACCGAGATCTACACGCACGTGCAGACGAAGCGCCTCCGAGACGTGCATGCGCGTTTTCACCCACACGGGACGGATAACTCTCCGCGCGCGGCGGATGCGCGGTGAAACGGGGTAGTCCGACACGCGCCGAATGGGTACGATGAATGTGTCGCCGAACTCGCGACGCTGAGGAGCCGGACATGCGCAACGGAAAGACCCGCGCCGCAGAGGCTTGGTTGCTCGCCACCATCGGCGGATTGTTGTCCTTCTTGTGCGGCTGCGATCCAACGATTCGCGCGACCGTGGAGAACGGCGTCATCTCGTTGTCGCAAACTTTGTTCGGCTCATTCGTGTCCGCCTTGATCGCGCTCGCCGGCGAAGCCAACCAAACCGGCACGTAGTTCCGTCACGTGGCACACGGCCATCCACTGGGGAACACGGAGGCTCCGTAACCGGTTCCGAGTCCCATAAACTCATGTTTCCAGGAATGAACGTCATCGCATAAGTGTTTATTTCGTAAATGTTTATTGAATCTTGGCACGATCCGTCGATTCCGCCTTGACTGGTGGACAGCCCCCCCACCATCTGCTATATTCCGCTTGTCGGTTGGGGCTGCCCAACGCGACACACAGAATGGAAAAAGCGGCTGTTCTAGCCGTGGCGCACTTCCGGAATCGACCCTCGGGTTTGGTTCCGGAAGTTTTTTTGACCGCACGCCGCGGCGGCGCGTACAGTGCCAGAACATGACCAACGCAGTCGCGGACAGAAGTTGTCGGTACGTGGATGCATGTGTGGCGAGCTGTGTGCAGCTTTGCCGTGAGCACGTCGCGATCGAGTTGGCCCCCGCGGTGTTTCCACCATCAGACCCGGGACAGTTTCTTCAGTTGCTGTGCAGCGACGATCATGCGCCGCGTGACGCCGACTGTGAATCGGGGCGGGACGGGTTTCCGTCGCCACTCGACGCGGACTTCTGCGCGCCACGTCCCTATCTCCGCCGACCATTCAGCATCGCGGACCGCTGGACAGCGCCGGATGGCAGCCCGCGGCTGTTGGTAATCTCGCGCAGCGTGGGCGTCGGCACGCGCTGGCTGGCACGCCTGGTCGCGGGCGACGTTCTCAGTATCGCCGGCCCGCTCGGCCGGGGGTTTCGCACGCCACCAGTCGACGCGCCCATCGCGCTGGTCGGCGGCGGTGTGGGCATTCCGCCGATGCTGTACCTCGCCCGGCGACTTCATGAACTTGGGCACCGCGACGTCACCGTCATCTTCGGCGCGCTTTCGCGCGACTTGTTGCCGCTCACGTTGCGCAGCGAACCAGGCGACCGCGCGACGACGTGCGTGGCGTTGCCGGGCGATGCGCCCTATCCAGCGCTGGTCACCACGGACGACGGCTCGTGCGGGCTGCACGGCCGCGTTACGGCGGGCCTGGCGCGTTGGCACGGCGACCTGCGCGGCGGCGGCGTTGCGCCCGTTGTGTATGCGTGCGGCCCGGAGGCCATGTTGCGCGCCATCGCCGATCTCACCCGCAAACTGGAGCTGGCCTGTCAACTTTGCATCGAGCGGAACATGGGCTGCGGCCTCGGGACGTGTCTGTCGTGCATCGTGCGCGTGCGGGCCGTGGACCGCCCGGCCGGCTGGCGTTGGGGGCTGGCTTGCACCGACGGCCCCGTATTCGACCGCGACGATCTGCTCGACTACGCGCCCGCCGTAGGCGCATAATGCCCGCGCCAACAGGAAGGAGCCTGGACGTGCGACGCCGCACCGCATTTGCCATCCTCGCGCTAACCACACCGCTGCTCGGGAGCTTCGGCTGCCAAGCCGCGGGTCAGCGTCTGCTGAGTCTGATCGGGATTCAGAAGGAGCCGCTGTCGGTGGCGCTGGTGATCGACCGGCCGACCGACGCCGCCCAGGCGTTTAACCCATTCCCCGCTTATGGTCCGCTTCAGCGTGCGCTCAGCGAGCATCTGGGCCAGCCGGTCGCCGTGGATGCGTGCTTTCCGTTTCAGGTTGAGTCCGCGCTCGCCAGCGGCTGGTACGACCTCGCGGTGCTATCGCCGGTGCAATACGCGAGCCTGCGCAACCCCGACACCGCCCGTGTGCTGGCGGCTTCCGTTGACAAGCAGGGCCGCACGGCAACAGCCGCGCTGCTGGTCGTCCCCGTCGGTTCCGAAATCACCGCGGTCGGTGACTTGCGCGGCCGGGTCGTTGCGTTTGGCCCGGCCGGTGACCTGCGCGCGCATCACGCCGCGCTCAAGTTGCTGGCGGATGCAGGCCTGAAACCGACCGACCTCTCGCTCGAGGTCTTGCCGGTGCCGAGTTCGCTCAAGCACATGCCCGATGGGCGTGCGGCCGCACAAAGCGTGCTGAACTCCAGCTCGGCGGCGGGCTTCGTGGAGCAGGCCGCCTGGGACGCATTTCCGGAGCAGGCCGACGGCGACGAGCCGACGCGCGACAAGCTGCGCGTGCTCGCGCGGACGGTCGGCGTCCCCAATCGCCTGCTGCTCGCCTCGGCGCACCTCGACGACGCGACCGTCGAGCGCGTGCTGGCGTTTGTGCTGCGGGTCGGGACGACACACCCGGAAGTCATGGAACCGCTCGCGTCGTCGGGTTATGCCGCGCCAACGGCGGAGTTGCTGGCGGACTGTCGCAGTTTGGCGCCCCCCACGCCGGCGGCTACGACGCAACCGTAGCGTAGCGCCTCCGACACATCGCTCTGCGTCGGAGTGGGGAGCACGGGCCTGCTGTCCGGAACGTGTTTCGAGTCGTACCTGGGGGGCTTGCCGGCGCTATTCGGTACCCCGAAGGGGTGTAGGGCTGTAGCCACGGGCGGCGGAGGCCACAGGCCGCAGCCGCCCGTGGAAGAGCGCACCCCCCCGTGCCCCGCCCCGAAGGGGCGGCGGCGGGAGGCTACGACGATTCCGGCACCCCTTCGGGGTGCGGCGGTTATGGTCGGTGCCTACCACGGGTGTCGTCCGCTGCTGCGGACTCCACCCGTGGCTACAGCCCGTCGCCCCTTCGGGGCGTAGCCGAGCGTGATCGAAGGCACGCCGCCCGGAACACGCACGCGGCACGCGCGCGGATCGCCAGGCCGGAGGCCCATGCTCCCCAAGCTGCAATCGCCAGGTCACTCTGCCGCGGCGGGCGACGTGCTCGGGGCGGTCGTCGCGGGAGTCTTGCGCAGGGTCCACTCGTCGAGCGTCTGCCCCGCGCTGCTGATCTGCCGGCCGGTCAACTCCGCGCCATCCACGGCGATCTGCGTGAAGCTGAACACGGTGTTCTCGAAGAACGCGAGGTATTCGGGCCGCGGGCCGCGCGGCTCGTACAAGGAAGCTCCACCCGCGCCGGTGACGATGTAAACGACGCCGTCGCCGGGGGCGACGACCTGCCCGCCGCGCAGCGGGTGGGTCCGCTGGTACGTGTGGTCGTGGCCGCAAAACACAAGGTCGACGGCGGCGGTTTCCAGAACGGGGACGAGTGTGCGCTGGATGCGCTCGTCCGGCCGGTACTGGCCGCCGGTGTACGGCGGGTGGTGAAACGCGACGAATCGCCAGCGGGGCCGCGGGTCTGCCAGGACCTCACGCAGCCAGGGTGCAACGCGGCCGGCGAGCGCGGCTTCGTCCACGTCGCTGTCAATCACGACGATGCGGGCCGCGGCGTAGTCAAACCAATAATGGTGGTCCGCCGGCTCTCCCGGCGGGCCATTCGCGGGCACTTCGAAGACCGATTCGTACGCCGGCGCGCGGCCGTCCTCCTTCTGGACGTCATGGTTGCCGAGGCACGGCCAGAAATTGACGCGTGCGAGCAGCGGTTTGTAGGGCGCGAAGAAGCGGGCTTCGTACCGTTCGCGGGCGCCGTCGGGGTAGATCAGGTCGCCGGTGTGGAGGAGAAAGTCCGCGGGCGGCAGTGTGCGGGTCATCAGGCCGCCGAGCAGGTATTGCGCGCGGCTGCCGGTGCCGCTGTCGCCGAATACGAGGAACGTGAAGGGTGCGCCCGCCGTGCGGTTCGTCTGAAAGCTCAGCCCACCCACCAGCCGGCGGTTGCCGGCGCGGATTTCGTAGGGGTAGGTCGTACCAGGTGATAGGCCGGTGATCTGGGCGACGTATCGACGGCCCTCTCCGTGGGCGTCATACGCAAGCTGCTGGTCGTGGATCGTCACCAACGCCCGGCAGGCCGTCGGCCGCGTCGTGTACCAGACCAGCGTGACCGCGCTCTCCGTCGCCATCTGCACCAGCGGCCCTTCGAGCACGCGGGCGGGCAAGATCCACGGCGCGACGGCGTACAAGCCGCCGGCCACCAGGGCCATCACCACGGCCCAGCAGAGAACCACGCGCGGGTGGACCGCGGCCGAATGACGCGTGCGTCGCCGGGTGCTGTTCACGGAAAAACGTCGCGTGCGGGGGAACCCTGGCCGAGCCTCTCCGCCAGCCGCTCGGCGACGTTGTCCGGGACGAGCTGCTTGAATCGGCTGAGGTCGCCGCCGCCCATCTCGTAAATCTGCTTGATGTACGTGCTCGACGTGAGCACGTGCTGGTCGCTGGTGAGCATAAAGACCGTCTCGACGCCCCCGATCATGCGGTTGAGGTTGGCGAGCTGCACTTCGTTGTTGAGGTCGGCCATGTCGCGGATGCCGCGCACGAGCACGCTGGCCCCGCACTCGCGGACGAAATCGATCGTCAACCCCGCATACGACGCCGCCCGCACGTTGGGCAAGTCGGCAATGTGCGGCAACAACAGCTCCAGGCGTTCCTGCGGCGTAAACAGCGGCGCCTTGTCCGGGTTGATGCCGAGCGCGACGATCAGCTCGTTAAACAGCCGGGCGGAGCGACGAATCACGTCCAAGTGGCCGAACGTGACCGGGTCGAACGAGCCCTGAAAGACGGCGATGATCTTGCCCTGGGCGGGTGCCATGCGGGTCCATCCGTTGTCACGCGCCCGCGCCGGTGCGGGCCGACACATTGAAACGGAATTCACGGCGGAACGCCAGCGGGGACTACGGCCTGGGGGCGCTGCGTCGCTCGAGCACGTACATACCTGCGATGTTCTGACCCAGGTCGTAATGGTCCCGCAACCAGCGCCCGAACGTGCCGGAGTCCTGCGCGACGATGCCGTCGAAGTCGTAGGGCGAGAGGAAGATCAAGCGCGGCTCGTTGCGCAGGACGTCCGCGACCGCGCCGTCCACGATGAACTGGGCATGCACGCCAACTTGCCCGAATTTCTCAACCGTCGCGAACCGCGACGCCGCCCGGCGCGCGGCCCACCGATAGGTGCCCGGACTCCAGCCCCACACGTAAATCGACTCATCCGGGCGCGTGCGGCGGATGATCTCAGCCGCGCGAAGCCGCTCATCCGTTGGCTGAGCGTACGACAGTGCGTACCACGCCGGCTTGACCGCCCACGCCCGCACCAAGGCGGGCCCGTTGCCCAGCGCAAACAGCGCCAGCACAAAGCCGTAGACAACCAGTGCTGCCGCCGCCGCCGGACGCGCCGTCAGGACACGCCACAGCCCGTGCCGACCGGCGAGCAGGTGCAGCGGCGAGAGCGCCAGCAAGCCCAGCGGCGGCAGGATTGGCATGAGATGGTGCCCGCGCCGCCCAGGGCCGGCGAGCGCGAGATACGCCGCCAGCAGCAGCCAGATCGCGAGAAGTCCGACGCCCCGTCGCGGGGTGACACGTCCCGGCGACGCCCGGCCCCAACTCGCCCCCAGCAATCCCACCGCGGCGAGTGCTGCGATCGGCACGAGCGGCAGCAAAGCCGGAGCTGCCGCACGCCACGCCGGCCCGAGGTCCAGCCAAGTCGCGTCGCGAACCACGAAATAGGCGCGGTTGAACCGCCCCACCGCGAACGCCGCCGCGCCGAGTGCGCCCTGCGACGCCAGTGTGCCGGCGGCCAGCGCGGCAGGCGCTACCAGCACCGCGCAGAGCATGGACGCTTGCACGAGCCGGGTTGATCGTTCGACGTCGCCGCGTGGGGCGGTTGTGCGGCGTGCCAGCACGAGCTGCACCCACGCCCAATGCAAGCTGATCGCTCCTGCGGCGGCCAGCCCCGACTGTTTGAACAGCGGCGCGGCGCCGGCGCACAGCCCGGCCGCCAGCAGCCAGCGCAGGTCTCGCGCGCGAAGCCAGCGCAGGTATGCGGCCACCCCGGCCGTCTCCAGGGCTACGACCCACGTCTCGGTGCGGTTGGCGCCACACTCGAAACGCAGATCGGCAAGCAGCAACACGCCGACCATCGCCGCCGGCACAAGCACGTCACGATGAAAGATCGTCCGCGCGGCAGCGACGAACGCACCCAGGCTTACGAACAGGGCCGTGACCCCGAGCACCAGATCGCTGGCCACCCCGACCCCCGCCACGCGCACCGCCGCCGCGTTGACCCACCAGATGCCGGGTGGCTTGTTGTCCCACACGTCCAGGTACGGCCGCGCACCGTGCGACACGCACCACCCGTAGTACGCGAACAGGTCGCTATCCGCGCTGTTCGCACGCCAGTGAACCGCGGACTGGTTGATGACGACGCCGGCGAGGATGACGAACGCGGCCGCAACCAGCGGCGCGCAACCGCGGCGTGCCCCCAGCGCGTCAGGTCGTCGGCTGTTCACCCAGGGTGCGATACAGCCTCCGCAACTCCGCCAGCATCGCCCGCAGGGCCTGGCCGCGGTGGCTGCGGGCGTTCTTGACCTCCGCCGGCAACTCCGCCACGGTCTGCCCCAGGTCGGGGACGAGGAAATGCGGATCGTACCCGAAGCCATTTACGCCGCGCGGCTCGTCGATAATCAGCCCTTCGAACGTGCCCTGCGTTTCAAGAACGACCGGTTCGTCGCGCACGAAAGCCAGCGCGCAGCGAAAACGGGCTGTCCGGCGCGCGAGCGGCACGCCCGCGAGGGCCTGGACGAGTTTGTGGTTGTTGGCGCGGTCATCGCGCGGCGTGCCGGCGTAGCGGGCGGAATGTACGCCGGGCGCGCCGGCGAGCGCGTCAACCTCCAGCCCCGAATCGTCCGCGAGCGTCGCCAGGCCCGTGAGCCGCGCGTAGTGCAGCGCCTTGAGCCGAGCATTCTCGGCGAACGTCGCCCCGCATTCGTCGGCGTCGAGCAAAGCGGGAAATTCCGCCAGGCTGCGCCAAACGAAGGGCAGGTCCGCGGCGATTTCGCGCAACTCGCGGACTTTGCCGGGGTTCTTCGTGGCCAGGAGGACTTCAAACATCGCGGGCCTCCTGCACGTCGGACGACGTCTTCGGCCAGCCGTGAACCGCAGAGACGCGGAGAGCGCAGAGGTCGCAGAGAAGAGACTACTCATTAAGTACTATGCTACATAGGCTCGGCCAGACCGCTGAACGCTAGCCGACGCGACTGCCGGCGCGTCCCGTTTCCACTCCTCAGGTCTTCTCCGCGACCTCTGCGCTCTCCGCGTCTCTGCGGTTTCCGGGCGTGGGGGACGCTAGGCCACCTGAAGCCGGCGCCGACGGGCGCACGCCCGGCGGATGGCGGGAAAGACGAGGCGTTCGGCCACCGCGTCCCAGCTCATGTGCCCGGCCAGATCCTGCCCCGTGCGCACCAGCTTTCGCTCGTCCTCCTCCGTCGCCGGCAGGCGCTTGAGCAACTGGTCGGCAAGCTGCTCCGCCAGCTTCGCCTCGGCCTCGCGCCGCTCCGCGGCCCCCAGCGCCAGGGCCTCTTTCACGCCCTTCGGCTTGCGCACCGCGTCGATGTAATCTGCGAGAATCACGTTCGCGGGCCGCCGGGCGCCGGCCACCTGACGGACAAACCCCGCACAGCCGCACGACGTGCTGACTAGGCAGACGCCCCCGTACGTCAGCGGCTCGAGCGGCGAAATGCCGAACGGTTCGTACAGGCTCAGCCCGAATTCGGCGTCGCTGGCCCGGCGAATGTCGAGAAACTCCACGTCGGCGGGGACGCGCGCGCCGCACCGCTCGCGGTCGAAGCCGAACTGGTTGATGTAGATGATCTTCACGTTGCGGGCGCGGGCATTGAAGATCTGCACCCACTGGTAATAGCGGGCCTCGCCGCCGGTCAGATCCAACCCGCCCTCGCGATGGGCCAGCGGCCAATCCCACTCCTGCTCCATCCGTAGAATGTCAGCGACCGGGCGGCGCGGCAGCTCGGTCGAGAGCACGAGCAGCACCGCGGTCTGGCCGCGGGCGCGGAGCTTCGGGTCGAGCGCGTTGAGCACGTCCATGTCGCGCCACATGGCCTTGCTCTCGGCCAGACGCGTGACGTGCGTGAAAACCAGGTCCGGCCGCCAGCCGAGCAGGCTGTCACAATAGCGGCGGATTCGCTCCTTGCCGGCGTGCCGGTCGGCGAGGGTGACCGGGACCGACGGGACGCCGTTGTACGCGAGCGCGATGTCCGCCTTCTCAAACTCCCGGCTGAGGAAACGCAGCTCGTCGGGGACGTGGTGTCCGACCGCCAGGACGCCGTCGCAGTGGCACGCGGCCTCGACGACCGCGTGCTTGAAGTAGTCGTGCTGGGGGCCGAAGACCTGTTCGAGGCGCAGGTCGTTCTCGCGGGCGGCCCGCATGGTGTTGTAGAACATCACATCGTGGCCGGGGTGCCGTTCGACGATCCGCCGGATCGGGGCGACCTCGTGCGCATAGAACAGCGAGCGGTAGCGCTGCGGCCGGGCGGCCTGGAGCGCGAGCGCCGCCGGGACGCCCATGAACTCGTGGGCGAAGACGACCGCGGGCGAGTCGTCGGTCGCCAGCCGCAGGGCCTCCAGGGCCGGGATCGCCGGGGCGGCGACTTGCACGTATTGCTCGAATTCCCAGATGTGCTCGTACGGATCGGAACGCAGGCCGTAGCGCTCCCAGAGGGTGCGCTTCAGCGCGTTGACGCGGCCCATGTTGATCCCCCGCAGGTCGATCAGCAGCACTTCGCACACCGTCCGACGGGCGGTCGGACCGTCTTCGAGCGGCCGGCGGCCGTAGGCCAGGCGGACGTTGAAATCGCGCTCAACTTGCTGAAAGGCGTGCGCGTACGGACCGTCGTACACCCGATCGAGCGACGAATACTCGAGCACGCCGCCGGGGCCGAGCCGGTTCGTGTTCTCCGGGTAGAACAGCGGGCAGACGAGCACCGTCCGACCGACGCCGTCGCGGTAGGTCCGGCTGTTGATCAGCCCTTCGAGGACCGTGCCAATGCCCCCGACCTTGTAGACGGCTTCGTGCGAAATGTGAATCGCATTGAACACGGCTGGTCCTGCTCAGATGTCGTCCTGTCCCAATCAGAGCCGCGAAGCGTAAGCGAGCGATTCAGAGCCGCGAAGCGTTAGCGAGCGATTCAGAGCCGCGAAGCGTAAGCGAGCGATTCAGAGCCGCGAAGCGTCAGCGCGCGAGTTGCACGGACTAAATCACCGTGCGCGATTCGGCAGCGCTGATCCGAGCCGACCGCGCGAGCGGTCGCAAGTTTGTCCGCGAGCTTGCGCTCGCGGCTCGGACGGGTGCCGCCCATTCGCGCACGTCCACTTAGTAGTCTGTGCTCCACCGAGCCACGCCGCGTGCGCGCGCCGGCCGCTCACGCACTCGCCGGCGCCGCGGCCTTCTTCGCGCTGCTCAGGCGGCGCACCAGCCGGCTCTTGCGGCGGGCAGCGGCATTGCGGTGTACCAGCCCGCGGTCCGCTTCGCGGTCCAGGGCTTTGATGGCCGTCTGGATTGCCGCTTCCGCTTCCGGCGCCCGGCCGTGCGCGAGGGCGTCTTCGCACTTGCGCAGCTTGGTTTTCAGGGCGGTGACGCGCCCGCGGTTGAGCGTGCGCCGCCGATCGTTCTGCCGGATGCGTTTCTTCGAGGACAGTGAATGGGCCACAGAAACTCCCTTCGCAATGGATACCAACCCTGCTACTTCAGGGCTTCGAGTCGTCGGCGGGCGTCCCCGTCCATATAGTTGTAATCTTGGCGGAGCAGCCGCCCGTACGCGTTTTTCGCCTCCGCCACGTTGCCGGCCGCTTCGTAGGCGCGGGCCAGCCAGTAGAGCAGGTCTTTGCTGAAGTCGTCCGTCATCTCGTACTGGGCCAGGGCGTCGCGCAGCACCTCGACCGCCTGCTGCGGGCTGCCCTTCTCCAGGAACGACCGCCCCATGTAGAACTGCGCCCGTGTCCGGTGGCGCGGGTCACCCTGCGCCGCCTGCAACACGGGAATCGCCTCATCGAACTCCCCGGCCTCGAACAGCACCGAGCCGAGCTTGTATTTCAGCCGCAAATCCGTGGGATACATCGCCACGCGCTCGCGGTAGATCTCGAGCGCGCTCTGCCGCTGCTCGAGCGCGGCGAGCCGGGCCTGCTGGCGGTCCTCGTCGGCGCGCGTTTCGCGCGCCTTGGCAGCCAAGGCCCGCGCGGCGCGACCGAGTTGGCGCAACCGCACGTCGTCCGCTCGCAGCTTGAAGTTGTAGTTGCGCGACTGGGTGTACGCGGCCGAGAGCACGCGGATGGCCTCGTCTTCGTGCGGTTTCTGCTCGGTGCGGATCAGCACTTCGACGAAGGCGTTGATCTTGGCCGGCGCCGCGGGAGCCGCTTCCCACTCCTTGCGGGTCGCGTCGATCAGCGCCTGGAGCGTCTGCTCGCCCTGCTGCACGCGGTCCGAGTCGTGCAGCAGCTTCTGCTTCTCGGCGTCCTGCAACGAATCGCGGAAATCCTCGGCTTGCTCGTACTTGCCGCGCGAGATCGTGTGTCGGCCGGCCAGGTTGCGCTGCTCGTTCTTGAGATCCTCGTCCGCGGGCATGCGCACGATCAGGTACTCGAGCGAATTGACGGCCTGTTCCAGAAACCAGGTCGCCAGCAAGCTCTCGCCGCGCGTGTCCGCCAGCTCCGCAGCCTCGACCAGCGCATCGCGGAATGTCTTGAACCGCGCCTTGTTCGGCTTCTTGTCTTTCTTCAGCGTCTCATAGACGTGCGGGGCGACCCACTTGGCCGTGTCGAGAAAGCCGCACCGAATCGCGTTCTTGAGCAACCCCTCCGCATACGTCGCGTTGCCAGGGTCGAGGCTGAGCAGGTGCTCAGCGTTTAGCAGACCCTGCCGGGCGTCCTTGCCGCCGACCGGCTTCTTCAGCCCGTCCATCAGGCCCGGCTTCTTGCCGCCGACCTGCTGCCGCTGAATCGCCAGCGAGCGCAGCGGCATGTGCCCCTCTTCGACGGCTTCCGGCCAGAACTCCAGGCCCTTGATGAAGCACTCGACGGCGTAGTCGTACTCGCGGCGCTCCCGGCAATCCGCGGCCTTGCGGAACCACTGCCGGGCGCGGGCCTTGTCGGCGTCGGAGAAACCCGGCTTTTCAGGCGGAGCCGTACTCTTTTCGCTTTTTGCCATGCCGAAGTTCGTCTACCGGCAGTGCGGCGCGCGGGCCGACCACCAGCCCGGGCGCGGAACCGCCGAGTCCGGTGAGTATAGTCGAAGCGGGGTCGCAGTAGAAGCCTGCGCCGCGGCTCAGCGATAGGGCAACGAGTGGTCCAACAGGCCCGCCACGACCTTGAACGCCCAGCCGCCCAGGAGCACCACCAGCAACCCGAGGAACAGCCAGAACGGCCGTGCTGCCAGCCAGGGCACGGCCGGCCAGCGCCCCGCCGCCAGTGCGAAGATGCTCAGCAGGACGCCGGCGAGCGTGGCCAATGCCAGGGCAAAGCCCGCCGGCTGGGCCCGCGCCGCATGCCACCACTGTCCGCGCACCGTGTGCGCAAACGCCGTGGTCATGCCGCACGTTGGGCACGGATAACCCGTCATCACGAGAAAACCGCACGGACCGCTGCCCAGCCCGGTGTGCGTCCCGTGCCCGCGCGCATCGGGCGGCAGGCTGGCCGCGACGCCGACCACCACGACGCCGAACCCGAGAATCCCCGTCGCCCACCAGCGCGTGCGCGATCTGCGGACCGTGCCCGGCCCGGCGTCCGGCGCCGGGGGACACGCGGAGTTCTCGCGTGAAACGACGCTCACGCCCTACCCTCGGCGGGGCCGCACCAAAGCGCGCGTGGTCGCCGGCACCTTGCGGCGTGGCCGGCGTTCATCCAGAATCTGCGTGGCCTTTTTCAAATCGGACACTCGGAAGATCCCCAGTGTGTGGCCGCCGGCGGACCCGGTGGTGCAATACGCATAGTTCAAGCCGATGTGGTTGGCGGCCAGGCGCTCGACCACGTCCGCCATCGCACCCGGTCGGTTCGGCAGCGTCGTGACCAACACGGTGCTCTCGGCGACCGGGACATTCAGGCTCGTCAGGCAGCGCCGGGCACGCTCTGGGTCTTCCGCCACGATCCGCAACACCCCGTGCTCGCTGGCGTCCATCATGCTGAGCGCCACGATGTTGATCTTGTCGCCGGCCAACTGCTGACAAACCTGAGCCAGCACGTTGGGCTTGTTTGCCAAAAACACCGAGAACTGCGTGTCCGTCCGCGTTGCACCGTTGTTCGCCTTCATCGCTGTCGCTCCTTGTATCCGCAGCGGTCGTACCCAAATCCGACGCGCAGCTAAGCGCCGCCGCAGCCACGAGCAGGCCGGCCCGCACAAGTGTCGGGGCCACGTTTAACACGCGCACGTCCGCCGGGCAAGTGACGATCGCGCTGCGCGGCCCGTCGTCTGCTCGCGGACCACGCCGGCCGGCTCTGAAAGTACGCTGGCCCTCGTAAAAGTTCGGCGGCCCAATCCAGTACGGAATGCCGGACATCCGCGCACTCCGGCGGAGCGCGATCCCCACCGCTGCGCCCGCCACTCATATTATAACACTTGGAGCGGTGCCATCCGAACCCCGGACGCAAGCCCGGGGCCGGCCGCGGCATGGCGTCGCCCCCGCCTGCCCACCACTTGCGTGGTGG
>CAYMXT010000086.1:0-4538 GCA_964394415.1 uncultured Planctomycetales bacterium
ACCGCCGTGGAGACGCTGCAAGCCTTGGCGGCGAAATACTCTCGCGCCGGCGACCGCGTGCAGGCCGCGGTGCTGTGCGAGGAAGCGCTGCGGCTCGCGCAAGCGGCGGGGTTGGACGAGGCGCGGGCCGCCCTGGAACGGCAACTGGCCGAGTACCGACGGTAGCCCCGGCCCAGCGACGACGGGTACAATCTACTGGCGGCGCGTTGGCAAGGAGATTCGTCATGTCCATGCTCAGAATCGCGCTTCACGGATTGCTGATCGGCGGTTTGCTGGCTTGCGTGGGCGGCTGTCAAACCGAACCGCGCGCCGCTGCGCCGGGACCGACCGCCGGCGGCTCGGCGCGGCCCGGTGACGTCATGGCCCGCTCGGACGGCCAGCGTGCGACCGAGATGCTGGAAGAGGACAGCGCGCAGCGCTCCGACCAGCGCCGGCCGCACCAACGCCCGGCGGACCGCCCCGTGGATCAGCCGCGCGTGAGCGGACGAAGGTAAGTTCATGCGGTTGCGGCGGCTGTCGTTGTTCCTGATCGTGGGGCTGGCGGGGCCGGCGGCTGCCCACGCGCAGGACTACGACGACCCCGTGGCCGCCAAAGCGCTGGATGAGCTGGTTGCCACGCTGTTGCCCGCGGGCAGCCCCGCGCGTGAGGAACCGGCTGCGTGGGTCGAGGTGAGCCGGCTGCTGCCGACGGCTTGCGATCAGCTTCGCTGGCTGCGCGCGGCGGTCGCAGCGCGAGCGGCCGTGCCGGCCACGCAGAGCTGGGCCGCGCGGCTGGCGCAGGCGGCGCTGGAGCGCGGCCGGGCGCTGGCCGCGGCCGGACACGCCGCAGGCTGTACCGACGTATTGCCGGCGCTGGAGCGGCTGGCGCAGACCAGCACCTCGCCCGACGCGCTGCTCGATCCCCAGGCGCTGCGCCAGCGGTTGGACGCGAGTGCCGGGCTGGGCGACCTGACGCCGCTTGCGAAGTTCACCCTTCTAGCCCGCGGCGCGTCGCCGGCGAAACTACCGGCGGCCGGCACGCCCGAAGCCTGGGACACGCCGCGGGTGGTGCTTGATGCGCTGGCGAAAACCGCCGCGCTGCCCGCGTTTATGGACCTGCGCCGCCTGCAAAGGCGGCTGACCGACGCGCATGCGGATTGGACGCAGCGTCAGAAGCAGCCCTTCGCGGACGCGGGCGCGCAGGCGCTGGTGACGGCGACGTTTCAAATTGCGGCGGCGTGCATGGACCGGGCGCTCGGGTTGGACGCCGGCGATGTGCAGCGGGTGTCCTTGCCGATCCCGTATCCGCTGGATGGTGCTGAGTGGGCGGCCTTAGCGGAGCCGTTGAAACAGGCCAATCTGTGGAGCTGGGCGGCGCTCGCTGCGGCGTTCGCAGGGCAGCCGTCGGACGCGCAAGCCATGTGGGCCGGTGCGCGGACGGTGAATGCCGACCTGTGGCCGGCGGTCGGCGACGCGGAGAACGGCTGGCTGACGCGGGCCGCGAATCCCGCGCGGGCGACGGAGCCGGGCCGCTTGCCGCTGAGCGCGGATTTTCGCGCCGCGGCCCATCGCGAGCGCGCCAGGCTCCAGGAGGACTTGCTCAAGCAGTTCGAGGCGGCGGACGCCAGCGATGAGGCCGCGGCGGACAGCATCTTCCAGACGATTCAGCGGGCCAAGGCGGTTGAGCTCGGTCTGGCCGACGAGCCGAAGCCGCTGGACCTGCCGACGCTGAAAGACCGTTTCGGGGGCGACGAGAAGAACCACGTCTACCTGTTCGTCGAGTTCCTGACGCTGCGTCAGGCAAACGGGGGCGCCGGTCGCTGTGGCGGCGTAGCGCTGTATCGGCCGCTGTATCAGGAACGGAAGAAGGGCGATGAAGCCACTTACGCCGACGAGTACAGGGTGAAGATCCTGAAGCCGGCGGCGGGGCCGGTGGAGCTGGTGACGAGCGCCCTGGATGATCCTGGTCCGCCGCGCGCTAGAAAGGACGCGCGCATCATCATAGCTCCGGATGGTCCGCCATCGCCGGGCTGGTTTGTGTTTGAGCACCAGACGCTGGTCAAGCTCACAGGTCCCGATGCCGAAAGCTGGGTCGTGTACCTGCCCTCGGCGCTGGCGCTGACGAGCGTCTGGACCGGCGAAGTGACGCTCCGAGCCTGGCACCGGTCCGGGCTTCAGAGCGACCCGGCCGCCGACGAGAAGATGGCGACGGACACCAATCCGCTAACACTGGGCAAGGTCGCTGCGGGGCTGTCGAGCCAGTCTGGTGGGGGCGCGCTGTTCACGCAAAACGTCTGGTTTCAGTCGTCGGCGGAGCGCCCTAAAGAAAACTCGCTGCTCGCCCTCATGAAGGCCAAGCGCGAAAAGCAACTTGACGTGCTGCCCGTGTGGGTGCGCAAGTAGCGAACGACGACTTGGGTCGCTTGCTCAGCGGCTTTCAGCGGCTGAGTTCGGCGCCGCGGCCGCGGCCCCGCCGGTGTCGAAGCCGAAGCCGAACAAGTACGGCGTGCTGGCCCGTGGATCGGGCGGACACGACCACCAGCGCCCGTTGCCGGCGCCGGTGCGGGTGGGCTGCCCTTCGACGCGCGGTGCGTATGTGTCCTCGCCGCCCAAGTCGCAGAACAGTCCGAACGACGGAAACAGGCTGCGGAAGCCCTGGTTGGCGTTCGCCCAACCCAGGCAGTCGCCCGGCGGCGTGCGATACTGGTCCGCACCGGACTGGTCAAGGAACACGCCGACACCGGCGGCATTTGACGCCCCGAGGCCCAGTGTCGTGCCGAGGTACACGTCGTCGCCGGCGTCGTCGATCAGCACGCCCACGCTGAGGTCGTGCCCGGCGCCCTGCGACATGTTCTGATTCGCGGTGTACTGATCGTCACCCGCGCGGTCGAGGAGCACGCCCGCGGCATAATGCGCGGCGGCGCCCTGGACATACCAGTGGCCGGTGTACCGGTCGCGCCCGGACAGGTCGATCAGCAGCCCGAGACCATACCAGTATCCCGCGCCCTGACCGAAGAGGCCGCAGGTGTACTCATCGTCCCCGCCGGCGTCCACGAGCACCCCCACGCCTCCGGGGACGCTGTAACCGTCGAGATAATCCGCCCGCCAACCCGTCGCCGCGCCCTGCGACATCGAGTTGTTGTGCTGCGGATTCTGGCTCGACGGGAAGCGAATCTCGGTGTCGTTTGCCACGTAGCGGTCGTCGCCGGCCAGATCGACGAGCACGGCGACGGCGTTCGGGCCGGCGAACGCCTGCGATTCGAGAAAGGACTCGTAGCGGTCGTGCCCCGCCCGATCAATCAGCACGCCGAAGCCCGCCGTGGCGCTGGCCTGACTGGCGGCGATGGCCGTGTACGTGTCGTCGCCGGTGTTGTCGATAAGTACGCCGACGCCGAAGTACCCGGCGCCCTGTGAGAAACGCTGGGCCTCGTAGCGGTCGTTCCCCGCGGCATCCCACAGCAGGCCGACGCCGAAGACGCCGGCGCCGCAGCTCGCCAAGGGTGGGGTGGGCGACTCGCCCGCCAGGTAGGTGTCGTGGCCGTCGAAGTCGAGGCTGACGCTGACGGGGTGTTCGAGATCGCTGGCGCCGGCGGCGGTGTACCGGTCGTCGCCGCCCAGATCGATGCTCAGGAGCACTGACGTGATAGCGGCGCGATCCTGCGCCCCCGCGTCTGCGAGGATGACGTGACCGAGGGGCGTGGCGATGCGCACGTCAAAGCGGGCTTCCTTCAACGTCTCGTCGGCCCGAATCCCCTGCACGGCGAACCCGATCGCCATCAGCAGGTCTTCGGCGGCGATGACGACGTCGGTGTTCGGAAACCGCTCCACCACGCGCTTGAACTCGCCGTCGAACTCCGGCTCGGCCGGCTCCTCCTCGGCCGTCAGCGGCCGGGCCAGGCGCGCGCGGACGCGCTGCCAGAACTGTGCATCCGCCCCGCGCTGCGACCTGCGCACCCATTCGACGCTGTCCAGCGCCGTCAGGAGGATCACCGCCGCGGCCTTCTGCACGGACGCCGGCACCTCCGCCAACTGCTCCGGCGTGAATTCCGTGGCCCCGCAGCGGCGCAGCACATCCGCGAGGGCGCCGTCCTTCTCTGCCGCGGTCCGCTGGGCGGCCAGGGCTTCGCCGACCAGCCCGCGGCGCACGAGGCGTCCGTTGTAGCGCGACATTTCAGCCAGCAGGTCAAGTGGGCTTTGTGTCGCACTCGCGACCAGAGCTTCGGCCAACACATGGCCGAAAGCGTCCGCCCGCAACGGTTCACACATCAACAAGCGCGCTAGCTCTGACGGCGGCGGCTGCCCGACCATCAGCCGCAGATGACGCTCCTGAATGCCCACGTCGCGCGGGTCGATCCCGGCGTTCCGCAACAGGGTTTCCAAGGTAGTGGGCTGCGTGGCGGGTTGCGTGGCCGCCTCGTCGGCGCAGACCACACCGCCTAGTCCACAGATGATTAGTCCGCAGATTACGCAGATGATCGCAGATGAAGAGCGCGCAGGCTGGGCACAGCGCGTAGGCTGGGCGCAGCGCGTAGGCTGGGCGCAGCGAAGCGGAGCCCAGC
>CAYMXT010000086.1:4638-16166 GCA_964394415.1 uncultured Planctomycetales bacterium
CAGCGCGTAGGCTGGGCGCAGCGCGTAGGCTGGGCGCAGCGAAGCGGAGCCCAGCCGCCGGCGAAGCTGGGCTGCGCACGCTGCGCGTACTCCGCCCAGCCTACGAGCTTTGTGTTTCTATCTGTGTTCATCTGCGTTATCTGTGGATTCTCCTCGTCCCGTACACCAGTGGATCAACCGAGGTCGGCCAGGTTTCGCGCCAGGGCCGCCAGTCGCTCGCGAAACTCGCCGAGGCGTTGCTGTTCTTGCTCGACCACCGCCGCCGGGGCTTTGCCCACGAAGCCGGGGTTGGACAGCTTGGCGGCCAATCGCTCGATGTGGCCGGCGAGGTCGACCTGCTCTTTCGCGAGCCGTTGGCGTTCCGCGCTGAGGTCCATCAATCCGTGCAAGGGGACATAGACTTCGACGCCCGTAAGCACCTTTGTGACTGATTCCGGCGGCTTCTGCACGTCCCCCCCGATCGTCACCGCCGCGCAGCGCCCCAGCCGCTCCAGCACGGCGTGCTGTCGTTTCAGACCGGCGACCAACTCGGCGTCGACGCGGAGCAGGGCCTGCGGGAGCTTCGCAATCGCCGGCAGCTTCTCCGCCGAGCGGCTCGTGTTGATGCGTACGAGTGTGTCGCGCAGCGCGCGAATCACGTCCTGAAGCGCGACCATCTCGCGCTCGGCTGCCGGATCGACGACCAGACTCGCGGTCTTCGGCCAGGCCGCCTCGATCAGCGCCGGCTCGGCGGCGCGTGACTCCGGCACGCCGCGCGTGGGGGCTGCGGCGTTGAGCTTCTGCCACAGCGCCTCGGTGACAAACGGCATGATGGGATGCAGCAGGCGGAGCGACTGGTCCAGCACGAACGCCAACACTCGGCGGGCCGCGGCACTGCTCCCTTCGTCGCTTCGTTCGTCCCGGCGCGCCGGGATCGCTTCGTCGCTTTTCGCGAAGATCCGCGGCTTCACCAGCTCGACGTACCAATCGCAGAAGTCGCCCCAGAAGAACGCGTACAGGCGGCCGGCTACGTCGCTAAGCTGGTACTGGTCGTAGCGCGTGTTCACTTCGGCGACACAGCCAGCCAGCCGCGAGAGAATCCAGCGATCCTCCAGGGCCAGTTCGGCGGGACGGAGCGGCGTCGAATCGTGGGAACGTGGCGAAGTGGGAACGTGGGAAGGTGGGCGCGTGGGAAGTGTCGCGGTCACCTGCGCCCCTTCGTCGCTCCGTCGCTCCGCCGCTCCGTCGCTTAGGTTGGGCAACACGAACCCAGTCGCCACCTGCCAGAGCTTGTTGCAGAAATTCCGGCCCAGCTCGAATTTCTCGCTGCTATTGGCGGTGCGCCCGTCCGGCATCTTCGTCGGCTTGACCGGCAGGCGCACGTCCTGCGTCTCGGTGTCCATCTGGGCCATCGTGAAGCGTAGGGCGTCGGTGCCGTACATCTCGATGATGTCGAGCGGATCGACGCCGTTGCCGGCGGATTTGCTCATCCGCCGGCCCTGCCCGTCCTGGATGTTGGGGTGGATGTGGACGTGCTGGAACGGCACGCGGCCGGTGAAATGCAGCGTGAAGATCGCCATCCGCGCGACCCACAGCGTGATGATCTCGCGCGCGGTCACGAGCACGCTGGTGGGGAAGAAGTAGTCGAGGTCGGTGAGGCCATCCGAGCCGGCGGCGCGAGCCGCCGGAGTGCTCCGCGGGCTCGCGCCCGCGGCTCGGATTCCACCTTTGCCGTAATCATCCGGCCATCCCAGCGTGCTGATCGGCCAGATGCCGGAGCTGAACCAGGTGTCGAGAACGTCGGGGTCTTGTTCAAACCCGTCGGCGGACAAGCGCTCGCCGATCGTCGCCTGGTCGGCGGGCCAGCGCGTCTGCGGATGCCGGACACACACATACCATGTGAGCGGCACCGCTGCATCCAGCCCACGGAGCCGCGCGTGCGACGCTTCGTCGCCGAAAACGAAGCTCGAGCCGTCATCCAGCGCGACGCGGACACAGCAATTGCTCGTGTCCGCACTCGCCGCCGCGAGCGATCTCCCCGCAGCGCCAGCGAGAAAAGTACGCAGTTCCGCCACGGCCATGCGCCGTGTCCACACTGGTATCCGATGCCCCCACCAGAGCTGCCGGCTGATACACCAGTCGCGTTTCTCGCCGAGCCAGTCGAGAAATGTGCGGGCGTAACGGGCCGGGTAGAACTTCAGGCGGCCGTCGCGCACCGCTTCCATCGCCGTCTCGGCGAGGTCGGTCATCTTCACGAACCACTGCTCGCTCAGCAGTGGCTCGATCGGCGTCTTGCTGCGGTCGGAATGGCCGATCTCGGTCTCGTACGGCTCGATCTTCTCCAGCAACCCAAGCTTCTCCAGGTCCACGACCACCCGCTTGCGGGCCTCGGAGCGGTCCAGCCCGGCGTACGCGCCGCCGTTCTGGTTGATCTTCCCGTCCGGCGTCAGGATGTTGATGAGGCCGGCCTCGGGGTGCCGCTGGGCAAAGGCGTAGTCGTTCGGATCATGCCCCGGCGTCACCTTGACGCAGCCGGTGCCGAACTCCCGCTTCACGAGAATGCCGTCGGCAATGACGGGAATCGGCCGGTTCATCAGCGGCAGCAGGCAGTGCTTGCCCACCAGGTGCTGATACCGCTCATCATCTGGATGCACCGCGACGGCGGTATCGCCGAGCATCGTCTCCGGCCGAGTCGTGGCGACCACGAGATAATCGCGCCCCATCTGCGCGTCGGTCGCAACGGCCCGCGCGAGCGCGGCCTCGTCGCCTGGTTGCCTGTTTGCCTCGTTGCCTGGTTGCCTAGTTGCCTCGTTGCCTGCCGGCTGCGCTCCGGGCTCGTTCGCCAGAATCGGATACCGGATGTGCCAGAGATGCCCCTGCACCGTCTCGTGGATGATTTCATCGTCGGCAACGGCAGTCTGAAGATAGGCGTCCCAGTTCACCAGCCGCAGGCCGCGGTAGATCAGCCCGGCTTTGAACCACTGGAAAAACGCCTCGTACACGGCCTTGGCGCACACGTCGTCGAGGGTGAACCGCGTCCGCCGCCAATCGCACGAGCAGCCGATCTTGCGGAGCTGGCTCAGGATGCGGCCGCCGTACTCCTCCTTCCATTCCCAGATCTTCTTGACCAGCCCTTCGCGGCCGAGTTGGTGGCGCGTGAGGTTCTGCTCTTCCTTCAGCTTTCGCTCGACGACGGCTTGCGTCGCGATGCCGGCGTGATCGGTGCCGGGCATCCACAGGGCCTCGAACCCCTGCATGCGGGCGTGGCGAATCAGGATGTCCTGGAGCGTGTTATTGAGCGCGTGCCCCAGGTGCAGAGCGCCCGTGACGTTGGGCAGGGGCAGGTCGATAACATACGGCCGCCGCTGAAGGTTTACGTCGGCGTCGAAGTAGTGGCCGCTTTCCCAGAAGCGGTAGATGTCGGGTTCGATCTTGGCTGGGTCGTAGCTGCCGCCATTGCTCATAGTCACGTCTCGGTCGGAGCGGGTGCGACCCGCCGCGCAGTCGCCAAACTCGGGCAAACCCGCAGTCTAGCCGCCGGACGGGAGACGTGAAACGGGGTGGGATGACCGACGACCGCATGGGCGTCGCCGGCGTGCGGCGTGAAAAAAAAAGAACCCGCGTCGCCATACGGACGACCGCGGGTTCCTGAAGGGGGACACGACAGCTTCCACCACAATGATGCAATATGTTTCTAACGCTGGGCGCCGTTTCGGCCGAAATCTTCAACTTCGCCGCGGCGACGCCCGCGCGGCTCCCGCGCTCGCCTTGCATTCCCCCGCCGGCCACTTATTATCGCGGCATGGCCGGTCGCTGCCGGGAAAACCCGTATCCGCTCGGGCGTGTCCTGCGGGTCGCGCTCGGATTGACGCTGCTCGCGCTCGCCGGCTGCCAGGCCCCGCCGCCGCCGTCCGGCCCGACCGAGCTGACGTTGCACGTTCCGGATTATGAGGCGTTTGTCGATTCGTCGCTCTCCACGCTCCGCCTCTATGACTTCAAGCCCGACCGCGTGGACCGCGTCGGCGGCTTGATCGTCACCGCCCCGACGACCAGCGGACAGTGGTTCGAGTGGTGGCGCGTCGATTCGCTTGGCGCGTATCAGACCTGCGAAGCAAGCCTGCACACCACACGCCGGATCGTGACCGTCAACATCGTGCCGGCCGCGGCGGACACGGGCGTCGCGCCCGTCCCGGAGCCGGTTGAAACCTCGCCGACCACTGCCCCCACCGGCGGCACGTATCGCGTGGCCGTCCAGGTGGACAAACAGCGCTACAGCGCGCCCGAGCGGCAGATCACCACCGCGTCCGGTGCGCTCGCAATCTACAGCGAGCGTACGCCGACCGTCGAGGGCCTGCGCGGGCCGCGCAGCCGGCGAGTGGAGTGGGTGCCGCTGGGGCGCGACGGGCTGCTCGAGTCCTTCCTGCTGGCGAAGCTCGCCGCTGCCCGGCCGGAGGTCACGCCCTCAGAGCCGCGCAGCGTGAGCGACCGGACCCCGCCAAGCGGCGCCGCGCAGCGTTAGCCGGCGGAATCGGAGCCGCGCGGCGGCAGCGCGCACCGAATCCGAGCCGCGACCGCCAGAGAGCGATCCGCCTGCCGCGTCACCCGCCGCCCCAGCGTCGGGCCGAGCGCCATGCCCGGCCCGCCATCGTCGCTTCGTCGCGCAGTTCACCCGCCGCGGCGGGTCGTTCGTGCCTTCGTGCCTCCGTGCCAGTTGCCCGCTCGCCTACTCTCCCAGGTGCTGGCGCGCGGCCTGCCAATACGCCCGCCGGGCCCGCGTGGGGGTGGTTGTGCCGCAGGTCGTCCAGGACGGTGCGCAGGACGCCGCGCAGCACCGCCCGCCGCAACTCGCGGGCACGCTGCGCATCCGGCGACGCCTTCGTGGCCATCCTGGGCGGCGGCTGATGGCGACCCGAACCCAACCGCTGGCGACGCCCGGGGCGGGAGGGGGGCGCGGTGCCGCAGCCGCAGCTATTTCTTGCGCGGCGTCGCCGGCTTGGCCTTGGCCGGTTCCGGTGCTTTCTCCGCCGGCAGCGGCTCTTTCGCGCGCGGCTCGGCGGCGCCGCTCAGCGCGGCGCGCGGCTCACTGTCGCTCGCCGGCGTCCGGGACTCCGGCGTGGTCGCCGGCGCCCGCGGCTCGCGCGGCGGTGCTTCGGTACTCTGGAGCAGCTTCATCCCGGCGACATCCTGCAACTTGCTCAGATCGGTCCAGAACGTGCCTTCGCCCGCGAAAATCAGCCGGATGCTCTCCGGTGAGAAGTTCTCGGCAAATGTATATAAGTTGTACGCCGCGCCGGAGCCGAATGCCTGCACCATCAGCCGTTTGCCGTCGGCGTCGGCCTGGTTCTTCAGCTCCTCCACGTCGGCGTGGGCCTTGCCAAGCAGCCGCGTCGTTTCCGCGTCCAATTGGGCGATCTGCTTCTCCACGGTTGCAACGTCCAGGTCGCGCTGGGCGTCGATCTCGCGGGCCTTCTTCTCGCCTTCGGCCTTGAGCTCGGCCGTCTTCTTCCGCGTGTCGGCCGCGATCTGCTCGCGGGCGATGTCTACCGCCACCTTGGCAGTCTCCAGGTTCGCCCGCACTTTCGCCGTCTCGCGTTGCACCTGCTTGGTCAAGTCCTGTTCCTTGGCAATATACCCGCGCTGAATCGTCGTCTTGAGATCCAGATCGCCCTGCTGGACCGCGGCGCCGCCGTGGACTTCGATGTTGTGAATGAGCGCGATCAGGATTTCGATGTCGCGCTCGCGACAGGCGCGCTGCAACGTGTCCGTGACGCCGTGCTGATACTGCTCGCGTTTCTCGCCGCGGATGAAGTCGGTGCTCTCGTACTCAGAGCCCATGTTGCGGCAGATGCTCCGCATCTGGCCGAGGATGATCTGCTTGATCTTCGCAATGTCGCCGAAGCGGTTAAGCATCTCGGCGATGCGGGCGGGGTGGCGGCCCCAGACGACCGTGACCTCGACGTCGATCGTGAAGCCGTCCTTCGACGGGAACGTGATGTGCGTACTGATTTCCCGCGCATCCGTCTCCGCCATCTGCTGCTGCGAGAGGTTCTGCATTTGAACCAGCTCTTGCCCCTTCTGCGTCTTCACGCGTCGAGCAAGCTGCGAGATCTGGTTGTACCCGACTTGCACAATATGTACTTTGTGTACATAGGGATTCAAGTAGTAGATCCCCGGCTGAAGCACGTCGCGCAGCACGCCGCGCTGCCCCGGCTCGGCGAGCTTCTGGATGACCTTCGGGTGACCCTTCACGGGCTGGCCGTCGGGGCCGACGCTGATTTCCTCGACCGTTTCAACGCCGGGCATCTCGCCAAGCTGCGAGGTAACGACGCCGCAGAACCCCAGCGGGATGATCGTCGCGAGTTCCTTCTTGACTTCGAAGATGTAGGGATTGATGCGGTAGGTGCCCGGGGTGAGAACGTCCTTCTGGATACCTTGGTATCCGGCAGCGACGACTTCGCCCCCGTCCGGGGCCGGGCGACCCACCTTGTTCACCAGAATGCCGATCTGTGGCCAGTCGCCCTCGATCGCCGGCGGGGCCGTGTCCGCCGCAGCCTCCTCGTAGTACTCGCGCCACTTCGCGGGATCGCCCGCGGAGACCTGCACGAGCTCGTGCAGCTCCCAGTCCCAGACCCACGGGTTGAAGAAATACCGCCCGGGGCCGAGCGTGTCACGCTGAATGCCCTTTTGCCCCGGATTGGCGATGCGTTCGCCCGCGGGCAGCGGCGTGCCGGTCTTGCGGATGAGCACGAGGCACTTGGTGGCGGGCACGTACACCCGGCAGGCGGTCCAGATGAAGCTGCTGACCAGCGCGACCAGGATCACCGCGGTGCCGATCGACAGTTTGATGAGGCGTATGGCCTTCATCGCGCACCTCCTTCATCCATCGCACCGGCGGGACGCCGATGCTCCCCGTCCGCGCGGGCCGGAGGGCCATGCTCCCCTGGCGCCACGCTGAGCGCCCGAAAGATGTCCGCAAACGGCCCGTCGGTGCTCGCCAGCACCGACTTCAACGCCGGCGCGAGCTTCTGATAGAAGAAGAACTGGGCGTACGTCGGCCCGTCGCCGAACGCGGCCACCGCGTCCGCCAGCGGGTCGGCCTCCGCGTGGAAATTCAGCCGCAGCACTTCGGCCTCGGCCTGCCCGCGCGAGATCAGGGCCGCGGCGGTCTGTTTCGCGGCCTCCACGTTCAGTTTGGCCACCTCGAACCGCTGCTGCGCCTCCGTCAGCGCGACGGCCTTGCGCTGCTCCGCTTCCATGATCTGCGAGACCACCTCGCGGTTGGCCTGGCCGAGTGCCTGGTTCTGCTTTTGAAGCTCCTGTTGCTCGACCAGCTTCGCCTCCGACTCCGCCACCTTGATTTCGCTCTCGTACTGCTGCACCTGCTGCTCCGCCACCTGCCGGTCGCTGATCGGCCCGGCGATTTCCTGCGGCGGCACAATGCGACGAATCAACGTGGCGCGAATCTCGATCCCCTGCGCGTAACACTGCTCGCGCAGCCCCTCAAAAACCCGCTTCTGAAAAACCGTCCGCGTGTCGCCCGCGATGAAGTCCCGGCCGTGCAGCTTCGAGCCTTCGATCCGACAGAACGAGCGGGCGTATGGCAGGATGATCTTGTCGCGGATGTCTTCGTGCGTCCCGATCGCGACCATCACGTAGGGGGCCAGATCTTGCCGGATCGCATACTCCACCGTGCAATCGACCAGGATCTCGAAGCTGTCGTTCGACGGAAAACGGATCGCCTCCTCGTTGTGCAGGTCCAACGTGTGGCTCCGCACGTCGATCAGGTCGATCCGCCGGGCGTACGGGTTGTTGTAGTACATCCCCGGCGGCAGCACGTCCGGCTGCACGCCCCGCTCGCCCGCCGCGACCACATAGTCGTTCGGGTTCCTGGCCGGCTCGCCGGAGTACAGCGTCTGAATGCCGACGTACCCGGCGGGGATGACGACCGGCTTCACGCGCCGGATTTCGTAGGCGTAAGGGTTGACGTTGTAACGCCCCGGCTTGAGCACCTCCAGCTCCGGGCCGCGCTCGTCGTCCTGCGTGGCGACCGTTTTGCCGGGCGGCAGCGGCGTGCCGAACTTGCGGACCAGAATGCCAATCTCATCGGGGCTGATCGTGATCGCCCGGGCCCGCCGGCGTTCCCAGAAGAACGGGTCGTAGAAGTGCCGGCCTTCGGCGAGCGGTTGGAAGATGATGCCCTTGTAGCGCGTGGACGCCGCCGGCTCGCCGAGCTGTTTGAGCAGCGCGGGGTACAGGACGACCTGCTGCCCGATGTCGCTGCCGTGCTCCGGCCGTTCGCCGGCCGGCAGGGCCGCGCCGACCTTGCGGACGAGGATGAGCATCGCGCCCGTCTCGACCTCGACGCGTTGGACGAACCACCAATCGCAAAACCCGCCGCCGAACAGCAAGAGCGGCAAGCCCACAAACAGCAGCTTCCACGACGGCGGCCGCACGCGCGGCGGGCGGGAGCCGCCCGGGGGCACGTCCCAGTCATCCGGCGGCGGCGTGATGATCTTCGCGGACATGATTGGCTCCGATTTCTCGTGTGGCACTGTCCCGGCGCGCCGGGACCGGGGCACCCGGCACGCTGTTCAGCGCCCGTCCTGGCAATCCGGCAATTCAGCGCCGCACCGGGCGCAGAATCGCGCGGCACGCGGGTTCTCGTGACCGCACTCCGCCCGTGGGCAGGTGGCCGCCGTCCGCGGCTTACGCAGGGCCGACGCGATCAGGATCAGCCCCAGCACGGCGATGCTGATCGTCACGGCGAGCACGACGACGGTGGCCGGCGATCCCACAATTGCTCCTCAGCCACGACCAAGCGATACGCGGAGCATAGCTCAGTTTGGCGCCGCAGGCGCTTACAAAGCCGCGCCATTCGTAGAATCGGTCGTTTGTGGCCCCGAAACCGCGCACGGCGGCACATCTCAGCTACGAAACGTCTGGCCGCACCGCTGGCGTGGCGGGACCGTTCATGAGCCGCGGGGCGCTGGCGCGCGCCCGACGGCGGCCAACAGCCCGGTGGCCAGCCCCAGGAAGACGACGCCGGAGCCGCCCGCGGAGACGAACGGCAACGAAATGCCCTTGGTCGGGATGCTGTTCGTGACCACGCCGATGTTCATCGCCGCTTGGAGACCGATGGTCATTGTCAGACCCAGCGCCAGAAGCTGACCGAACCGATCGGGGGCGCGGGCCGCGATGCGC
Organism: uncultured Planctomycetales bacterium; assembly: GCA_964394415.1. GTDB lineage: Bacteria > Planctomycetota > Phycisphaerae > UBA1845 > Fen-1342 > JAGVEP01. The sequence goes on from CAYMXT010000086.1 coordinate 13,819, forward strand.
CAACCGCGCAGCACCAGGCCCACGAAGAGCAGCACCACGACGATGCCGCCGACGATGCCCAGCTCTTCGCAGATGATCGCCAGGATGAAATCGTTGTTGTCCTGCGGCAGGTAGCCGTACTTCTGAATGCCGCCGCCCAACCCGCGGCCGAGCCAGCCGCCGGAGCCGATCGCCAGCAGGGCCTGGTTGATCTGGTACCCTGAGCCGAGCGGATCCGGGGCCGCGGCGAGAAAGGTCCTGATCCGCTCGATGCGGTGCGGCTTGATGATGATCGTCGCCACGCCGGCCAGGAGCGCGAGTGCGCCGAGCACGCCCAGGTGCGTCCAGCGGGCGCGCGCCACGAACAGCAGAATCAGCAAGACCGCCGCCATCAGAGCGGCAGTGCCAAAGTCTTCGAGTACCGTCAGCCCGATCAGGACGCCGCCGCTCAGGACGGCGGGAACGAAGCCGGACGTGAAGTGCCGGACATCGCCGCGCGGGACACCGCTCGGGGTTTCCATTCCGGTCGGCCGGGTAAGCAGGGCGGCGAGCCAGATGACCATGACGACTTTCGCGATTTCAGAAGGCTGGAACCCGAACCCGAGTCCCGGAATAACGATGGCCCGTCGCGCGCCGAGAACCTCGCGGCCGACGCCCGGAAGCTGGACCGCGACGAGCAGCACAGCGGCCAGCAGCACGAGCAGCCCCGCCCGCCAGCCGGATGCGCGGCGGGGCCACGCCAGCACGCGGTAGTCCACGTGCGCGGCCACCAACATGCCCAGGAACCCGACGCCGGCGAAGATCGCCTGGCGGAGCGGCGAATTCCACCAGTCGCGCCAGTCGAATGATTTCGGCTCCAGCGTCACTGACGCCGAGTAGACCATGACGACGCCCAGCGTCATCAGGACGCCCGCCAGGAAGACCAGGACCGGGTCAAAGGCGTGCGCCGCCGCGGCCGGTGCGGCCCCGGGGCGCGCGGTTGGCAAGTACGCAGCTTCGGACACAGCCTATCTCAGCTTGATGGTCAGGAGCGCAAAGGCGGCGAACAGCGCGGCGAGCAGCCAGAAACGCATCACCACCTGCGATTCCTGGAGGCCGCCCAGGTGGAAATGGTGGTGTAGCGGCGAGCAGCGGAAGATGCGTTTGCCGCCGGTCGCCTTGTAGAAGCTGACTTGCAGGAGCACCGAGAGGGCCTCGATGACGAACACGCCGCCGACGATGAAGAGCATGAGTTCGAGGCGTGTGACGATCGCGACGTAGCCCATCAGGCCGCCCAGGGGCAGCGAGCCGGTGTCCCCCATGAACATCTGGGCCGGGCAGGCGTTGTACCACATGAAGCCCAGGCAGGCGCCCACGACGGCCCCGCACAGGATCGCAAGTTCATCCGCATCGCGGATGTACGGAAACAACAACCGATCGGCGAGTTCCACCCGGCCGACCACGTAGGCAAACACCATGAACGCGCCCGCCGTCAGGACCATGCAGCCGCTGGCCAGGCCGTCCATGCCGTCGGTCAGGTTGACGGCGTTGGACGTTCCGGCGATCACCACAATGGCGATGATGATGAACGCCCCCGTGGGCAACGCCAAGGGGTGTTTGTTAAAAGGCAGCGTCAGGAGGTTGTAGTTGGCGCGGTAGTGGGCCTCCAGGTCGGCGCCCCATTGTGCATCCTCGAGCTTGGCTTGTCCGTAGCGGTAGATGAACAATGCCAGCAGGACGCCGAGCGCGACCTGAAAGACGAGCTTCTCCCACATGTAGAGCCCGTCGCGCTTCCCGCCGCGCCGCTTGAACGTCAGCTTCAGCCAGTCGTCCACCCCGCCCAGGGCCGCGAGCCAGATCAGGCAGAAAAGACCCAGCACGATGTAGAAGTTGCGCACGTCCGCCAGCAGGAAGACGGCGACGAAGATGGCGACCGCGATGAGCAGACCGCCCATCGTGGGCGTCTTGGCCTTCTCCTGGTTGGCCCGATTCAGGGCGTCGTGATCGAATTCCGGCTGGTCGTCGATGTTGAAGCGGCGCAGGGTGCGGATGACCAGCGGCCCGAGCGCCCATACCACCAGGAACGCCAGCAGTACGGCCAACGTCGCCCGGAACAGCGGGCTTTCCGGGGCGTAATACCGCGGCTGCCAGCCCATCGACGATAAGTACCAGAGGTAGAGCATAGCTGGTTCAGACGTCAGGGCAAACAGCGGCTGGAGCGACGAAGCGACGAAGCGACGAAGAGGGGAGCAACAAGGCCAGGAGTCAACAGAGAAACGCGAAGCCGTGTTCCCTGCGTCGCTCCGTCGCTCCGTCGCTCCGTCGCTTTCATCTCTGTGTCTCTGTGTCTCTGTGGTTATCGTTCTCCGTCCAGTCGACGCCCAGCGCAG
>CAYMXT010000087.1:0-16160 GCA_964394415.1 uncultured Planctomycetales bacterium
TGCGCCGCACGGTCCTCGTGTGCTATGGCCTGACGACGTTGTACGCCGGCATCGGGCTGCTGCTGACGTGGGTGCGGATCGGACGGGATGGCACGCCAGCGCCCGTGATCCGCACGCTGCACGCCGTCTTTCTGTACCTGGCAGTGTGTGCCCTCACCGCGTGGCTGGCGTATCGCGCGGGTCTGACGCACCCGGAAGAGAAGTAGCGCCGGACTTCCGTGTCCGGCGTGGGTGCGCGGGTGCCACTGCTCAAGAGCAGTGGCACACCTGTGAGCGACGCAGATGTGGTCGAATCAAACCCGCCGGCTGATCGAGCTTGCCTGTGAGGAAGACCTTGGCGCGCGCGGCGACATCAGCTCTGCGCTGCTGCCCGGCGGCACGGCGTCGGTCACGGCACGCGTCGTCGCCCGCCGACCGGGCGTGCTCTGCGGCCTCGCGTTGGCCCCGAGCATCCTCGACGTGTTTGCCGCGCGGCTTTCGGCAGAGTTCCGGTTTACCGCGGCACGCCAGGACGGCGACATCGTGCAGCCCGGCGACTGCGTCGCCACCGTTTCCGGTCCGCAGGCGGCTGTGCTCGCTGTCGAGCGGACGCTGCTCAACTTCCTCGCCCGGATGAGCGGCGTTGCGACGCTGACACGCCGCCACGTTGAGGCCGCACGAGCCGCCAATCCGCCCGTCCAGGTGCTCGACACACGCAAGACCGTCCCCGGCTGGCGTGAGCTGGACAAATACGCCGTGCGCTGCGCAGGCGGCCAAAATCACCGCCACGGGCTGCACGACGCCGTGCTCATCAAAGATAACCACATAGCGGGGATTCCGGTTGCACAGCTCAAAGCGACGTTGGCACAGTGGCTGGTCCGCGTGCCGCGGCCGGTGGGCTTTGTCGAGGTCGAGGTGGACAGCCTGGCGCAGTTCGCCGAGGTTTGCCGCGTGCCCGGCGTGGACATTGTGCTTCTGGACAATTTCACGCCGGACCAGATGCGCTTGGCGGTAGCCCAGCGCGACTCACAGGGTCTGCGCGGCCAACTCGCCCTGGAGGCCAGCGGCGGGGTCACGCTGGACAACATCGCCGTGATCGCAGCAACGGGCGTGGACCGCATTTCCGTCGGAGCGCTGACCCACGCCGCGCGCGGGCTGGATTTCGGGCTGGACTTGTAAGGAGCGGGCCATGAACGGCAGCGTCGCCGCCCAGCCCCGGCACTACCGGTACTTTGACCTGGTGATGGCCGCTTTCGTGGCGGTGCTGCTATGCTCGAACCTGATCGGGCCGGGGAAGGTGTGTACGGTGCTGGGGGTGACGTTCGGCGCGGGCAACATCTTCTTCCCGATCAGCTACATCTTCGGCGACATTCTGACGGAGGTGTACGGGTACGCCCGCACGCGGAAAGTGATCTGGGCCGGGTTCGGCGCCCTGGCGTTCGCGGCGTTGATGGGGCAAGTTGTGATCCGCCTGCCGGTTGATCCGCAGGAGCCTTACAACGCGGTGATCCAGCCGGCGCTGGTGACGGTGTTTGGCGGGACGTGGCGGATTGTGGCGGCTTCGATGCTGGGTTACTGGGCCGGGGATTTCGCCAACTCGTACGTGCTGGCCAAGCTGAAGATCCGCACGCGCGGGCGGTACTTGTGGACCCGCACGATCGGCTCAACGTTGGTGGGCCAGGCCATCGATAGCCTGATCTTCTACCCGCTGGCGTTTCTCGGCCTGTGGACGGCGGAGAAGATGCTCCAGGTGGTCGTGTTCAATTGTGCCTTCAAGGTCGCCGTCGAGGTCGTCTTCACGCCCGCGACCTACGCGCTGGTGAACTGGCTGAAGCGCGTGGAGCACGAGGACTACTACGACCGCCAGACGAACTTCACGCCCTTCTCGTTGCGGGATTGAGCCGTGTGCCGGCGGAATCGCGCCACATGCGCCGGCGGCCAGGCCGCCGCGCGCTTGCGGGCAAGCCGAATCGCCGCGCCCGACCCTGTAAGGTCCGAGCGGCCGGCGTATAATCCCGTGGGCGGCCCGCCCGGCCGCACGAGGCGCCAAGCGCGTGGATACCTGGAAAGAATTCGACCAGAACGTGGTCACGCACAGCGCCGCTCATCACCTGATGGCGATCGATGACCTCGTCGGCAAGCTCGGCTACGCGCGCGTCTCGGACGTCGCCCGCCGGCTGAACATCACGCGCGGCAGTGTGTCCATCTCGCTGCGGCCGCTCAAGTCGGCCGGTCTCGTCGAACAGGACGAAAACCGCCACCTGCGACTGTCCGAGCACGGCCAGGCCCTCGTCGCCGCAATCAAGACCAAGCGGCACGTGCTGCGGCGGCTGCTGACCGACGTGCTCGGCGTTGACGCGGAGCAGGCCGAGATCGACGCCTGTAAGCTCGAACACCTGGTCAGCAATCCGACCGCCACGCAAATCGTCGCGTTTCTGCGCTTCCTCGACGCCAACCCGACGCAGGCGGGCGCGTACCTGCAAGGCTGGCGGCGCGGCGTGCCGGACTGCGCGGGTGTGCCGGCCGCCTGTCCCACGTGCGAAACCGACTGTCTGGCGGCCAGCGTGGATTCGCGGGATGCTACGAGGAAACAGCCGTGAGCAACCTGTCACGAACCGAATTGGTGCAGGAGCTGAACCGCCTCTTTGCTGAGGAACTGGAGGCGGCGCTGCGCTACCTGCACCTCTCGCATGCGGTCCGCGGGATCCACCATCTGACCGTCGGCCCGCTGCTCACGAAGGGCTTTCAGGAGACGATTGCGCATGCGGAGGTGCTGGCACACAAGATCCGCTCGCTGGGCGCCGTGCCCAGCCTGCAACTCAACGTCGCGCTCCCCGGGGCGACCGTCGACGCCAAGGAAGCCCTGGAGATGGCCCTCACGGTGGAAGACGCCGCCCTTGAGGCCTATCAGGACGCCCTGCGGCGTGTCGAGGGCGACATTCCGCTCGAGGAGTTCATCCGCTCCCAGATCGCGCTCGAATCGGAGCACGTCGCCGAGTTGCGGCAGTTGCTCATTGAGTGACGCGACCGCCGCGCGGGCGGGCACGCGGCGCGACCGTAACGTCCGACCTCCGTGTCGCACGCCGTTTCCTGGCCAACGCTCCGTCCGGTCGCGCGCGTGTCACCGCGTACTGGACGGCCAAACAGTCGGCGAAGTGGGCCGGTAAGCCGAATTCTGTGCCCGCGGCAGCACCGGCGGGAAGCCGGTGCCACACGCAAGCGGCGACCATTCCTCTGGGCCCGCCGTTACCGACGGGCTCGAGCGCCCTACCCGGGGCTGGTAACGAGCCGGGCGGCTCATCGCCCCTTACTTGGGCTTGCTGGCGGTGGGGTTTGCCCTGCCATCCGCCTCACGGCGGACGCGGTGCGCTCTTACCGCACCTTTTCACCCTTACCGACGGAGCGGTGATAAGGTGATAAAGCGAAAAGGTGATAAAGTCGCCGGCTCAACGCTGCTGCCGACGGCCCCGCTGCACCCCCACCTTATCACTTTTTCACCTTATCACCTTATCACCACTCCGCCGGCGGTATCTTTTCTGTGGCACTTTCCCTGGGCTCGCGCCCGGTGGCCGTTAGCCATCACCGTGCCCGGTCCAGTTCGGACTTTCCTCCGCAGAGGCGCCCGGCCGAGAAGCGAGTCGCAGCCGAGCAGCTCCCGCGGCGGTCGCCTGGCCCACTCCGCCGCGAGACATTCTACGCGCACCCGCCGCCGTGTGCGAGCTGGTCGCGTAACGGCTTAAGCTCCGTGGTTCAGAACCGGCAGTCGTCTTGGAAGTGATTCCGTCCAGAGGAGGGTTCACTGGCAGTTCGTCACAGCCTGGCGGAACAGCGCGAGGCCGTCGCCCGCTGCGCGCGGCGGCTGCGAGGTCCAGCAGGGGTGCTGCGTCCACGTGACGAAACGCTCCGGGTGTGGCATCAGGCCCAGTACGCGGCCGGTTGCGTCGCACATCCCCGCGATGTCGCCCTGGCTGCCATTGGGGTTGCACGGCTCGCCATGCAGGTTGGGACCGCCGGCCGGCGCCGCATAGGTCAACGCCGCGTGTCCTCCAGTAAGGGCCGCATCCAACGCGGCCTCGTCCGCGAACAGCACGCGCCCCTCGCCGTGCGCGATCGGCATTTCGTAGGTGCGACCCGGCTCCAGGAAGCAGCAACGGCTCTGGTTGGCCCGGAGATAAACCCAGCGGTCCTGGAAACCCGGTGGGTCGTTGTACGTGACCGTACACGTCCGCGTGGCCCCGTTCGCGCCGCGGGTGGGCAGCAACCCCATTTGCACCAGCACCTGAAACCCGTTGCAGATGCCGAGCACCAGGCCCCCACGATCGATGAAGCCGCGGACCTGGTCACCGAGGTGGCGTTGAAGCTGGACGGCGAAGATGCGCCCGGCGGCGATGTCATCGCCGTAGCTGAAGCCGCCGGGGAGCGTGAGAATCTGGTACGCCGTGAGCTGCTGCGGTTGTTCGCACAGCGCGCGGAGGTGAACGCGGTCGGCGTGCGCGCCGGCCAGCTCCCAGGCGTGCTGGGTTTCGAGGTCGCAGTTGGTGCCGGCCGCACGGACAATCAGGACGCGTACTGGTGCCACGCTCGTCTCGCCCTCAGTTTGTCGCTCGCCCGTCACGCGGGGCGGGCTTGATAATAAGGCCGGCGGGGGTAGGATACGAGTTTCCCGCTCGGGCAGACCGGCGGGTGTCGCCTCGGTAGCTCAGTTGGTAGAGCAGCTGACTCTTAATCAGCGGGTCCTAGGTTCGAGTCCTAGCCGGGGCAGTGGCGAACGCAGACGGGAGCCGGGCACCTTGCAGGAGTCTACGATGATTGCTTGTACGCGTCGGTGGTGGTTTGCGCTGACGGTGGCGGTTGCGCTCGGTACGCCCGCGCTCGCCGCGGAGCCGCCTGCGGGAAATGTGCTGTTCGTGCTGATCGACGGCCTGCGCTGGCAGGAGGTGTTCCGCGGAGCCGAGGAGGATCTCATCGACAAGGAAAAGGGCGGCGTCGCCGACGTCGCAGCCGTGCGAACGGCGTATTGGCGCGACACGCCGGAGGCCCGGCGGGAGGCCCTGTTGCCGTTCCTGTGGTCGGTGGTGTCGAAGCATGGCCAGCTCTGGGGCAACCAGGACCGCGGCAGCGTCATGCGCGTGGCCAACGGGCTGAACTTCTCGTATCCCGGCTACAGCGAAATGCTGGTGGGGTCCGGCGATCCGCGGATCGACAGCAACGACAAGAAGCCAAACCCCAACGTTACGGTGCTGGAGTGGCTGCACGCCAAGCCTGCGTTCACGGGGAAGGTGGCGGCTTTTGCGACGTGGGACGTGGTGCCGTTCATCCTGAACCGAGAACGGAGCGGCTTGCTCGTCAACGCCGGCAGCGAGCCCCTGACCGGCGTGGACACGCCGGAAGTGCGGCTGCTGAATCGTCTGAAGGCTGAGATACCGTATCGCTGGGCTGGTTGCCCGTACGACGCGCTTGCGTTCTACACGGCGCTGGACTACTTGAAGCACGCCCGGCCGCGGGTTCTTTATCTCGCGTTCGGCGAGACGGACGAATTCGGCCACGGCGGACGGTATGACTCGTACCTCGATTCCGCCCGCCGCAACGATGCCTATCTGCGGATGCTGTGGGAGACGGCCCAATCGCTGCCGGAATATCGCGACAAAACGACGCTCATCGTGGTGACCGATCACGGCCGCGGCGACGGGCCGCAAGGCTGGCGGAACCACGGTAAGGACACGCAGGGTTGCGAGAACGTCTGGTGCGCCATCCTGGGCCCTGGTACTCCGCCGCGCGGAGAAATCGCTGCTGTCGAGCCGATCACGTTGAGCCAGGTTGCGGCGACGCTCGCGGCGGCGCTGGGGGAGGACTTTCGGGCCGAGATCGCGAATGCAGCCCCGCCGATTGCGGGTGCGGTCACAACACGTGGTCACGGCGGAAGCACCATTGGCGACCATGTTCGGCAACGCCGCGCAGGTGCGCGCGACGTACGCGATGGAACCGCCAGATAATGGACAATGGGGACAATGGACAATGGGGACATTCTGAATTGTTTCACTAAAGCAGAATGTCCCCTTTGCTTTTTGTCCCCTTTGCTTTTGTCCCCTTTGCTTTTGGTCGGCCGTAGACGCCGAAAGGGCCTCACCCGCCGACGGCTGAGCAGGAGCTCGGCCGCTACAAGTCCTGTCACAAGATCGCACACTCCGCGCTGCGCGGATCGCTCCCTTGCGGTCGCGGCTCGGTAACGGAGGCCGCCGACGCTCACAGGACAATGGGGACAAGGACAATGAGGACAATGGGGACATTCTGAATTGTTTCAGACAATGGGGACATTCTGAATTGTTTCAGTAAAGCAGAATGTCCCCTTTGCTGCACAAGGACAATGAGGACAATGGGGACATTCTGAATTGTTTCAGTAAAGCAGAATGTCCCCTTTGCTGTGAATTGTTTCAGTAAAGCAGAATGTCCCCTTTGCTGCACTGTCACAAGATCGCACACTCCGCGCTGCGCGGATCGCTCCCTTGCGGTCGCGGCTCGGTAACGGAGGCCGCCGACGCTCATGGCGCTACGTCCACGGCCGTGTGCCACTGCTCTGCGAGCAGCGCCGGCCCGCATACTTAACTAACCACAGAGGCGCAGAGGCACAGAGGATCGGAGAAGAGAGAGACAGTGGTTTTGTTAGACACGGTCATTGTGACACACTGTCACCGTACCGTGGCTCGACTACACCCGACTCAGGACTTGTCCTCCGTCCTCTCTGTGTCTCAGTGCCTCTGTGGTGAATCTTCTGGGCCAGCATTTCACCGTCGCTCTGCGGTGAATCTCCTGGGCCAGCATTTCACCGTCGCTCTGCTCATCCCGGCGCGCCGGGACAGTGGCACACGCGGGCCGCCCCCGCGCTGCGCGGATCGCTCCCTGGCGGTCGCGGCTCGGTAACGGAGGCCGCCGACGCGCAGTGCGCTACGTCCACGGCGGCTGCCAGCGGACGAAGGCTTCGAGGGCTTGGTACTCGGGCAGGCCGAGTTGGTCGTAAAGCTCCGCGGTCTGGCGGTTGCGGTCCTCGGCCCGCTGCCAGAACTCGCGCGTGTCCCACGGGCCGGGGAACGGGGCTTTGTCCTTCTGCGTCTCATGGTTGAAGATCGCCCGCCGCTTGCGGTCCACCTCATCCGGGCTGAGGGGCACCGCCAGGTCGATCGCGTGCGGCTCCCACTCCTGCCACGCCCCGCGATAAAGCCAGACCTCGCAGTCGCGCAGCCAGTCACGGTCCGTCAAACGCCGCAGCGCTCCGAGGACAATGGGGACATTCTGAATTGTTTCAGTAAAGCAGAATGTCCCCTTTGCTGCCTGTCCCCTTTGCTGCCATTCTGAATTGTTTCAGACAATGGGGACATTCTGAATTGTTTCAGTAAAGCAGAATGTCCCCTTTGCTGCATCAATCCGTTCGTCGCGTTGCTATCGCGGGACCAGTGAACGGCCAGACTCTCGTAGCGGTCGGGCTTTTGGTCGGCCGTAGACGCCGAAAGGGCCTCACCCGCCGACGGCCGAGCAGGAGCTTGGCCGCTACAAGTCCTGTCACAAGATCGCACACTCCGCGCTGCGCGGATCGCTCCCTTGCGGTCGCGGCTCGGTAACGGAGGCCGCCGACGCTCATGGCGCTACGTCCACGGCCGTGTGCCACTGCTCTGCGAGCAGCGCCGGCCCGCATACTTAACTAACCACAGAGGCGCAGAGGCACAGAGGATCGGAGAAGAGAGAGACAGTGGTTTTGTTAGACACGGTCATTGTGACACACTGTCACCGTACCGTGGCTCGACTACACCCGACTCAGGACTTGTCCTCCGTCCTCTCTGTGTCTCAGTGCCTCTGTGGTGAATCTTCTGGGCCAGCATTTCACCGTCGCTCTGCGGTGAATCTCCTGGGCCAGCATTTCACCGTCGCTCTGCTCATCCCGGCGCGCCGGGACAGTGGCACACGCGGGCCGCCCCCGCGCTGCGCGGATCGCTCCCTGGCGGTCGCGGCTCGGTAACGGAGGCCGCCGACGCGCAGTGCGCTACGTCCACGGCGGCTGCCAGCGGACGAAGGCTTCGAGGGCTTGGTACTCGGGCAGGCCGAGTTGGTCGTAAAGCTCCGCGGTCTGGCGGTTGCGGTCCTCGGCCCGCTGCCAGAACTCGCGCGTGTCCCACGGGCCGGGGAACGGGGCTTTGTCCTTCTGCGTCTCATGGTTGAAGATCGCCCGCCGCTTGCGGTCAACCTCGTCCGGGCTGAGGGGCACCGCCAGGTCGATCGCGTGCGGCTCCCATTCCTGCCAGGCGCCGCGATAAAGCCAGACCTCGCAGTCACGCAGCCAGTCACGGTCCGTCAGACGCCGCAGCGCCCCGCCGATCGCAGCGAGACACACACGGTGCGTGCCGTGCGGATCGGACAGGTCGCCGGCGGCGTAGACCTGTTGTGGACGGACGCGCTCCAGCAGGTCAGCGACAAGTTCGATGTCACGCTCGCCGAGCGGGTTCTTCCGCACGCGGCCGGTCTCGTAGAAGGGTAGATCGAGGAAATGCACGTTTTCCGGCCGCACGCCGGAGAAACGCGCCGCGGCCCGGGCTTCACTGCGGCGGATGATCGTCTTGATCCGCTGCAACTCCGCGCTATCGACTTCGCCGGGCGGCTTTTCATGCACGAACGTGCGGACGGCCTGCTCGATCCGCGCGGCTTCCTTTTCGCTGAACAGGTCGAAGGCCCGGCAGAAGTCGGTGACAAAATCGACGTGCCGCAGGGCCTTGTCGTCGAAGACCGCGATGTTGCCCGAGGTCTGGTAGGCGACATGCACTTCGTGGCCGTGCTCGCACAGGCGGCTGAGCGTGCCGCCCATCGAGATCACGTCGTCGTCCGGATGCGGGCTGAAGACCACGATGCGTTTGGGGAATACGTCGGCCCGGCCGTCGCGTCGCGGCCGACCCGGCTTGCCCCCCGGCCAGCCGGTGATGGTGTTCTGGAGGTTCTTGAAAACCTCGATGTTCACGTCGTACGCCGAGCCGCGGGCCGCGAGCAGCTCGTGCAAGCCGTGCTCGTTGTAATCTTCCGCGACCAGCTTGAGGATCGGCTTGTGGACCTGGCGGGCGAGCCAGATGACCGCGCGGCGCGTCAGGAGGGCGTCCCAGGTCTGCCCCCGCTCCGCGAGCGACCCGACCAGCCAGGGCGTCTTGATCGGCGTCAGCTCGCTCGCCGCGGCCTCGTCCAACACGCAGCTTGCCTGCGGATGCTCCTGGAGGAAGCTCGCGGGCACCGCGCTTGTCACCGGCCCCTCGATCGCCTGGCGGATGATGCCGGCTTTCTGCTCGCCAAACGCGAGCAGCACCACGCGGCGGGCCTCCAGGATCGTCGCCACGCCCATCGTCAGCGCCTTGCGCGGCACGTGCCATTCGCCGAAGAAATCACCGGCGGCGTCGCGGCGCGTGACCTTGTCCAGCGCCATCAGCCGCGTGCGACTGCTGCGCGGCGAGCCGGGCTCGTTGAAGCCGATGTGGCCGGTGCGGCCGATGCCGAGCAACTGGAGGTCGATCCCGCCGGCGTCGCGAATGCGGCGTTCGTAGTCCGCGCAATGGTCGGCGATGCGCTCGGGCGGCAGGCTGCCGTCGGGCACGCGCGTGTTCCGCGGGTCGAGGTCCACCCGCTCGAACAGGTATTCGGCCATGAACCGGCGGTAGCTCTGGAGCGCCGTCGGTGGCATCGGCCAGTATTCGTCGAGGTTGAACGTCACGACGTTGCGGAACGACAGCCCTTCCGCGCGGTGCAGCCGCACCAGCTCGTCGTAGACGCTCTGCGGCGTCGAGCCGGTCGCCAAGCCGAGCACGGCCTTTTCGCCGCGCTGGGCCTTGGTGTGGATCAGCTCGGCGATTTCGCGGGCGACGGCCGCGCTGGCGGCGGCGCTGGACGAATGGACGACGACCTGCGGTCCCGGTGTGGCGATTGTTGTCACGGCGCCAAGGTCTCCTCGTGGCGGCCGCCCGCGGGCGTGGTGATGACCGCGCGGTACGTCTCGCCGCGGGCCAGACGCAGCGACAGGCGGTCGTGGCCGTGGGCGGTGAGCAGCAATTCGCCGGCCCAGAAGACCTGTACGTCACCCGGCCCGCCGCCGGGGATGACCACGTCCACGTCGGTCAGTTGCGTGTAGAAGCGGGTCACGTTCAGCCCGGGGACGTATTTGATCTCGGCGTCCCAGGCGAGGGGGAAATGGCGGTCGGTCCGGCGGAAGGGCACGGCATAGACGCTGTACCGCGGCTGGTTCACGTCGGTGTTCTTGCGGCACGCTTCGTGGACCCAGTGGTCGGCGCGCGGGTCGGAGGCCGTGTCGCCCACGTAACGCCACTCGCGAACGACCGGCCCGTCCGCGTCGTCCGGCGGACCGCCCCAGATTTCCACCCAGGTGTGGTTGCCCCCGTCGCCGAGCCATTGCGGCACGCCGACCAGCCGGGCGGGAATGCCCACGGCCCGGCAGGCATCGGCCAGCAGGATCGACAGGCCGCTGCACGAGGCATATTCGGCGGCGATGGATTCGTACGGGCTCTGATCGGACTTCGGCCGCTTGTGGGCGTGATAATGGACGTTGAGCGCATCGTTGATGGTCGTCGTGAGCCAGAACGCGGCTTCGACCGGATCACGGAATTGCCACGCCTTCTCGCGGAAGCGGTCGTAGAAGTCCCGGCGCCAGTTGTCGCGCCGCTCATTGAGGTGGGCGAACGGCAGGATGTATTGCAGGAACAGTGGCTCGGGAATCTGTGCGGACCACGGCGCGCTTTGCCGGGCTTCGTACGCCAGACGCGTGTTCTCGAGCAGGTAGTCGGCCTTGATCGTCAGCAGATCACGGTCAGGCAAGTTGGCGACCAAGAAATGGAGACCCGGCCGCTGCGCTTCGTCCACCTGCTCCAGCGCCTTGATGAGCTCGGGCTGGTTCGCGCCGGCCCGGCCGAGGGCCTCGGCCACCTGCGGGACCACCTGCTCAGCCGTCGGTTGCGGAAAGCTGGGGGTGGGCTGTGTGGTCGCTTTCGCCACGCGGGGCGGGGGAACCACCAATTCGAGCTCGGCAGAGAACATCAACCCGGGATCGCCGCGCTCCGTGAGGGTCTTGACGAGCGGCGCGACGGAACGCGCGACTCGGCCGGTGAATGCCGCTTCGTCGTTGACGGTGATGGTCACGGGTTTGTCGAGGTTGACCAGGCGGTCGTCCAGCCGGAGCGTGACGGCGTCGTAGCCGCGCACACTTAGCGTGACGCACTGGCCGCCGACGCGGGCGTCGATGGTCGGCGGCGTACGCGAGGAGGCGCGCCGCGGATCAACGTGGAGCCAGTGGCGCGCGCGCTGCGGCGTGAGGAAGGCCGTCCAGACGATGCGGCGTGGCACGGGTTCGCGCACGACGTTGGCCAACCACGCCCGTGCCGCAGCGCTGGCCTGCGGCGCGGCTTCCGGCCGCGGCGCGAAATCGCAGATGTACTCGCCGGGGTTGGCGTCGTCCTTCAGTTTCGTCAGGGCGCCGGCCCACCGCGCGGCGCACGCGAAGCTCTCGGCCTCCGCCGGGGACACGCGCAGAAACAGCGGCGTATTCCGCAGGTTCTCCACGGGTACGCGCCGCACTTCTTCGACCGGTCCGAGCGCCGCCACCGCGGCCCAAAGGTCGGCCAGTTCCAGGCCGAGGCGCGCGGCGTGGAGCGCCGCGGCCTCGCCGCCGACGAGATAGACGCGGTTGGAGTCGGCTCCGCCGAACGCAATCAACTGCTGGACCAGACGCTCGAGGTAACCGTAGCTGTGCGGCTCCAACCAGGAGCTGGCGCGGCCCTCGTCCGGGGCGGGCCAAACGTGCAAGCCGGGACCCGCGGCGGTGTCCGGCGGCTCGGCTTCGCGCAAACAGACGAACACCGGCCAGCCGCTCGCAGGTTTCTCACCGACGCGCTGCAACTCGTAGCGCTTGGTGTTGCCGGCGATGGTCACTTGCCGCGCCGCGAAGTCGGCCCGCAACTGCTGTTGCTCCGGTCCGTCCGCGGTCACGTATGCCTGCCAGACCGCCGCCCGCCAGGCGGCGGCCTGCGCAGCGGTCAGGTCCGTGACCGCGCGGCACGGCAGCGGCAGGTTGTGCCGGGCTTCCGGGGCCGTGGCGAAGTAGGCTTGCAGCGCGGCGAATTCCGCGGGCTTCGGGCCGGTGGGCTGCGACTCCGCGGACTGTGCGCTCGAACTGGCGACGGCGAAAACGACGAACCAGACGGCTAAGGTGCGCATGCCACCATCCGCGAGAGGTGCTCGGCGAGGCAGGGCCTCAGATGCGTCCTTGGTAGAATACGCCCCTGGCACCGCGGTCGCAATTGTCGCCAGTTGTCGCGAGATTCTCATGCAACGCTGCCCCAGCAACCCGATCCTGACCCGCGCGGATATCCCGGCGGTGCAACCCCATGTGGCGGATGTCACGTCGGTGTTTAATCCGGGGGCCTTGCGCTGGAAAGGCCGTTACCTGCTTGTGCTGCGCGTGCAAACCCGCGGCCGCGAAACCGTGCTGATGGCCGCGGAGAGCGACGACGGCGTCCGGTTCGCCGTGGGCCCGCGGCTGATTGAGATCGCCGGGATCAAGTCCGTCGATGAGACGGTCTACCACGTGTACGACCCCCGGCTGAGCCAGATCGGCGACGTGGTCTACTGCGTCTTCGCCGCCGACGTGGACGGGGCCTGCCGGCTGGGCGTGGCGCGGACGACGGACTTCGAACGGTTCGAGCTGGTGTCCTTCGACAGCACCGGCGATACGCGCAACGGCGTGCTGTTCCCCGAGAAGATCGGCGGCCGGTTCGTGCGTCTGGAGCGGCCGAACCGCACGCGACTGGACAACGCGGTCACGACCGGCAACGAAATCGTCCTCAGTGAATCTGACGATCTTGTGACGTGGCGGCCCGTCGGACCGGTGATGTCCGGCCGCTGGCATTACTGGGACGAGTTGATCGGCTCCGGCCCGCCACCCGTCAAGACGC
Organism: uncultured Planctomycetales bacterium; assembly: GCA_964394415.1. Taxonomy (GTDB): domain Bacteria; phylum Planctomycetota; class Phycisphaerae; order UBA1845; family Fen-1342; genus JAGVEP01. The sequence goes on from CAYMXT010000087.1 coordinate 12,963, forward strand.
GCGCCGGCTGGCTGCACGTTTATCACGGCGTCGCCACGCACTTCGCGGCGGCCAACGTCTACCAGGCCGGCGTCGTGCTGCTCGATTTGCAGAACCCGCAGCGCGTCCTCGCGCGGTGTCGCAACAACATCCTCGAACCGCGCGAACTTTACGAGTTAACCGGGCAGGTGCCCAACGTCATCTTCCCCAGCGGAATGATCGTGGACGATTACGACCCCGAGGGGTTCGCCAAGCCCGACAGCCTCGTGCGTGTTTACTACGGGGCCGCCGACACGGTGGTCGCGTTGGCCACGGCGAGCGTTCGTGAGTTGCTGGCGGCGTGCGTGCTGTGACCCGCTGAGCGGCTGTTCCCCGCCGGGCAAGACATGGCCCGGCTGGCCGGTCGGCGACCACGACGACGGCGTTCCAGGGAGCCACGCGGCCGCGTGACGCGGGTGGATTCAAGCACACGGGCTGGAGATCACGGACCGAATAGCCGCCGTAACCGTTTACGGTCCAGAAAAGCCGGACTTGACAACCGCAGAAGCGTGTTGTATACTGTACTAGTAAACTAGTGCAGCGCATCGCATGGCGGGCATGGAGCTCCGGCCCGTGTCCAGGTGTGCCGGGATTCGCACGTGCCCCAGGCCCATGCTCCCCGCCCAGATGTGATGCGGTGATTCTGAGTCACCGCACCAGTGCAGCAATGCTCGGCCCGAAGAGGTGGCCAACGTGTCAATCGATGCCACTAGCCCAGTGCCCGTCTTCGTGCAGATCGCCGACCACGTGCGGCGGGCGGTCGCGGCGGGGGTCTACCGGCCCGGGGACACCATTCCCTCGCTCCGCGCGCTGGCCCTTGAGCTGGTGGTCAATCCCAACACCGTCCAACGCGCGTATGAGCAGCTCGAACGCGAGGGGCTCATCCAGTCGCGCAAGGGGCTCGGCATGTTCGTGACTCAAGACGCCGTCGCCGGGGCGCGGGCCAGGTCGCTGGCCGCGGTTCAGGCCGCGTTCACCCACGGAGTGCGTGCGGCGCGGGCCGCCGGGATGACGCCCGCGGACACGCGCGCGACGTTCGAGCAAGCCTGGAATGATGGGCACAACGCTACGAGGGTGCAGCCATGAGTACCGCGAGTGCGTCACAAGCCGTGATCGAACTGGTCGGCGCCAGGAAGCGCTTCGGCCCCACCGCCGCGGTCCGCGACCTGACGCTCCGCATCCCGCCCGGCACGACGTTCGGCTTCATTGGCCCAAACGGGGCTGGGAAGACGACGACCATCAAGATGCTCATGGGCATGTTGCGGCCGAGCGGCGGCCAGGTTCGCGTGCTGGGTCTCGACCCGCTGGCCGATCCCGTGGCGCTGAAGCAGCGCGTCGGCTACGTGCCGGAGTTTCATGCGATCTACCGCACGATGTGCGTCGGCGACGTCATTGCGTTTTGCCGCCGGCTGTACGCGCGCTGGAGTCACGCACTGGTCATCGACCTGTTGGAGCGCTTTGAGCTTGACCCGCGCAGGAAAGTGCGGCAGTTGTCAAAGGGCATGCTCGCGAAGCTCGCGCTGCTGCTGGCCCTGGCGCACGAGCCGGAGGTACTGATCCTCGACGAGCCGATGGGGGGGCTGGACCCGCTGGCCCGCGAGGAATTCCTCGACGGCGTGCTGCGCAGCGTGTGCGACCAGGCGCGCACCGTCCTGTTTTCCAGCCACCTGCTTGGCGACGTGCAGCGGATGGCGGACCAGGTCGGCATTCTCCACGCCGGACAACTACTTTATACGGGTCCGACGGACGAGCTGCTGACATGCACGAGGCGTTTGCGGGCGGTGTTGCGCGACGGTCAGCGGCCGCAGGGCGCCCCGCCGGGGACCATCTGGCAGCGCCTCGACGGCCGCGAATGGCTGCTCACGGTGCGCGACTTCTCGCCGGCGGTCGTCGAACAGGTGCGCTCTCAGGCCCCCGTTGACCACGTCGAAGTGCTGGAGATCGGGCTTGAGGACATCTTCAAGGACATCATCCGGGGACAGAAGGTGCCGGCATGAAAGCGCTGCTGTGGAAGGACTACCACGTCTCGCGGCCGATTCTCGTCTTCGGCACGGTGCTGATGCTCGTGCCGTACCTGATCGTGGGAATCGCCGAATTCGTTTCCTGGCGGCGTTACGGCGGCGCGGTGGATTGGCCCCACGCCCTGGTCGGCTGTGCGATTGCGAGTCTGGGTTTGTCGGTGCTCACGATCGCTGCCATCGCCGGCAACGCCTTCGCCGGCGAGCGTGTGGACCGCTCGGCCGAATTTCTCGGCGCTTTGCCAGTTTCGCATGCCCGCATCGTTGCCAGCAAGCTGTGCGTGGCGCTGGCCGCGGTGGTCGCGCTCTGGCTGGTCAACATCGCGGCGTCGTATGGTCTGGCACCGTGGCTGGCGTGCGTCTCGCAGCCGGAGATGATGGGTAACCTGCCGCAGATGCGTGCTAACGCTTTTCCCACGCTCGCCGTGATCAGCGTGTTGACTTTCGGCGCCGGATGGCTGGCGTCCGCCCTGTTGAGCAGTGCCGCCATTTCGGTCGGGCTGGCCCTTGCGGCCCCGGCGGTGCTGGCCGTCGGGCTCGCGCTGATCGCGGAGCTCTTTGGGTTGCGCTGGGAGGGCGCGGTCGACGCCGCTTACGGCATCATCTGCGTGGTGCTCGGCCTCGCGGCACTGGGCGCCGGCAGTATCTACTACGTGTCCCGCGTGGAGCCGTAACGTCGCCCGCCTGGTGCGAGATTCGCGTCTCGCGCCGCCCTGCGTGGGAATCCCGTCCCGCACACCGGTGCCGCGCCGGTCCGCGCGATGGGCTTGCCGCGCTCGGCCCGCCGGTGGGACGGCGGGTGGTGCGGCGGGCGGAGCGCTTCCTGGCGGTCGCGGCTCGGATTCTGCCGGTGTGGAGGCCGCCGCGGCAACTCTGCAACCCGGCCGCTGCCCGGCGCAAGTCGCCGGCGGCGTTGCGCGGGCTTAGAATGGCCGCTGCCGCAGCCGGGCGCCGGCACGCCGCCCGACCGTCGCGGAGCAAGCGCGCAGGCGTGCCCGAAAGGCCCTCATGAACGCTGGTGGTGGCACACCGTCGGCGTATTTCAACGTGCGACGGTCCGGGGGCGGCAAACGCAATGTCATTCAGCTCGGCACCCTGTTCATCGCGGGTTTGGCGGGTTGCTCGAAGTTGCCGGCCGGTGCGCCGGCTGGGCCGCCGCCGG
>CAYMXT010000088.1:0-15781 GCA_964394415.1 uncultured Planctomycetales bacterium
GCCCGCCGCTGGCACCCCGACCGCGCCCCGGACGACGCGACGCGGACCGAGTATCACGTGCGGTTCGTGGCCCACCAAGCGGCGTACCAGCGGCTCTGTGCGGCGTACGACGCGGCGCGGCTGCCGTGCCCCGCACCCCCGGCGCGCGGTACCTGAGGGCGTGCGGACTTGCCTTCGGAACCGCAGGAGTGGAATAACCACGTGTGGAGGCTACCATGTAGTGGTTCGGGCCACGACTGTGCGAATTCACTGCCTCCAGCACGTGCCGTTTGAAGGCCCGGCCCAGATCGGTAACTGGGCCGTGCAGGCGGGTCATGTGTTGACCACCACGCATTTGTGGGAGGGCGAGCCATTACCCGACCTGGGGGAGTTCGACTGGCTGGTCGTCATGGGCGGACCCATGAGCGTTCATGACGAAGCGCTCCATCCGTGGCTCGTTGCTGAGAAGCGCCTCATCGCGCAAGCCATGCACGCCACCAAGCCCGTGCTCGGCGTGTGTCTCGGTTCACAGTTGCTCGCGCAGGTGCTCGGGGCGCGCGTCTTTCCAAACGCACACCGCGAAATCGGCTGGTTCCCGGTGCAACGCGGCCGCGACGCGGCGGCATCGACGTTCTTCGCGCACGCCCCGGAAGAGTTTGTGGCGTTTCACTGGCACGGTGAGGCCTTCGATCTGCCGGCCGGCGCGCGACAACTCGCCCACAGCGCGGCGACGCCCATTCAGGCGTTCGAATACGGCACCGCGCTGGGAGTGCTGTGTCATCTGGAAATGACGCCGGCTGCACTCGAGCAGATGGTCCGAAATGCGGCGCCCGAAAGCGGTTTCGGGCGCTTCGTGCAGACCGCCGAGCAAATGCGCGCCGCGGCGCACCACTGTGCCGCAACTCGCGCGCTGCTCAACGTCACGCTCGACCGAATGGCGCAGCATGCCTTTCGCCGCCCCGCACCCGCGACGTAGACTCTCCTTCACCTCGCAGCCGGTGGCGGCGCCACGTGCAGCCGGCGCCACTGGCGAGCCTGGTACCAGTTGAAGATCACCGGGATCAGCAGGTCGATGACTTCGTCGGCCACGAGCAGCCCGCCGAGCACGGGCGCCGCCATCGGGCGCATCACTTCGGCGCCGACGCCCGTCGCCCAGAGCATCGGCATCAGCCCCACGATCGCGCAGCCTTCGGTCATCAGCTTGGGCCGCAGGCGATGCACCGCGCCGGCGGTGATCGTGTCGCGCAGCTCGTCCAGCGAGCCGATCTTCGCCAGGCCCCCGCGCGTGTTGATGGCCTCGTGGAGATACACCAGCATGACGATTCCCGTCTGGGTGGCCTCGCCGAAGCAGGCGATGTAGCCGACCCACACCGCGACGCTGAAGTTGAACCCGAAGATGCTCTGGAAAATGACCCCGCCGATCAGCGCCCCCGGCACGGCGAGCATGATGAGCAGCGCGTCGCGCACGTCGTTGAACGTCATGTACAGGATGACGAACATCAGCAGGATCACCAGGGGGAAGATGAGCTGGAGCGTCTTGCGGGCCCGCACCTGGTGCTCGAACTGGCCGCTCCATTCGATGAAGAAGCCCGGCGGCAACTCGACCTGCGCGGCGACGGCCTGCTGGGCCTCCTCAACGAAGCCGACGATGTCGCGGTCGCGCACATTGAGCTGCACGTACGCCCGCAACATGCCGTTTTCACTCTTGATGACACTGGGGCCCTCGACGACCTTCAGGTCGGCAACCTCCGTGATCGGAATTTGATACGCCTTCGCCGGGGCCATGTCGCCGCCCGCGGCGCCGCCGGCCATGTCGGCTTCGTCGGGTACCGGTGCGGTGGGCCCGGCGCCGCGTGTGCCGCTGACGAGAATGCGGTGCAGGGCCTGCTCCGTTTGCCAGAAGTCGCGTGCGTAGCGGACGCGGACGGGGAAGCGCCGGCGGCCCTCGACCGTGAGGGTGATCTGCTTGCCGCCCATGGCAACCTCGATCGCTTCCTGGATGTCGGCGACGTTTACGCCGTAACGGGCGGCCTTTTCGCGATTGATGTCGATCTGGAGATAGCTGCGGCCGACGACCTGGTCGGGGAAGACATCGACGGCCCCGCGGATGCCGCGCAGCACGCCGGCGATCTGGTTGGACACGTTCTGGATGCCGGGCTGCTGGACGATGGTGCGGGCGGCACCGTCCTCCGTGACCTGCTCCGTGACATCTTCTAGTCGGGGGCCGAAGACCTTGACGCCGATCATCGTGCGCACCCCGGTCGCAAGCATGTCTACTCGGTTGATAATGGGCTGTGTCCAGATGTTGCCCCAGCCGGGCATCTGGAGTTCGCTGTCGAGTTCCTGGACCAGGTCGGGTTTGAGCTTGCGCCACAGGAAAAGTGACTTGCCAAGCTGCGGCGCACGCTGGGTCCGCAATTCCCCCAGGACATCGTCATCTGGTTCCCGCACCAGCGCGTCGGCGGAGCGCGCGTGGGTGCCAAGGGCTTCGAGCAATGCTGTCAGCAGCGCGTCCGCCGCGCGATCCTCCAATTCCCAGTTCAGCGTCTTGATGCGGGCCTGCCACGCGGCCGTCAGGCGCTGCTGCCATTTGTCGAACAGCGTGCCTGCGAGGGATGGCCGCTCGGTCCGCAGCACCGGCGCGAGGAGGTCCTGAATCGCCAGCCACGGCGTCGCGGGCAGCAGGAACAGCTCCGGCTTCTTCTCGACCAGCGCCAGCGTCGCGAGACGGTCCACCGCAGACGTGAGCAGGGCGGTCAGCTCCTCCCGGCGGGGTACGTCCGCCAGCGACAGCCCGTGGTCGGCGGTGAGCTGCGCAACCAGCCCCTCCTGTTCACCGGCGGTAAGCTCGCGACGCAACTCGCCGGCTTGGCGAAACCCGTCCAGCAGGTCGGTGAGCGTCGCGGCGACCAGGTCGTGAGCCAGGACCGGGAGGTATTCGCTCTGGCGGCGCTGGGCGAGGTCGCGAAGAACGCGCTCGGCGGCGGACAGGCCGTCCATCGTGGCGTTGTTGGCGAGACTGTCGCGGTCGCCGGCGGGCAGGCCCGGCCTTAGAAGCCCGCGTGCTGCGAAGGCGTCGATCAGGCGCTGGACTTCGGCGAAGGCGTCGTCGTACTGGATTTTCCGCTTCGGCCACCACTCCTTCGGCCGCAGCGTGACGACCGTCTCAACCATGTCGATGCCGGACGGGTCGGTCGGCGTGTCGGCGCGGCCGACCTTGCCGACAACCTGATGAACCTCCGGGAAGCCCCGCATGATGGCGTCGCGCACGCGGATATCATCGCCGGCCTGGGTCATGGACACGCGCGGCACGGTGACCGGCATGTCGAGAATGCTGCCCTCATCGAGCGGCGGCATGAACTCGCGGCCGAGCTTCGGGAAGTGCCAGGCCCACAGGGCGGTCGCGGCCAGCAGGGTGAACGCGAGCGCCTGGCTGAAAAAGCGCCGGAAGAACACGGTTCCGAAGAACAGCGCGACGGCGAGCAGGCCCAGGAACAGCGCGCGGCTGCCGATGAAACCCGCGCCCAGGATGAAGAGGAAGCCCATGAACCAGATGCCGGCGGCCGGCACGCGCATGAGCGCGGTCAACACGGGCTTGTAGATTTGAATGAAGCTGCGGACGATCCAGTTGTCCTCCTCACGCTGGAGTTTGCCGCGCACCAGCAGCGGAATCACCGCCGGTACAAATGTCACGGCCAGAATGGCCACCGCGATCATGGCGAAGGTCTTGGTGAGCGCCAGCGGGCGGAACATCTTGCCTTCCATTCCGCCCAGCGCGAAGACCGGGATGAACGAAACGAGCATGATCGCCACGGCGAAGAAGATCGGCTTGCCGACCAGGCGGCAGGCGTCGACGACGACTTCGGTAGTATCGCCGCGCACGGGCGCGTTGCCGTGGCGTTTGGTCAGTTCGTGGGTCGTGTTCTCGACCATCACGACAGCGGCATCGACGAAGAGCCCGATCGAGATGGCGATGCCCGAGAGCGACATGATGTTGCTGGGCACGCCCAGGTAGTACATGAAAACGAAGGTGCCCACCACGGCCAGTGGCAGAGCGGTGCAGATGATGAGCGCGCTACGCAGGTGGCGCAGCACGAGGACTACCGCGATGCTTGCGACGATGAGTTCTTCGAGCAGGGTGTCCGTCAGCGTTGCAATCGCGTCCTGAATCAGGCGCGTCCGCTCATAGAACGGAATGATCCGCACGCCCTTGGGCAAGCCCGCCTGAAGCTGCTCGATGCGCTGCTTGATGGCCTGCGTGACGGTCAGCGGGTTCTCGCCGTAGCGCATCATCACGACGCCGCCGACGGCTTCCTGGCCGCTTTTTTCCAACATGCTCCGGCGATACTCGGGGCCGAGCTGCACGGTCGCGACGTTGCGCACGTAAATCGGCACGCCCTGGCGTTCGGCGACGACCACGCTTTCGAGGTCCAGCACGCTGCGCAGCCAGCCGACGCCGCGGATCAGGTATTCGGCGTTGTTCTCGAAGTACACCTTGCCGCCGACGGCGGTGTTGCCGCGTGCGACGGCGCTATAGACCGCGCCCAAAGGCAAATCAAAGGCCCGTAGCTTATCGGGGTCCACATCGACCTGGTACTCGCGCACCATCCCGCCGACGCTGGCGACCTCGGCCACGCCGGCGACGTAGAGCTGGTAGCGCACGTACCAATCCTGGATGGCGCGCAGTTCGTCCAGGCTATACCCGTCTCCCTCAACCGTATACCAGAAGATCTGTCCCAAAGCGGTCGCATCCGGAGCCAGGTACGGAACAACGCCGGGTGGCAGGTAGGTGTTTGCGACGTTCAGGCGTTCCAGCACGCGCGTCCGCGCGAAGTAGAAATCGGTGTGCTCATCGAAGATGATGTTGAGCATCGAGAAGTTGAATTCGCTCGCCGAGCGCACCGCCTTTACCCCGGCCAGGCCCTGAAGGTTCACGGAAAGGGGATAGGTGATCTGGTCGTCAATCTCCTGCGGCGAACGCCCCATCCAGTCGGTAAAGACAATGATCTGGTTTTCGGACAGGTCCGGAATCGCATCGATCGGGGTGTGCAGCACGCAGTACACACCCCAGACGGCCGCCACCGCCGTCAACAGAATGACGATGAAGCGGTTACGGACGCAGTATTCAATGAGCTTCGGAATCATCGAAAGCTATAGAATTAACCACAGAGACCCAGAGAAGAGTAGCGAATAGCGAATAGCGAGTAGCGAATTGCCGGGAGCGATACGCGTGGCGGTTCTCAACTCGCTATTCGCTACTCGCCACTCGCTACTCATCTCTGTGTCTCTGTGCCTCTGTGGTTTTCTTAAAGGCGGATGCGGGGCGGTGACGGGCTACGGCCCGCCGCTGGCGCCGAAGTACTGGACGCTGGCCGCCGGGTTCAGACGGTTCTCGGCGTCAACCAGGAACGCTCCGGCGGTGGCGACGCGGGCGCCCGGCTCGATGCCGGCCAACACGGGGAAGTACTCGCCGGCCCGCACGCCGAGCTGCACTTCGAGCATGTCGAAGGTGCCCGGAGCCGTCTCGCGATACACGATCGTGCGGGTGCCGGTGTTGATGACCGCGGACGCCGGGACCGCGAGCGTCTTCTCGATCCTCACGTACTTGAACGGGAACTTGTCCACCGGACACAACTCAGGTTTCTCGAACAGCCGCTCCGGCGTAACGGGGCAGTAGTAGCCGGTAACGAACTCGCCGTGGTCCTGCGCGGCGTGGACGGAAATCGTCCCGGTCAGCGAACCGCAGCGGAGCATCCGGCTGCCCATGTACGGGTTGGATAGCTTCTCCTCCGTCTGGAGCCAGTCCGCCTCGACCATCGGGCAGTTTGCAACGTACAGCGTCTGACCGGGCGGGGGGGTGTTGCGGGCCAGCTCGATGACGCGCTCACTAAGTTCTGCCAGCAGCCCACGTTGCGCTTCGATGTCCTTGTCCTTGAGCGCCGCGGCGGCCTTCGCGACCTTCGCCGCCGCCGTCGCGACCGCCGCCTGCGAAACCCCGGCGAGGCGTTTCGCTTCGTCCACGAGTTTGTCCACGGCGGGACCGGCCACCTGATCAGCGACGAGGGCGGTATTGACCGCCAGGTACGCGCCGATGAGCGCGGTCGTATCCGGTCCGGCCGACACGCTTTCGGCGGCGGCGGTTTCGGGATCGGTTTCGGTGATTCGCCCGACCGGCACACGAATCACGGCGTGGGCGTACATGCCCGGCTTGAGCCTCAGCTCGGGGTTGCTAATCTCGACCCGCGCCGCCGCGGTGCGCGTCGCCGGGTCGATCTCGAAGGCGACAAACGTGATGCGGCCGGCGAAAACCTCGTCCGGGTAGCCGGTGCTGCGGACCTCGACCACCGCGCCGACGGCGATGCCCGCCAAGTCCTCCTCGTAGATCTTGGCCTGCATCCATACATTCGAGAGGTCGGCGATTGTGTAGAGTTCCGCACCCTCTGAAACATAGTGGCCCTCGAGGACCTGCTTTTCAGTCACGATGCCGCCCATCGGCGAGTAGATCGTGAGGTACGTCTCGGGCGTGCCGCGCTTCAGAATCGCGTCGAGTTGGGCGTCGGTAATGCCCCAGAGCAATAGCTTTTGGCGCGACGCTTCAAACAGCGAGCGGTACGTCGTCTGCACGAGCGTGCCGGTTGACCCAGCGTCCGTCAGTTGCTGATGTGCCGTGAGTAGCTCCTGTTGGGCCGTCAGCAGATCGGGGCTGTAGATCAAGGCCAGCGGGTCGCCTTCAGCCACTTGCTGGCCCGTGTAATTGACGAGGAGCTTATCGATTCGACCCATGATCCGGGCCGCGATGCGCTTCCGCCGCGTTTCGTCGTAGTCGATGATGCCGACCGTCCGCGTCTCCCGGCTGAGCAGGCGGTGCTCCACCGGCGACGTCGCAATGCGGCCGGCTTGCACCTTGAAGGGCGAAAGCTGCTGCCTGGCCAGCACCCCTTCCGGCAGCGCGGCCTGGGCCGTCTTGGCGCGTTTGCTGAGCGGCATGCCGCAGATCGGGCAGCTCGCGGGCTCACCCCGGATGATGTTCGGGTGCATCGGGCAGAAGAACTCGATCTCGTCGTCCGCCTCGGCGTCCGGTGCGACCGCCGGCCGCGTCCAACGGTCATAGTAGTTGGTGATGTGTTCCCAATACCCGACCACGAGCCCGACAGCGACCATCAGGAACAGGAACCGCAGCCGGACATTGGCGACTTCGACGAACCACCAGATTCGCCGCACGAGCGACATAGGCGGGCCGCTGCGACTCCCATCTGCTGCTTCAGACATACAATGGCTCCGGCAATCCGAACCCGCGTTGATCCGCAGTCGCACAACGTAGCAACCCGGCCGGCGGACGACCAGCAGGCCCGCTAGTCTAACCCGTTATCAGGACAGGAATTCCCACCCGAACGTGCCCCCGAGTCGCGGCGAAGTCATTCGAGGCTGTGTTGGACGCCGCAAACGCGCGGCGGTTCCCCCGCCGCCGCGCAACCTATTGACAACAATGAAGCTATGGCTTCCCGAGCAGCGCGAGCCGCGCCCGCAGCTCAAGTTCGGCTTGCTGCCAGTCCCATTCCGGGTTACCGGGCCGTGCACCGCGGGCGATGTAAATCTCATACGCTCGCTGGCGAACCTGCTCTTCGGTCGGACCCATCGCGGAAGCGGTGACAGACGCTGCGGATCTGGAGCGCGGGCGGTTGCGGGTTGCGTTGGTGGTGGCTTCGGCGGGCATCGCTTTCCTCCGGGACGGACGCTGAGCCTCTTGCGGCGGCGTCTACCCCGATGATCGGCCACATTCGCCACAATCCTGAACAGATGGCGCGGGCATTCGTGCCGCGGAGCAGCGCGAATCTCGCCGTGCCCGTCGCGACGCCGCGGCCGGCAAAAGTTGGACAAGCATGTCCAAGAATTCCGGCAAACAGTGGAGCCGATCCTGGCGGTGTTACGCGGACAAGGGGCGTTGTGAGCAAGCTAACAGCGCGCTGGACGCGAGCATAAATCGATGCTATTATCCACTGCGGAGCGCGTGCGCTGAATCGTGCGCTCAGGAGCGCGTGGCGTGGAGGTGCTGGAACGCATCAACGCCTGGGGTATTCCGCCGCACCTGAAATGGGTTGCATACGCGGCGCCCGTGCTGTGCGCGGGGGTGCTGGCGTGGCGTCTTTCGGTGCGGGTGCGGCTGTGGCGGGGGATCGGGCGGGCCGAACGCCGGTGGGAACATGTGGGTCCGCGCTGCGGTCGGCTTCTGCGCTTCGCCGGGGCACAGGTGCGAGTTTGGCGGGAGCCGCTTCCCGGGGTCATCCACGTCGCGATTGCGTGGGCGTTCTTCATGTTCCTGCTGGGGACGGTGCTCGCCACGCTGGACGCGAATGTCGTCAAGTTCCTGCGGGGGCCGCTGTACCTCGGCTACAAGCTGGTGCTGGACAGCTTCGCGCTGCTGGCGATCGTTGGGCTGGCGCTGGCTGGCTACCGGCGGTTCGTCCAGCGGCCGGAGCGGCTGACGAACACCCCGGCTTTCGGCTTGGCGCTACTGTTGGTGTTCCTGACGGTTGGGTCGGGTCTGCTGACAGAAGCGCTGCGGCTGGCGGCCCTGGCGCGGGACGCCGGGCTTCAGCCGGGTTGGCACGCCGGTCTCGCGTGGTTCTCGCCGGCGGGGTGGCTGGCGGCGCAGCTCTGGCTGCGGGCCGACTGGACCGCCGCCCGGCTGGTTGATTTCCACCTGGCCTTCTGGCTGGCGCACCTTGCGCTGGTGGGGCTGTTGCTGCTCGCGCTGCCCAGCGGACCGCTGCTGCACGTGCTGGCGGCGCCGCTCAACATCTTCTTCGGCGATCTGAACCGACCGGCTGGTCGGCTGGCGGTGGGCGGAACGCCGGGCATCGCGGCGCTGCGGGACTTCAGTTGGCCGCAGTTGTTGCAGGCCGACGCCTGCACGCAATGTGGGCGGTGCCAGGAAACCTGCCCCGGCCAACCGACTGGTCACGCGCTCTCACCCAAGACCCTGATGTTGGCCATCAAGGAAGGGTTGGACGCCGTCCGCCGACACCGCAACGGCCACGCGGCCGCGCCGTTCACCGGTGCTGCCGTGCCGGACGAGGCCATCTGGTCGTGCATGACCTGTCGGGCCTGCACCAGAGAGTGTCCGGTGCTGGTCGATCACGTCGACACGCTGGTAAACATGCGGCGGCACTTGCTGGCCCAGCAGCGGGCGGATCGCGGGTTGCTGGCCGCGCTCGGCCGCCTGCGGCGCGACGGCAATTCGTTCGGCGATTCCGCAGCGCTGCGTGCCGCGTGGACCAGCGGTCTGGATTTCAGGATCAAGGACCTCCGCACGCAGCGGGCGCAGACCCTCTGGTACGTCGGCGACCACGCGTCGTACCACCCGGCCGCCGCCGCCGTCACGCGGACGACCGCGCGGGTGTTTCAGGCCGCCGGGCTGGACTTCGGCATTCTCTACGAGGGAGAGCACAACGCCGGCAATGACGCCCGGCGGGCCGGCGACGAGGACTTGTTCGAGCGGCTGCGACGGAGCAACGAGGAGCTGCTTTCGCATTGCCGATTCAAGCACATCGTCACGACGGACCCCCACACGTATAACACGCTGAAGAACGAGTACACTTGGGCGTGGCGCGGCCCCGGCGCCGGGCCGCCCCCGCTCGACCACTACGCCGAGGTGCTGGACCGGGCCTTGCGCGACCGGCGTTTGGTGCCCCGGCGACGGTTGAACTACGCCGTGACGTATCACGATCCCTGTTACCTCGGGCGTTACAACGGCATCTATGACGCGCCGCGCCGGGTCATCGCGGCAACCGGCTGTCGGCTGGTCGAACTGTCGCGCCGGCGCGCGCGCGCCGTTTGTTGTGGCGCGGGCGGAGCGCGGCTTTGGATGAACGGTCAGGCGGCGCATGAGCGTCCCGCCGCGCGCCTCGTCCGCGAAGCCGCGGCCTTGCCGGAGGTGCAGTGCCTGGTCGTCGCGTGTCCGAAAGACCTGCTCATGTTTCGGGACGCGGTCGGGACCGCCGGCCTGGAAGGCCGCTTGCACGTGAGAGACCTGGCGGAGCTGGTGGCGGAGGCGTGCCTGGACGCGGGGGCCGCGTCCGGCGCCGCCGCGGCCACGCCCACGGCGGTGCTCCTGTGAGACCCTGAACCGGACTCGGTCTGTGCCACCATGACTGAAACACGCGCCCGCATTCTGTACATCGACGACGACGTGGTCATGCACGAGGTCGTCGAGCTGATGCTCGCGGGGCAGGGGTACGAGCTGACGTGTTGCCTGACCGGCGCGGCGGGGCTGGAGGTTCTGCGGCGCTACCGTTTTCAGCTCGTCCTGCTCGATATCATGCTCACCGAGCCGACCGAGGGGTTGCAGGTGGCCTGCCGGATTCGACAGGATCCGGCGGTGCGGGACGTACCGATCATCTTCGTGTCGGCGGTGGGTGAGAAGCTGAGCGCGCAATACGCGCGGGAGATTTGTCCGGTGGCGCTGGGCGCGGACCTGTTCCTGGAAAAACCGCTCGACGCCGCCACGCTGCGCGAGGCGGTGCGCGGCGTTCTGGAGCCGAAGGGTCCGCGGTCGCCCTGAGCATCCGGCGCCACACACCGCGTTGAAAGGGACCGCAGAGACACGGAGAGCGCAGCGGTCGCAGAGAGGAGATATGAGGTGCGAGCACGGTCGTGGCGCACACCGTCAAGCGGTCGTGCGCCAGTGCTCGCAGAGCCGTGGCACACGCGCTAGTCCCCTCTTTTTCGGTCTTCTCTGCGATCTCGGCGCTCTCAGCGTCTCTGCGGTTTCTGGCCCGCCAGGAAAGGCAGCGGCGAACGACTACCCAGCGGATGGCGGCGGCGCGGGTTCGCCCGGCATCTCGAGCACCACGCGGGTCGCGCGCGTATCGCGGACGACGATTTGTTCGCCCGCCGTGTCGCTGGCCGGGAATGTCACCGTGAACGCAGCCCCCGCGCCCGGGCGGGACATGACCCAGATGCGACCGCCGGCCTGCTCAACGACTTCACGCACGATCGACAGGCCCAAACCGGTGCCGGGGATCCCGGCGGCGATGACGTTTGGGCCGCGCCGGAACGCCTCGAAAATCGGGTCTTCGCCCAGCAACTTGCCGGCCGAGCGCAGCAACGCCGGGTCAAGCCCGATGCCGGTGTCGCTCACGTGGATCGCGACCGATGGGGGGCCGCCGTCGTTGTCCCGGCGGGTGACCGCGATACGCACGCGGCCGGGGCCGGCGGTGTACTTGATCGCGTTTTCGATCAGGTTGCCGATGCAGTCGCGGAAGTCCTGCGGGTCCAGGTTGACGTGCAAGTCGTCGAGCTCGGGCAGCCAGAGCGTGAGCTCGAGCTGTTTCTGCTCCGCCAGCGGACGATAGCGGGTGTACAGATCCTGCACGGCGGCGCGCACGTCCACCTGGCTGCTGCGCACGCGCGCCGGATCGGCGTCCTGCACGCGGGCCAGCGTCAACAGCTCCGTGACCTGCGTGATGCCCTCCGCCGCGCGGCGGGAAACCTTCTCGCAGGTCGTGCGGATGGCGGGTACGTCCGACACGATCCCATCGCGGACCAGGTTGGCGAGCGTCTGCACGATCGCCAGCGGGCTCTTGAGCTGATGGGCCGCGGTCTGCATGAAACGTGCCCGCCGGCGCTGGAGGTCTTCGATCGCCTGGCGGGATTTCTCGAGCGCGGCGTTGGTCCGCACGAGCTGGGCCTCGTGTGCGTCCACGAGCCTGGCGATGCGCGAGGTGAAGTAGAGCGTACCGAACACCGCGCAGGCGTTGACCACGATCAGGACCGCCACGTAGTCCGGCTGCTGATACACGCCGAGGACGCCGATGTGCGGCAACAGCACGTGGTGTCCCAGCCAGCCCTGCATTTCGGCCAGCGCCATGACGGCGTATAGCAGCACGGCCCAGCCGCTTTGGAGCAGGGCGTGCCGCGGCCGCAGCAGCAGGCCGCTGATGGCCACGTGAAAAAGGTAGAACACCGACATGGGGTTCTCGGCCCCGCCCGTGCAGTGCAGAATGGCGGTGAGCAGCAGTAAGTCGGCGGCGACTTGCGCGTTGGCGAACAACGTACCGGCGCGCTGCGTGTCGGCCGCCGCGCCGCCGGCGGCCACCTGGGTTCGCAGTGCGCGGGCCACCAAGGTCCAGACCAAGTTGAGCCCCGCGACACCCAGGACGACCGCGAGCAGTTGCCAAGGGCGCGTCGTGTCGGGCAGGGCAAAGCGCTCGGCGGCGAGCACGGCGAGCGCGCCCCCCGCGAACAACCAGCGCAGCCGGATGAACCAATTGAGCCGCAGGAGGTCGGCCAGCGCGTCGGTCCGGTAGGACGGCGCCGCGGGTAGGAATGTCACCGGCTGCGACCCGCCGGGCGGTTCGGTCATCGGGACTGGCTCCGCGTCGGGTGCCCGGTCCAAGTCCGGGGCGTACACACGCTGCCACCCTCCAGCTTAGCGTCCGACGCGTGGCACGGCAAACTTACAGACAGACATATCCGGCGGACGGCGTATCCTGGCCCGCCGGAAACCGCAGCGCCGCCGTGGACCGCCGCGCAGCGCCAGGGTAGTGACTCACAATAATCGCATCGTATGGGGAGCATGGGCCTCCGGCCCGTGTCCCGGTGCGCCGGGATCCGCACGGGCCGGAGGCCCATGCTCCCCACCCAGATACGCTGCGGCGATTCTGAGTCACCACACTAGCCGCGGACAAGCGGGGCCGGCGGGGTCAACGTCTTGTCCGACGCGGGGACAGGCTTGCTCTGCGCTGGGCCTGGGGCGAGCCCCGTCACGTCAATCGTGACGCTGAAGTCCATCGGTTGGCCGCTGGCGCCGACGCAGTACGCGGGAATCCAGATGTCGCGCGGGCCGCTGACGCCGTCCCACCACATGTCGACCCCATATGCGCCACCCGCGGCACAGGTGTTCCAGGCGTAGGCCGTAACGACGTGGTAGTTGGGACAGTCGTCGCACGCGTCGTAGTAAACGATCCCGACCGTCCCAAAGCCCTCTTCCGTGCCGCAGTACCGCACCGCGACGTGGTTGTTCGCGTAGGGCAGGTGGACTTGGTACCAGACCGCGTTCCAGTCCAGCACGCCCGGGCAGTCGAGCGTGGCGAGCTTGTTCGTGCCGAACACGGTCACCGGATACGGCCCGGTGATCGCCTGGGCGCTGCCGCACTGATCGTTCTCCGGCGGCGGGACCGGGCAGGGGCAATCGCCGGACAGACACGCCACGAAGCCGTTGATGTCGTCGAAATCGACGTCCCCGTCGCAGTCGCAGTCGCCGTTGTACCAGTTGCAATACGGGAACTCGGTTGCGTAGAGCGCTGGGTCGCTGATCGCGAGCACGAAGGCGTTGATGTCCTCAAAATCAACGACGCCATCGCAGTTTAGGTCGCCGCGGTTGGACTGGATGCTGCGGAGCAGGGCGCAGGCGTAGCCATCGTCGCACGGAAACCAGTCGAGCGCGTCGATGCTGTCCGGCGCGGCGCCGAGCCCCAGCAGCGCGGCCTGAGCCAGCGTCGTCGGCGCGGACCCGAATTCCACCATGAACACGTCCGCCGCGGCGCCCGTGGTGCTGTGTCCATCAATCGTGTTGCGCGACGGCGATGTGCGATCGAGCGAGAAAACGACGCGATCGCCGGCGTCAAAAACGCCCGGCAGGCCCACGTCCAGAGCGATCAGCGCATCGATGTCGTCACCTTGCACCAGCCCGAGGTCGAAAAAGGCCGCGTAGAGCTGGGTGGTTGAGCGCGCGCCGTCGTTCGCATTGAAGAACAGGTTGGCCCCACTGGGGAATTGGTGGCCCGGCAGGACCTGGAGCGATGGCGATTGGCGCGTCAGCGAGAAGTAGATGTTCCGAAAGACCGTGCCACCGTCGGCGGCGGGGGCCGCGGCCCCGCCAGTTGCGTCGGTGTTGTCCTGTGGCGCGCCGCCGCCGGCGTCCTGGGCGCTGGTCGGCGGTTCGGCGGAGAACGACTCGCCGCCCTCGTCGTAGTTGTTGCGGACGAGGGTGTTATTGGCCACCCGGTAGCCGGCCGCGCGCGCGAACGAGGGGGCGGCGAACACCTCCAGCGACATGTACCGGTCGCCGGCGGCCTGTTCGCGCCAAGCCTGATCTTTCGCGTTGAACGGAATACCCGCCGCCAGCAGGCCAGGGTCAGGGTCAGCCGTGCCGATCGTCTGGCGGTCCACGGAGAACAGCAGCGACACCGACTGCCCCGGCGGCAGCGTGGCGTCATTTCCGCCCAGCGCGTCGAGGTCGTCGCCTGGGAGCCCCAGACCGAGCACCGAGGCGGGCACCGCGATCACCGGATGTGGAAAGCCAAACGCCAGGATGTCGTCAGCCCCCACAAACCCGCCCTGCACAGTGGGCGACGCCAGATCAAACGAGTAAAACGGGGGCGGCAGAGGCTGGAGCGGTGGCTTGGCTGAAACCGCCGCCGTCATTCCGACCAACATGCCACACGTCGCCAGACGCCGGATCGTCACGGCTCGCCTGAGCCAGGGTGCTTCCATGGTCATTCACCTCCATGCTCAGCCCCCGCGGCCCGTTCCGCTACTTCAGGCGCTTCTTCCTGGGGCTGGCTATCCCATGATACACCCACCCACGGCGGCCAAGCCACATCTTTTTGCATTTGTACGGCGATTACGCGCGCGTGATACGTATAGCGCTGCTCCCCGTCGAACGCCCGATACGCATCCTCGAAGCTGCGTTCCGCCGCGGCCCGGTCGCCGCGGGCCAACGCCGCCGCGGCGAGGTGATAGTGCGCTTCGGCCCATAACCGCCACGGCGCCGGTGCGGACTCCGCCAGCGGTTCCAAATCCGTCACCGGAACCGCCCCGCGACAAACCTCGTACAGCAATCGCATCCAACCTCCCGTTTGTGGGGCCTCCAGGTCGGCCGCGTAGTCCACCTCCGCGGCCCGCCGATCCAGCAGCGCGGCGGCCGCGCGCGCGTCTCCGAGCAACCGCAAGCACGTCGCTGACCAGAGCACCGCGAGAGCGCTTTCGGGTTGCTCGTCCGCGATTGCATGGGCGTGCTCGAGCGCAACCGCCCACCGGCCACGCTCTGCTTCGATCAATGCTGGGTAGAAGTGCCGATAATGTCGGTTCTGCGGTTCAAGCTCTGACACCGCCGCCAAGTCTGCCAAAGCCGCTGCGGTTTGGCCCGACCAGTAGTTGAGTCGCCAGCGGTAGTGCAGTGTCCGCTTGCGGTGGTAGTCGCTCGTCGCCAGGCTCAGTGCTCGGGTGCGGGCCGCGAGTGCGTCCTCGAAGCGCCCCATGCTCTCCAGGCACTCGGCCTCAGCGGTGACCGGTCGATCGTTGTCCGGTTCCAGCGCCTGGCCCTGCCGCGCCCAACGTAACGCCTCCGCGTAATGATCCTCGACGGGTGCGTCGCCGCGCGTGCCCTGACTGCCGCGATAAATCTCCGCGGCGAGCCGGTGGCTGATGGACAGCAAGTAGCACGGGTAGGAGCGATAGCCCCCGTACTCAACGAGTTGCTTCAGGCTGCTGACGGCTTCGGGGAACGGCTCCAAAGTGCGTAGGGCATAGAGCTGCTGGTTACGCGCGCGGGCCAGGTGCAAGATGGCCTGCGGAAAGAAGCTCCGCTCCGCGGCCCGCAGGCCGCTCGCGCGACGGTAGCACTCGATTGCGGCGGTGGGATCGTCGAAGTGCAGCGCCAGGCCGCGGAGAAACCACTCGTCGGCGTAGCGCGGTTCGCCCCGTTGGTCGATCTCGGCCAGGGCGGCTTGCGCTTCGCCGGACCGGGCCTGCTCGCGCAGCGCCCACGCCCGCACGTAGCCCGCCCGCGAATCGTCTG
>CAYMXT010000089.1:0-15659 GCA_964394415.1 uncultured Planctomycetales bacterium
GCCCCGCTCCCGGCGTATTTCTTCTGAAACCGCCAGACGAGCGGCGCATCGGGCCCCGCCCAGCTTTGAAGGTACGCCGCGCGGACGTGGTAAATCCGCCCGATCCGCCCGGCCCGGACAAAGCGATACGCCAGCGCGGCGGCGGGGCAACGCCGGTAGTTGTACCAGACGAACGTCTTGGACCGCCGGGCGCGGGCGGCGGAGTTCTTCATGAGGCGGGCATCACGGAGCGTCCCGGCGAGCGGCTTCTCACAGGCAACGTGCTTTCCCGCGGCCAGGGCCGCGCAGGCCTGCTCCGCATGCATGTAGTTAGGCGTGCTGACGTCAACCAGGTGAACGTCCGAACCCTTGACGACGTCTTTCCACGTCGTGCTATAGTTCTGCCAGCCCCAGCGATCGGCGAACGGGGCCAGCGCGATCAGGTCCAGCCCGACGATGCTGTGCATGACGGGTGAACGCGGCAAGTTGAAGAACCGACTGGCTTTAAGATAGGCGTTGCTATGGGCCCGTCCCATGAACTTCTGGCCCAACAAAGCAACATTGCACGGCTCGCTCACAGACCGTCCTCCCGCTGCTGAACACCAGCGCGCGATCGTGGGCGAAGAATATAGCGACCCCGCCTCGCCCTGTCGACCACCGCGCACGCAAAATGTCGTGACTCGAAGCGACCGGCCCATCCCGCGCAACTGGGTTTGATGGCGGCTACCCACCGCACGCTCCAGGTTCGCTCGCGGCACGATCGCCCGTCCACCAGCGGCGAGGTCCATTCCGGCGATCCGCATGCTCCGCGTGCGTCGCCCAACCTACTCACCAGCCAGCTTCGCCAGCGCGCGGATCATGGCCTGCGCGCCCAGTTTCCCCCCGCCGGGCTCGGCTTCGACGGCGCGGAGAAGCTGTTGCGCCAGGGCGGCGCCGGGCAGGCTGACTTTCAGGGCTTGGGCCGCCTGCTGCACGATCCGCAGGTCCTTCTGAAGCAGTTCGATCATGAACGTGGGCTGAAGGTCGCCGGCCACGATCTTCGGCCCGAGATTGGCCAGCGCCCACGAGCCGCCCGCGCCGCTGGACAGCGTCTCGATGAGCAGCGTACGGTCCAGGCCGGCCCGCTGCGCGAGCGTCAGCGCCTCACACAGCGCCAGCATGTGGACGGCGCACAGGATTTGGTTGCACGCCTTGAACATCTGCCCCCGCCCGCTTTGACCAACGTGGACGACACGCTTCCCCATCTTCTCCAGAACGGGCCGCACCCGCTCGAAGACCGCCGCGTCGCCGCCAACCATGATCGTGAGCGTCGCGTTGCGGGCCCCCACGTCCCCGCCGGTGACCGGGGCATCGAGCAGCGTCACGCCGCGCTCGGCCAGCCGTTGGGCAAAGACGCGCGTCGCGTCCGGGCTGATCGTGCTCATGTCCACCACGCACGCCCCCGGCGGCAATGTCGCCGCGGCACCGTGCGGTCCGAACAGCACATCCTCCACGTCCGGCGTGTCCGTGACGATCGTGATGAGCACGTCGCACCGACGGCCGACCTCCGCCGGCGTGTCACACCAAACCGCGCCGGCGGCACGCAGTTCTTCCGCCTTGCTCTGCGTCCGCGTGTGTACGTACAAGGGATATCCGGCTTTGAGCAGATGCCCGGCCATCGGCCGGCCCATGATGCCAAGCCCGATAAACCCAAGCCGCGTGGACAAATCAGCCACCGCTCGCTCCGGCAAATGCGGAAAAGACGCCCGCACCGTCGCGCTCGGTACGAGTTCCTGACAAAGCCCTTGTGGCACCGGCATCTTGCCGGTGACGGCACAGGCTGGAAACCTGTGCCACAGACTGCCTGTGGCGCTCTAAGCGTCTGCCGGCTGTGCCGCGACCGGTGCGGCGTGAACCGCCTCGCTCGCGTTCGCGGGCGGCGGGGCCGACGGAGCCTTGACCGCGTCCTCGTGATCGTCCTTCGGCACCTCGCCGAAAGCGTCTTTCGACGCCGAGAGGATCATGACCATGTTCCGCCCGTCCATGGTCGGCGGACGTTCGACTTTGACCTTGGTTCCGAAGGCCGCCAGCACGTCGCGGAACACCTGGAACGCGACCTCGCGCCGCGCCCGTTCGCGTCCGCGGAACACCATCGTGAACTGGACTTTGTCGCCCTTCTGGAAGAACCGGATGGCCTGCTTGACCTTCAGCCCACGATCGTGCGTGTCCGTCTTGGGCCGCAGGCGCACCTCTTTCATCTGCTGTTCGTGGTGCTTCTTGACGTTCTTCTTCTGCAAATACTTGAATTTGCCGTAGTTCATCAGACGGCAAACCGGCGGGCGGACGTTGGGGGCGACTTCCACCAGGTCCACCCCGGTCTCGCGGGCCATCCGCAGAGCCTCGACGTTCGACATGACCCCAAGCTGCTCATTGGCTTCGTTGATCACGCGCACCGGCGTGACACGAATCTGCTCGTTGCAGCGGTAATTGATGTTGATGGGCGTCACCATCCTTTCTCTCGTCGCCCGGCGGGCGACCTTACGGTGAAGTCTGGCCGGCTTCGACCCGGGCCGGTTCGGCCCGCTGTTGAATCTCCACGGCACACGCGGCCAGAAACTCCGGCAAGCCACAGCTTCCAAGCTGCTTGCCCTCGCGCGTGCGAACGTTGACAGCGCCGTCGGCGGCTTCCTGCTCGCCGATCACCAGAATGTACGGAACCTTGTCGAGCGTCGCCTGACGAATCTTCGCGCCGATCCGCTCGGGACTGTTGTCCAGCTCAACCCGCAGCGGGGCGGCCCGGCACGCCTCGAAAACCCGCCGGGCATAGTCCGCCGACTTCTCGCTGATCGAGCAGACCCGCGCCTGCACCGGCGCCAGCCACAGCGGAAACGCACCGGCGAAATGCTCGATCAGAATGCCGACAAACCGCTCGAAGCTGCCGAACGGGGCCCGGTGGACCATCACCGGTCGATGCTCCGTGTTGTCCTCGCCGATGTACGTCAGCCCGAAGCGCTCCGGCAGATTGTAGTCCACCTGCACCGTGCCAAGCTGCCAGTCACGCCCGATGCAGTCCTTCACGATGAAGTCGATCTTCGGGCCGTAGAACGCGGCCTCGCCGCGCTGTTGCGTGTGTTCCATGCCCGCCTGTTCGACCGCCGCGAGAATGGCGGCCTCGGCCCGCGCCCAATTCTCGAGCGTGCCGATGTACTTGTCCCCGCCGTCGCGCAGCCCGACGCGCACGCGGTAGTTCGTCAGGCCGATGACGTTCAGCACCAGCTTGGCCATGTCCACGCAGCCGGCCACTTCGGCCAGAAGCTGGTCCGGGGTGCAGAAGATGTGCGCATCGTCCTGGCAGAAGCCGCGGACGCGCGTCATCCCCGACACCTCGCCCGACTGCTCGAAGCGGTAGACCTGTCCGAACTCGGCGATCCGCACCGGCAGGTCGCGGTAGCTCCGGGGCTCCGACGCGTAGATGCGGATGTGGTGTGGGCAGTTCATCGGCCGCAGCAGGTAGCCGTCTTCCTGCGTCAGCCAGTTGCGAATCCGCCGCAGCCGCTCGTCCATCGGCGCGCTGGCCGGATACCCCGCCTTGAGCAGGTCCTCGTGCTCAGCCGCGATGCGGTCGAACAGGTCCAGCTCCGGCGGGCTGGCGCGGTCCGCGTTCGTCGCCCGCGCCAGCTCCCACAAGGTGTTGAGCTGCCGCGCCCGCTCCGACTCAAACAACGGCGGAAACTGGCTGTCCTTGTAATATGGGAAATGCCCGCTCGTGCGATACAAATCCAGCTTGCCGATCTGCGGCGTGTACACGGGCTGGTAGCCTCGCCGCAGCAGCTCTTCCAGGATGAATTGCTCCAGCACGCGGCGGACAATCGCCCCCTTCGGTTTCCACAAGACCAGGCCGGTGCCCACCAGCGGATCGAGCAGGAACAGACCGAGTTCCTGGCCCAACTTGCGGTGATCGCGTTTCTTCGCTTCCTCAAGCTGCGTCAGGTACACGCGCAGCGCCTTCTTGTCCGGCCACGTCGTGCCGTACAGGCGCTGGAGCATCTGCTTGCTCGCATCGCCGTGCCAGTACGCCCCCGCCACCTGCATGAGCTTGAACGCCCCGACTTTGCCGGTGCTGGGGACGTGCGGCCCGCGGCACAAATCCTCAAAACAACTCGTGCCGGGCTGGCCGGTCACGTAGAAGCTGAGCGCATCGCCGTCCGCCCGCTCGGCGTTGTCGATCTTGTACGGATTGCCCTCAGCGCGGAGCCTGGCCAGCGCCTCCGCCCGCGGCACTTCGTACCGCGTGAACGGGCGATCGGCGGCGACAATCTCCGCCATCTTCGCTTCAAGCCGCGCAAAATCGTCCGGCGACAGCGGGTGATCCAGCTCGATGTCGTAGTAGAACCCGTTCTCGACCGGCGGGCCGTACGCCAGCCTGGTCTGCGGCCACAGGCTGCACACCGCTTCGGCCATCACGTGCGCACAGCTATGCCGGGCGACCTCCAGACCCTCGGGGTCATCCAGCGTAAGCGCTTGAAACGTGACTTCCGGAGACGTCAGCCGCGTGGCCAGGTCGACGACCTGCCCGTTGACGCGGGCGGCCACCGCTTTGCGTGCCAAGCCGGGCGAAATCGCTTCGATCACGGTCGCCGCCGACACGCCGTCGGGGTGCTCGACGACCTTGCCGTCGGGAAGCTGCACTTTCAGCATGGGAGGGAGTTCCTCATGGGCGTGCAGCCGGCCCGCATTCTGGCACATCTGGTCGGATCGCACGCGAACGAAGCCACCGTGTTGACGAACGGCCTCGGCATGCACCTACGGTGCCGCTGCCGCAAACCCGGTCCGTCACGATGTTGTCCTGCGTGCCATGGCTTGTTGACGAATCCAACCAGTCGAGGCGTGCAAGCAACACGCCTCAGTACCAATCTATCGGCCTGGACGTGGATGTCAACTAGAATCGCCGCGTATCCGCCGCGCCGCCGCGAGCCGGGCCAGGCGTTCCGCGGCCGCCGGCCAGGCGATACAAATGCGGCGGTCGGTCGGCCCGGCGTGCTCCAAGTCGATGTGGCAGGCGGAGTTGGGAATCGCGAGCGGGACGCGGTCCGCCCATTCGACGGCCACAACGGCCGCGGGTTCGGCCAGCATGTCCGTCAGCCCCAGGGCCAGCAGCTCGTCGGCCGCGGCCAGCCGGTAGGCGTCGATGTGATAGAGCTTCAGCCGCCCGACGTACTCGCGAACGAGGACGAACGTTGGGCTGACAACCGGCTCGTCCGGCGCAACGCCCAGGCCCGCCGCGAGGCCCTTGATGAACTGGGTCTTGCCGGCCCCCAGCGCCCCTGACAGGGCCGCGAAGTCGCCGGCTTCGAGCAGCCGGCCCAGCGTTCGCCCGAGTGCGAACGTCTCGGCGGGGTCGTGCGTCATGTGCTCGACCGCCGCGGTCACCGGAAGTGCTCCCAACCACGCACCGGCAGCTCTTGCTCGACGCCGTCCGCCTGCCGCAGCCGCACACGCCCGGCGCCGGCGGTGAATTCGCCGAGCCGCAGCAGCCCCAACTGGCGACAGGTGTCCGCCGCGGTGTCCGGCGGCAGCGCGACGAGCAGCTCGAAATCCTCGCCATCGCCCAGGGCGTGCTCGCGGGCGGAGCGGCCGTCCTGGGCTGCGGCCCGACGGGCGTCGTCGTGCGTCGCCGCCGCGAGCGCCGCGTCCTCCAGCACCGCCCCGCAGCCCGACGCTTCGAGAATCCGCCACAGGTCGAGGACCAGGCCGTCGCTGATGTCGATCATCGCGTGCGGCGAAAGCCGGCGCGCGATCTCGCGGCCTAGCGTCACGCGCGGCTCGAACGTCAGGTGGCGGCCGAGCAAGGACCCGCCCACGCGGCCCGTTGTCCAGAGCTGATCGCCGGGCCGCGCACCGGCGCGTGGCACCGGCGACACCCCGGCAGCGCAGCGCGCCGCGACGGTGATGCTGATGACCGTCGGGTGGTCCCAACTGTTCGTGTCACCGCCGACGATTGGGCAACCAAAGGCCAGGCCGCATTCGTGTGCCCCACGCAGCAGCGCCAGCGCATCGTCCATCGACAGGCGGTTTGAGAGGGCAAGCGCGCAGACCGCGGAGACCGGCGTCGCCCCCATCGCGGCGCAGTCGCTGAGGTTCACCGCCACAGCCTTGCGTCCGATCGCCGGCCAGTCATGCCTGCGTGAATCGAAGTCCACGCCGTCCATGAGCATGTCCACCGTCCACAGCAGCGGCCCGTCGGCCACGCACATGTCGTCGCCGAACTGCACGGCCGGCGGGGCAGCGCCGCCCGGGGGGGCGAGCAGCGCGGCGATTCGCCGGACCAGCTCCAGTTCGCCGCGGGGTTGATTGTCGGCAGACGTCATCGGGACACCGCTGCACGAGGCGCGCGCATTGTACGGTGCTCGGCCGCATCCGGCCCGGCTGGATTTCCGCGACGATTCGGCGTAAGACGCACCTGCGGGGAGCAGGATGAGCCGCCGCGTCATGCGCACATTGCACCCCGACGAGCAGGACCGCCGCCATATGCAGGACGCACTCCAGCAGGCCCGCCGCGCGCTGGAGAGCGAGGACGTGCCGGTCGGCGCGGTTGTGGTGCATCGCGGGCGCATCATCGGCCGCGGCTACAACCAGCGCGAGAAGCTGCACGACCCGACCGCGCACGCGGAGATGCTGGCGCTGACCGCCGCGGCGGAGCACCTGCGGCAATGGCGGCTGGACGACTGCACGCTGTACGTGACGCTGGAGCCCTGTGCGATGTGTGCCGGCGCGCTGGTGCTGGCGCGGGTCGCGCGGCTGGTTTACGGCGCGACCGACCCCAAGGCCGGCGCGTGCGGCTCGCTGTACCAGATCACGGAAGACCCGCGGCTGAACCACCGGCTCGAGACGGTCGGCGGCGTCCTGGCGGACGAGGCCGCGGAGCTGCTGCGGGCGTTCTTTCAGCACCGCCGTGCGCTCGGCGAGAAGTAGCGCGTGCCGCCCAGACCGTCGAGGTTCGGCGGGCGCCGCTGTGCTTCGCGGAACCACGACGTCCGGCCGTTACCAGAACGACCAATCGCCGGTCCGCAACGCCATGAGGTAAAGAGCGAGATTCGTGAAGCCGTGCAGTAGCACGAGGCACAGTACGCTCCGCGTCCAGTAGAACACGCCGTTGAACAGCAGCCAGCACAGGATGCTGACGCCCCAGTTGTCGGGGTGCTGAAGCGTGGAAAGCAGGGCCGTACCGACCAGCGCCCGCCACGCGAACTGCCCCAGCGGAATGCGCTCGAAATGGTGCCAGTCGATCAGCGCCCGCAGCAGAAACGCCCGCCAGAAAA
Source organism: uncultured Planctomycetales bacterium (assembly GCA_964394415.1). Classification (GTDB taxonomy): domain Bacteria; phylum Planctomycetota; class Phycisphaerae; order UBA1845; family Fen-1342; genus JAGVEP01. The sequence goes on from CAYMXT010000089.1 coordinate 7,278, forward strand.
GCTCCTCGACAACCGGGACGGCGATGACCGCGACCGTCATGCGCAGCCACCACGTGGCCCAGAACAGGTCACGTGCGCCGATTTGCTCGCGCAGGTCGACAACCGCCTTTTCACCCGGCATCAGCGGCAACCGCCCGCCCAGCCCCAGGTGATCGCACGCATATTGCCCGACTACCCACCCCCACGCCGCGAACGCCCCGCCGATGATCGCGATCAGCCAGTGCGGCTTGCCCCAGGGCGGCAGATGCCGCCGAAAGACCCAAACCGCGGCCAGCGCCGCCACGCCACGCAGCGCAATCGCGCCCGGCAGCCACGTCTCCGGCACCGCTTGCGCCACGGCGAGCAACGCGATGTATACCATCAACGGCGTGATCAACGCGGCGTCCGGCCGCGAAGCCGCGAATTGCTCGAGCGTTGTCAGCACGCCGCTTCGGGCCACGACGCCTCCACCGCGGGTTCGCGCAGATCGAAACTACTCACGCGCCGGGCGCGCGTACGTCGATCACAATTCCATCAAACAGGGCGAGCGCCTGATGCACCACCGGATCCTGCTCCACCTGTCGGCGTTGCTCGCTGGTCAGCTCGCGGCGCATCGCCGGCGCGGATGCCAGGGTAACGGCCGGACGAGGCACCAGACCGGCCAGGTCGGGTTCGAGGTCCGGGCCGTCCTCAACGCCGTAGTCCGGTTCCGGCGGCGGTGGCACGCGGTCGGAGGTGGGGCGCTCCGCCTCGTTCCGCGCTAACGAGGGCGCGGTCATGGGCCGGGCGCTAGCGCTCAGCGGTTCGGGGGACTTTTTTTTTTCGACGTCGGCGGCCGGCGCGGCGGTTTCGGCGGGCAGTTGCCGCAGAAGTTGCTCGATCGACGCCCACGCGCGCATGCGCGCGAACCGCGTCAGCACCGCCTCGGCCAGCGCCCGCCCTGCCCCGCTGAAACGCACATTCCGCCGCAGCTCTTCGAGCATCGGGACCATCTGCACGAAGTGTGAGACCTCAAAGCGCTGCGCTAACTGCACATAGGCGTCGCGCGCCCCGGCGGGAATGTCCACCATGCTCGCATCCGGCCCGCACGTCCGCACCAGCAGCAACGTCCGCACGACCTCGATCGCGTCGTTGCAGAACACCTCCAGGCCCTGCCCGGCCCCTAGCAGGCCGTCCAGAGCGTGCAGAACCGCCGCCACGTCGCCGTCCGCCGCGTGCGACAGCAGCTTGAAAATCCGCTCGTCCTGCGCGGGCGGCAACAGCTCGTCGAGCGCCGCCGCGTCGAGCTTCTGCGACGACACCGACAAGAGCTGATCGAGGATGCTCAGGGCGTCACGCATCGAACCGTTGGCCAGCCGGGCGATCCGCTGCACGACCGCGTCGTCCGCCTGAGCCCCCTCGGCGCGGCTGATTTCCGCCAGCCGTCGCGCGATCGCGTCCGGGCCGATGTGGCGGAAGTTGAAGCGCTGGCAGCGGCTCTGGATTGTCGCGGGAACTTTGTGGATTTCGGTGGTCGCGAGGATGAACTTGACGTGGTCGGGCGGCTCTTCGAGCGTCTTGAGCAGGGCGTTGAACGCCCCGGTCGAGAGCATGTGGACTTCGTCGATGATGTAAACCTTGAAGCGTGCGCGGGCCGGGTGATAGGCGGTGTTGCTGCGCAGCTCGCGGATGTTGTCGACGCCGGTGTTGCTGGCCGCGTCGATTTCGAGCACGTCGACATCCTGCCCCTCGGCGATCAGCCGGCAGATGTCGCATTCGCCGCAGGGCGTGGGCGTGGGGGCGTCGTATTTCTCGCAATTGAGGGCCTTGGCGAGGATGCGGGCCATGCTGGTCTTGCCGACCCCGCGCGTGCCCGTAAAGAGGTAGCCGTGGTGGATGCGCCCGAGTTTGATCGCGTTGACGAGCGTCGTGGCGATCGGCTCCTGGCCAATGACCTCGTCAAAGGTGCGGCTGCGGTACTTGCGGGCGAGGACGGTATAGGCCATGCGCGTTCAGCCTTCAGCCAAGAGCCGTCAGCTCCTCGTGCCGCGCCGTCGCTGACGGCTGACGGCTGACGGAAAAAACGCCCGAGGGCCGTCCAGGTTGACGTTGCACGTGGACCTTGCCGGGTGGGCTGCTACCTTCCGGTCCTGACCCGTTGCCCGACCGATGCACTGCACCGGCCCAGCCGGCCACTCAGGCGGTCGGGATGGTACCCGCCCCGGCGGGCGCTGCCCAGTGCATCGTTTCGCGATCGTTACGGCGCAAAACGCGGTGGGCGTGCGCCGCGGGTCCGTGCGTGGTTCGCGCGGCCGCGTGAAACCCGGCGGAAAGCGAGTTCCGCGGCGGGCTGATAGCGCCCCCATGTCCAAGAGGGTCAACGGAGGGGCGGGCGCATGACTTGTTCATTCTGATCCGCTTTCCAAAACGGACAGCCCGCCCGCCGGACCAGCGCCGCGCGGTTCGGTTCGGCGTCCAGCCCGTTCGCGGCAGCGCTTCGCGCGGTTCGGGGTTGCCGCTAGACTCCGCGTTCCCGCGCCGCGCCCCGCGGCGTGAGTCTTGGAGAGGAACCGGACGCGTGCGTGGGTCAGGACAAGACGGGGCCGCCTATCGCCTGGTTGTGCATCTGGCGGGCGGCACGACCCAGACGACCCCCACGCTTCGCAACCAGAAGCGCGCGATCGCCGATATCGCGCCAACCGTGCGGCGGGCGGCACACGCTGGCGCGCTCGTCGCGGTGGTCCTGCAACGCCAGTCTCACGACCGCGTAGATGCAGCCGACGACTGGGAGCCGGTCGAGCAGTGGGGCCCGAACGTCCTGACCCGCATTGTCGAGCAAAGCACACCCTCGGGGTGCGTCCCCGCGCCGCCGCAGGGGGCGCCAACCGTCGAACCTGCCCCGCTGGCCGCGCCGGACCGTCGGGCATCGGCCCATCTCCGCCGGACGCATCGTTGGCAGGTCGCCCTCGTGCTGACCGCGGCCGCGCTGACGTGGCTCGCGGCGGTCCTGTATCTCACCGATGGCCAGCCGTTTGTGCCGCGTGCCAGCCGTGCAGCGCCCGTTGTGACAACGCTGCCGCTGGAGGCCCCCACGACCCGGCCTGCGCCGGCCCGTGCCGCGACGCCAGGTTCGCCGACCAGAACCGTGGTGCGCCCGGGCAGCGGCCCTGGCGACAATACGTCCGATAAGAATCCGCCCAGTTCTGCTGGTCTTCAGCGTCCAGCGTGGAATGGTGAATAAGCTTCAGCGCTCGGTCGTCCTTGCTGCGGATGGATTTCAGGAGAACGCCAATGCGACGCGTGACCTACATGATGATGGTGCTGACGATCGGCTTGGTCGTGTGGACCGGCTGCGAGATCGAGATTCTGCCGTTGCCCGCGGGGGTGCTGCGGGTGGAGGAGTGCGTGGAGTGCTACGACACGGTCGTAGAAGAGGTGTGGGTCGAAGAGCCGGTGTACGTGGAGGAGGTCTGGCTCGCGGAGCCGGTTTACGTTGAGGAAGTCTACTACCCGGAGGTCGTCTACGAAGAGACGCTCATCGCGGAGCCGGTCTACGAAGAGGTCTACTACGAAGAGGAATACGTCGAAGAGGAGTACGTGGCCGGCGATTACTACGAGTACGACTACTACGCCGACTGGGAGTACTTCGAGGACGACTGGGACGACGAGTACGAAGACGACTGAGGTCGCCTATCAGAACCCCGCACGCCAGTGCGGGGCCAGGCGTGATGCCGCGCAACACCTCAGAACGCGCAGCGCAAACCAGCGCCCCGACTCCGGCGCTTGCTTGCGCTGCGCGTTCTGATCGCAGAGCGCGGAGCGCGTGCGGACGGACCTACCGAATTCCGTGCAGCAGCGGCTTCAACAATCGCAGCAGCAGGAGCATCAGCGCCGTGGCCACCAGCGAGATGCCGGCGAAAATCGCGAAATAGGTGGTCGGCGTCATCGTGCCCCACATCCCGCCAATTAGATGGGCCGTCCAGTTCGCTACGCCCCCCGTCATCAGGAACCACAGGCCCATGAAGAGCCCGACGTAGCGCGGCGGCGCGGCCTTCGTCACCAGCGATAGCCCCACCGGCGACAGGCACAGCTCGCCGATCGTGGCCAGCAGGTAGAACAGAATCAGCCACAGCACGCTGACGCGCAGCCGCGACGACTGCCGGAAGAGGCTGTCGAGCGCGGTCTGGAAGTCCGGGTCGGCATTCGCGGCGAGGAATGGCAGGCGCACGCGCTCGAGCGTGATGTCGCGCGGGATGGTCAAAGTGCGCGTCGCCGTGTCCCAGCGGGCGTCCGTCGGAAGGTCGCGCGGGCTCTCAGCCAGGCCGGCCTGTGCGGGGATCGTGACCGGCAGTTCGCGGGTGTCGGCGCCCGCCTGCGCGAATCGCTCCATCAATTGATCGACGCTCGTCCGCAGCGGGCTCGAATTTGCCAGCGCCCGCAACCGGTCCGTGTCGGTGAGCACGCCGCTCATGCGTAACGTCTTGGTCGCTTCGTCGAATTGCAACCGCGTAGCGCCATAGTCCGTCAGGTGCATTCCGGTCGGGACGCGGGCGAGCGGCGCGCTGGTCGGTTGGTTCTCGCGGGCCGCGGCCGCCATCATCGCCGCGTACGCCAGGCCCATGAACAGGAACCCGAACACCAGCTTGCCTGGCGTGGACGGCTGTTTCTTGCGCCGTTCGAGGAACAGCCACAGCCAGGCGAATACGGCGGCGAGCGTAATGATGAAGAACGGGTTGACCGCCTGAAGCGGTTCGGCCCCAAGCTGGAACTCAGCCCAGGTCCCGGAACCCGGCGCCGCGGCGGGGGCGTTGCCGGCACCGGGGAGCACGGCCTCCGGGGCCGCGGCGCGAAAGACGTAGAGGTTTGTGTACTTGTCCGCCCAGAGGTTCAGGACGTTGGACGCTTGCTCGAACGCCATCCAGAACAGCGTGACGATCAGGAAGATCACGAGCAGGGCGACGATGCGATCGCGATGCACGTGGGCCGGGGTCGCCGCCGCCGCGGCCGACGACGCCTTGGCTTGGCCGTCGCCGTTGCCGCCCACCTCCGCGGCGATCTGTGCGGTGCGGCGCACGACCGAGCGCATCCCGGCGATGTAGACGATCAGGCCGATGACCATGCCCACGCCGGCGGCGGCGAAGCCGTAGTGGTAGCCGTACGTCACGCGCAGCCAGCCGCAGATGATCGGGCCGAGAAACGCCCCGGTGTTGATGCCCATGTAGAAAACGCTGAACGCGCTGTCCCGGCGTTGGTCGTCAGGTCGATAGAGTGCGCCGACCTGGGTCGAGATGTTTGGCTTCAGCAGCCCCACGCCGGCAATCAGGAAGCCGAGTCCGGAGTAGAAGAACGGCAACGGCTCGAAGGCCAGCAGGAAATGGCCGATCGCGATCAGCACGCCGCCGACGACCACCGACCACCGCGCGCCGATCCAGCGGTCCGCGATGATGCCCCCCAACACCGGCGTGCAATACACCAGCCCCGCGTACCACTGCATCACGTGCGACGCTTCCTGCTGGTTCCACAGCAGGTAGTTCACCATGTACAGGATGAGCAGCGCTTTCATCCCGTAGAAGCTGAAACGCTCCCACAGCTCGGCGAAGAACAGGGTAAACAGGCACGTTGGATGGCCGAGGAACTCACCCGCGCGGCGCGGGGCGTGGCTCGGCAGCGTCGAGATGGGAGCACCGGACACGACTCGTCCTCCGTGTAGCGGGCAAGAACCGGGGCAACCTGCACTCGGGCGAAGAGAATAACGGAACGGCCTGCCCCGGACGAGGGTACGAGCCCGGCTGCACGGCCGTGACCGCTACAATGCGCGCCGTGGAGACACCCTGGACCCTCCTGCACGCCGGCGCGCTGGGTGACCTGGTGCTCGGCATTCAGCTTGCGCTGCGTCTGCCCGGTGCCACGACCGCCGAGACCCTCCACGTCGTTTCCCGCACGAACCCCGGCGACCTCAGCCGCTGCCGGCCACAAGTCGCCCGACGCTCGTCGGAGGGGCTCGGGCTGCACTGGCTGTTCGGCGACCACGACGACCCGCCGCCCGCGCCGCTGACCGCGCTGATCCAGAACGCGCGCATCCTCAGTTTCCTCGGCGGGCCGCACACACTCGCACACCAGCGGCTGCTCGAGCTGCGTCCGGCGGCCGCGTTCGGCGTGGACCCGCGCCCCCGGCCCGCAGGGACACGCCACGTCGTGGACCAGTGGCAAACGCAGCTCGAAACCCAGGGGTTGCTCGTGCCGAAGTGTACGCACCAGCAGCCGCAACGCCGGGCGCTGGGCGTGCCACCGGTCGCTGGCGCTCCCGGCTCGTTGTGCAGAGCACCTCCCCCCATCCTCATTCACCCCGGCAGCGGCGGAATGCACAAATGCTGGCCGCGGGCGAGTTTTGCCGACGTGGCGCGGCGACTGTGCCCCCGCGCGCCGCTCTGGGACGCGCGTCAGACCGCGCATCGGAACGCGCAGCGCCAGCAAGCGCTTGCTAGCGCTGCGCGTTCTGATGCGGGGCGCGGCTGCGGGAATGACCATGCCGTGGTGTGGCTGCTGGGACCGGTCGAACTGGAAACCTGGCCGGCCCGCGACATCGACGCCATCGCGGCGGACTTCTCGGTTGTGTGCAACCCGACGCCGGACGAATTGGTGGCTTTGCTCGCCGGTGCCGCGGCACTGCTCGCGAACGATGCAGGTCCGGCGCACCTGGCCGCCTTGCTCGGCACGCCGATCGTCGCGCTCTTCGGTCCCACACCCGCCGCGGTGTGGCGACCGCTCGGACCGCACGTGACCGTGTTCCAGGGCAACCCCGGGCAGCCGCGCAATTGGGGGCTTTCGACGACGGCGGTCGCCGCAGCGGTTTGCGACGCCGTGACAGCGCACCTACCATCCGCATGAGCTTTCAGCCCCGGAGGCCCGCGAATGGCGGAGATTCTGTTCCACGGTGCGACGGAGGAAGTCACCGGCTCGCTGCACCTGATCCGGGTCGATGACCACTGGGTGGCCCTCGACTGCGGCATGTACCAGGGCAAGCGCGCGGAGGCGGAGGAGAAGAACCAGCAATGGCCGGTGCCGCCGCGCGACATCGCGGCCGTCATTCTCTCCCACGCCCACACCGATCATGCCGGGCGGCTGCCGCTGCTGGTGAAGCAGGGGTTCACGGGGCCGGTGTTCTGTACGCCGGCGACGCGCGACCTGTGTGCGATCATGCTGCCGGACTCGGCGCATGTGCAGGAGGAAGATGCGTACTACCTGAACAAGCGTCGCAAGAAGAAGGGCTTGCCGCCGATCGAACCGCTGTACGACTACGACGATGCGCTGGCCGCCATCCGCCCGCTCCAGAGCGTGTCGTACGGCCGGTGGTTTCCGGTCGTGCCCGGCCTGCTGGCGTGTTTTCAGGACGCGGGGCACATGCTCGGTTCGGCCGGCATCCGCCTGGCCTTCGGCAAGCGCAACGGCGACACGCCCGCGCTGTTCTTCACGGGCGACCGCGGCGGCTTCGACAAGCCCATCCTGCGCGATCCCGAGCCGGTCCCGGAAGACGAGGTCCTGCTGTGCGAAAGCACGTACGGCAACCGCGTCAACGAACCGGTTGATGACGCCAAGGAGCGTTTGCTCGACGTCGTGCTGCGCACGATCCGGCGGCGCGGCAAGGTGGTCGTGCCCTCGTTCGCCGTCGGCCGCACGCAGACGATCGTGTATTTCCTGCACGAGCAAATGGTGGCGAAGCGGCTGCCGCGGATACCGATCTACATCGACAGCCCCCTGGCGGTAAATGCAACCGAGATCTTCAAGCTGCACCCCGAGTGTTACGACGCCGAGGCGCGGGCGTTTCACCGCGTCACCGGCGACATCCTGGGCGGCTGGTGCTGCACGTACATCCGCAACGTGAACGAGAGCAAGGCCCTGCACCTGAGCAAGGAACCGTGCGTCATCATCTCCGCGAGCGGCATGTGCGAGGCCGGCCGCATCCGGCACCATATCAAGAACAACATCGAAGACCCGCGCAACACGATCCTGATCGCCGGATACATGGCGGCCCACACGCTCGGCCGGCGGATCGCCGAAGGGGCCAAGGTCATCACGCTGTTTCACGAGGAATACCAGGTCCGCGCCGAGGTGGCCACGATCCACGGCTTCAGCGGCCACGCCGACCAGCGCGAGCTGCTCCAGATGCTCGCGCCGCGGGCCGCGACCGCCCGGCGCGTGCTGCTGATCCACGGCGAACCGGACCAAGCGACCGTGCTGGCCACGAAGCTGCGCGAAAGCGGGTTTCGTGACGTGACCATCGGCCGGCGTGACCAGCGCCTGGCGCTGTAGCGTCCGCGAGTGTGGAGCACAGACGATCCGTCTGTGTGTGGAGCACAGACGATCCGTCTGTGCGTGGAGCACAGACGATCCGTCTGTGCGTGGAGCACAGACGATCCGTCTGTG
>CAYMXT010000090.1:0-13397 GCA_964394415.1 uncultured Planctomycetales bacterium
CATTCGCGCACGTTGATTCAGCTTCGCAGGGGGACACAGCCCGCGGCGGCGGCGTTATCATGTCCCACCTGACAGGCGCGTACCGGAGGTCGCGATGCACGCAGCGTTGTGGGTTCGTCTAGCCGTGGGCGTGACTCTGGCGGCCATGGTCGCCGTGACCTCGGCCGCCGGACGCAACGAGCCGCGTACCCTCCCCGAGTTGCTCGTCGATCTCGCGCGCGACTACGGTCTCAACCAGCGCGGGCCGCGCACCGCGGCGGACGTGCAACACGTCCGCACGCTCCTGCGGGCCGCCCTGCGCCTCGATCCGCAACACAGCGAGGCCCACGTCTGGCTGTACGAATTGGCGGTCCTCGGCGGCGACGCCGCCGAGGCCGCACGGATGGTGACGGGGCTGCTGGAGTCGGACCCGACGCACGAGGGGGCGTTCGCGCTCTGGCTCGGCGCCGGGCTGCGCGCCCAGCAGACGGTCGAGAAGCGCATCGAATGGCTGCAAGCCGTTGCGGCCGCGCAACGTCCCGCGCCGCTGCGCGCGCAGGTCCACGTGGAGCTGGCCCGGCTGGCGCTCGAACGCCTGGACGAGTCCGCCGCGCGCCAGGAACTCACCCGCGCCCTGGAGCTGGAGCCGGCCAACGTGCTCGCCGCGACGTTGCTGTGGCAGACGCTGGACGCCGATTCGCCGCCCGCCGAACGGCTGGCGGCGATTCTGCGCGTCCTCCAGCTTGACCCTGCCGCGACCGAAGCCGCGTGGCAGGCCGGCGTCCTCCTTGACGAGCACGGACTCAACGAGCCGGCCGGCCGGTTGCTCGACTACGCGCGCGACCTGCGTCGCCGGCTCGCGCCGCAAGCGCCGCTTCCCGGTGGCTTGCTGCTCGATCTGGCCCGCAACCGGTTGGCCGGCGGCGACGCCGATGCGGCCCTGGAACTGGTCGGCCTGGCGGCGACCGACCCGCAGGCGTCCGCCGAAGCGCTGATGTTGGTGCATCACCTGCTCACGCGCGCGGGCCGCTCGAGCGACGCCGACGCCGTGCAGAGGAAGCTCAGCGACCGCTTCGCGGCCCTCGCCGAACCGCAGGATTGGCCGGTCAACGAAGTCGCCCAGGCGGCGTGGTATTACTGCACCATCGATCCGCAGCCGCACCTGGCGCTGCCACGGGCCGAGTCCGCGTTCCGCCGGGCCTCACAGGATGCCTTTGTGCGGCGGGTTCTCGGCTGGGCACAAGCGCTGTCCGAGCAGCGGGCGGACGCCGAGCGAACCGTCGCTCCGCTGGCCGGCACGGATGCGTGGGCGGCGTGCCTGCTGGGGAAGTTGCGGCTCGAAGCAGGCGACCGCGAAGGCGCGGCCCGCGCGCTGGCCGAGCTTGATCCGCGGCCGACGTGCGGCCCAGCCGCCGCTGAACTCGCGCGCCTCGAGGCGGAACTGACCGGCGCTACGCAACCCGCCGATTCGCAGCCGGCGAGTGCCCCAACTACCCAACCCGAGTCCTCCCAGGCGCGGGCCACGCGCCGCGCGCTACGCCGCGTGCTCAAGGAGTTCGACGACGCCGCCCTCGACTTCTTCGCGACGCCGGCGCGGTTCCTCGAGGCCCGCCTGACGCTGGACGACGTCAGCCCCGGCCCGGGCGAGCCGTGGCGGGCGACGTTCGCGCTCACCAACCGCGCGTCGTTTCCGATCACGCTCGGCTTGGACGGCATGGTCAACCCGGTCTTTCTGCTCTCGTTCCAGATGGAAGGCGACCGGCCCCGCCAGTTCGTCAACGTCATGACGATCAGCATGGATCAGGTGCGCGTTCTGCACCCGGGACAGACCGTCAGCGTGCGCCGGACGCTTGATGTCGGGCCGCTTCGCCAAGCCGCACGCCAGACGCCACAGCACTTGCAGCGCGTGGCCGTGCAGGCCGTGCTGGATGCGGAGCAGGATCCGAACGGTGTCTGGCGTCCGAGCCTCGGCGGGCAGGTGCTGCGGCCGGCCTACTTCAACCGCGTCCCTGCGGCGACGGGCCCGGAGGCCCTTGCCGCGCTCAACAAAGCCCTGGCCGGAGGAACGGCCACGAGCCGGGCCCGCGCCATCGCCGTCGCGGCCGAGCTGCTCGCCGAACGCCAGCAGGCCGAGTTGAAGCGTCTGAGTTACACGCCGGCGAGCGTTCCGGTGGACGAACTGCGGGGGGCGCTGCTCGCGGCACTGGGGAGCCGCGACTGGGCGGCGCAAGTCAGCGCTTTGGAGTCGCTGCAACTGCTGGGCCTGGACCGCGCGCTAACTGCCGCGGTCGAGCGTTGCCTGGACCACGAACACTGGCTCGCGCGCCTGATGGCGTTGCGCGTGCTGGCGCGGCAGGGGCCGGCGCTGGCTGAGCGGATGCGCGCGATCGCCGCAAACGACGCCGACGAGCTGGTGCGCGACTTGGCCGCCAGCTACGTCGTCCGCTGGGCCGAGCGTGAGCCACCGGCGGCGCCGGTGCCGACATCCGCGCCCGCGTCCGCCCCTTCGGCGGCCGAAGTTTCCCCCAAGTCCAACGGCGATTAAGCCCGATAAGTGTGGTGAGACCACGAATTACCACACGGGCGTCGCATTGACGCGCGCCCGGCGGTTTCGGTACAAGAAGACAACTGAGGCGCGGTGTGTTCATTCGCCGGCGCACCGCCGGCGCTTCCTGGTCAATAGCTTCGCGGCGTTACTTCAGCGTGAGGCCGAGCAACCCCATGACAAGCTCGTTTCGGATGCGGTGTAGTGCGCAATTGGCGGCGCTGCTGCTCATGCTGCTGCCCGCGGGGTGCGTGGTGACGCAGCCGCTGGCACGCCTGAAGCTCGTTCAGGGCGAGGCCGCCCTGAGCCGGCAGGACCTCAACTTGGCGCTGGCCGAGTTCCGCGAGGCCGTCAAGCTCGACCCGCAATTCGCGGAGGGACACTACCAGCTCGGGCTCGTCTGCCGGCAGACCGGCGATTTGAGCGCCGCCGCCGAGGCCTTGCAGCAGGCGGTCAAGCTGGAGCCCGCGCGGGTCGAGCCGATCATCGAGCTGGCCGAGGTCTACCGGTTGCTCGAAAAGCTGACGCAGGCGATTCGTGCGTACGCCATGGCCTGCGACCTGTCGCCCCAGAACTTCGACCTCCGCTTCCGCCTGGCATCCTGCTACCACCAGACCGGCGAACTGGAGCAGGCCATCGAGAGCTACCGCGTAGCGATCAAGCTGGATCCGCGCAGCGCAACGGCCCGCAGCAATCTCGGGGCCGCGCTCGCCGCCCAGGGCCGGGACTACGATGCCATCAAGGCGTACAAGGAATCGCTCGAGTGCGATGGGGCGCAACCGATCGTGCTCGTCAACCTCGCAACCGTCTACCTGAACCAGGAACGCTGGGACACCGCGCTGCGCACGCTGCGCGCGGCGGTTCAACTGGACCCGGCCCTCTCCGCCGCGCACGAGCGACTCGGCTACACGCTCTGGCGTCAGCAGACCTACGCCGACGCGGTCGCGAGTTACCGCCGGGCGATTGAGCTTGATCCGCACAACGCCCCGGCCCATGCCGGCCTGGGCGTCGTCTTGATGACGCAGTACCTCGACGACCCGGACCAGCCCGCGCGGCGTGACGAGGCTGTCGAAGCCTGGCACCGCAGCCTGGAGTTGAGCCCGGAGCAGCCCAAGCTCCGCGCGCTGGTCGACAAGTACCGGCCCAAGCACGAGCGGCCGACACTGACGCTCGACTGAGAGACGTAGCGGCAGTCACGCTGGGCTGGGCGCAGCGCCGCGGCGCTCAGTCCACGTTTGCTAGCGCTTGATCGTCCGCAGGAATTCCTGCACTTCGGGGATCGCGCCCTGGTACACGAGGTAGCCGTTGTACGGCTCGCGCTCGGTGATTTCGTCGTTCACCGGCGTAAGCATCAGGCGCTGCACCTCGGTGCGGTCGTTCGTCTGCCCGAGCGCCCAGCACAGCTTCACATAGGCGACTTCGGGCAGCATGTTCGCCGTGGGGACGATGCCCAGCGCCATCAGGTCGCGCCCGGTGTCGTACACGTACATCTGCGTGTAGCCCCAGAGCGTCTGCACGGTCATAAAGATGTGCATCCCGGCGTTGATCGCCCGCTCGAGCGCCGGGTACAGCGGCTTGTTGACGTGCCCCAGGCCCGTCCCGGCGATGATCATGCCGCGATAGCCTTTTTCCACCGCCGCATCCACGACGTCCGGGTGCATGTTGGGGTAGTAGTACAGGATGGTCACCTTCTCCTCGAAGGCGGTGTTCACCAGGACCTCGCGGTCGCGCCGCCGGCGTTTGTAATCGCTGCGCAGGTGCGTCAGCTTCGCCGGCGAGATCATCGCCACCGGCACGTCGCCGATCGTGCGGAAGGTCGAGCGATAGCTGCTATGCATCTTGCGAACGCGCGTCCCGCGGTGCAGCAGGTTGTACTCGTCCGAGGTCGGGCCGAACATGCACACGAGCACTTCCGCAATGTCGCCCTCCGCGGCGGCCTTGACGGCGCAGATCAGGTTCATCGCCGCGTCCGACGACGGCCGGTCGCTGGAGCGCTGCGAGCCGACCATGATGATCGGGACCGGCGGGCTTTGGACCATGAAGGAGAGGATGCCGGCGGTGTGGTGCATGGTGTCGGTGCCGTGGCCGATCACGATGCCGTCGGTGCCGGCGCGGATTTCCTCGCCGATCCGCTGCGCGAGCTTGATGTATTGCTCCGGCCCCATGTTCTCGCTGAACACGCCGAAGAGCTTCTCGGTGCGCAGGTTGCAGATGTCGGCCAGCTCGGGCACGGAGCCGTAGAGTTCGCCGGGCGAGAACGCGGGGATGACGGCCCCGGTGCGGTAGTCGAGTCGGCTGGCGATGGTGCCGCCCGTGCCGAAGAGCATGACGTTTGGTTTGCGCGGATCGCGGGGGAATTCGCGCTCCGGGATCTTGTAATGCGCCTCACGCCGGCCGACCTCCTTCATGTTCGTGATCGAATCGGCGGAGATGCCGACGTTGTAGCCGCTGGCCAGCTTGAGCACGACGTGGCGGTCGTCGGCGGTTTCCGAGCGCGGCAGGACGATGCCGCGGAAGCCGCCGCGCGACGACTCCAGCTCGACTTCGCTCCACACGCCGACGTTGTGGCGGGCGAGCACGTCGCGGCCGGGGCCGCGGTAGCCTTTGAGACGGTCACTGGGGGGAGCGGTGGGGGTGGTACTCATCAACGTTGCTCTACTTGCGTGCGGCCTTTGGCGACGGGTTCTTCGCGCACGGCAGCCTGCGCCAACTCGGCCAGGCGCCGGCCTTCACAGCGCCCCAGCAGGTCTTCCATCAGGCGGCCGCAGAGAAATCGTGCCTGTTGGGCGGCGGTCCGGAAGCGCGGCGCGTCAAGCTGCGCCCGGCGCGTCCGTAACACATCACGGACTTCGTTTTCGCTCGCCGGCGTCAGCCGTTGCTCCGCCAGTACGCGCGTCACGCGCGCCGCCGCGTCCTCCTCCGACGGCGGCTCCAGCGCCAGCCGCTCCAGCGCCGCGACGACCCCCTCGCGAGCCAGCCGCCCCGTCGCGTGCGCCCGGAAGACCTCCAGAATCTCCGCGTCGGAAAGCTGCTCCACCGGCACGCCGCTCCGCCGCAGGTGCTTGAGCCGCTGCACGAGCACGATCGCCGCGAAGGTCGGCTGGATTTCCAGCTCGCGCACCAGGCGATCGAACAGCGCGGCCCGCGGCGAGCGCAGCAGCGGCCCGATCACGGCGACGGGCAGCTTCAGCCCACGGTAGCGGGCCTCGCGGTCCCACACAAACTCCGGCAGCCGCACGCGAATGCGGTCCAGCCGCTCCTGTGCGATTTCCTGCGGCGGCAGGTCGGTGTCCGGGTACATGCGGTCGGGTCCGGGCAGCACGCGCTCAAAGCCGTTCGTGCCGTCGTTGAACGCCTGGCGGGTGTCGTTGGGCACGCCCACGGTCGCCTCGCGGGCCCGCAGGGCGATCTCGTTGGCCGCTGTGATGGTGTCGGCCACGCTGCCCCAGACGAGGACGAGCGCGTCCGCGTGCTCGGCCCGCAGCCGGCGGCGAAGCTGCTTCCATTCCTTGCTCGAAAGCGACTCGGAGGCACTGTCGGAATGAACGATGTTCGGCAGCCGCGTCAGGCACGCGACGACCCGCACGCGGTCGGAAAACTCCTTGGCGAAGCGCGTGTTCTCCTGCGTCGGTTCGTTCAGGATGTCCGCAAAGCCCCGCAGCAGGACGCCGCGGACGCGGTGCCCCTCGGCGAGCGCGGCGTGAATCGGCTCATAACGGGTTTGCTCGACCAGCCGCGTCACGTCGTCGTGGGTCCACTGAAACGTCTCGGTCCGCACGCCGCGGACGTGCAGCAGGTCGCGGATGTGCAGCAGGCTGCACTGGCGCCGGGCTTCGCTGTAGATCAGCCGCGGGTTACGCCAAATCTGTGGCGTGCCCTTGATTTCGCAGCGTTGTCCGCCGCGGACGCTGACGTTCACGTCCTGCCGTCCGGCCCCGTAGCCGGTGCGGACCTGACCGGTGCTGCGCGCCAGCAGACGGAGAATCTGCCCGACCTCGGCGGCTTCCTGCGGCGTGCGCATGTCCGGCTCGGTGACGCTCTCGATCAGCGGCATGCCGAGGCGGTCGGTCAGGTACACGCGGTCGTGGCCGATGTCGGAGACCTCGCGGCAGGCGTCTTCCTCGATCGACAGTTGGCGGATGCCGATCCGGCGGTCTTTGTAGGGGATCCAGCCGTCGACGCCCAGGATGCCGGTGCGCTGAAACCCGGTCGGGATGGAGCCGTCCAGGTACTGTTTGCGCGCGATGTGCAACTCGCCGACCAGGTTGAGCCGCAGCAGCATGCAGACTTCGAGGGCGATGTCGAGGGCCTCTTCGTCGATGAAAAACGGCGGCGTGTCGTCGAATTCGTACGTGCAGACGTTGGTGTGGTGAATGCGGTAGTAGATGTTCTTCTTGGTCTTCTTCTCCATCAGGGCCGTGCCGTCGTACTCGCCCAGCTCGGAGAGGGTCGGCCGCATGTGGCGGAGAATCTCGGCGTCGTACGCGGGGCTGAATTGCCCCGCCGGGCAGCGGCAGAACAGCTTGCGGCGGGTGAGGAGCTGCTGATGGACCTCGAGGCCGACCTTCAGGCCAATGTTGAAGTAGTCCTCGTCGGTCATTTGCTCGAAGGGCTTGAACGACAGCGGCATCCGCGCAGCTCCTTCCCAGTGCCAGCCCTGCATTCTAAGGCCCGCCCGCAACACTCGCCAAGCGAGCGTATTCCGAGCCGCGACCGCCAGGGAGCGATTCACGCAGCGCGTGGGTCGCGCAGCGCATCCGTCCCCGTTTCGCGCTCCCCGGCTACACTATCGCGCCCGCTATGACGGATGACCTCTCACAGCCGCCGACCACTGCACCCGTGGGTCCGTCCCACGGCAAGCTGCTGGGCCTGGGCCTCGCTCTCGCCGCCGCGGTGATCATCGCGGGTTCGCCGGAGTTGGACGCCCCCTGGCTGCCAGGCGACGAATACATCTTCATCGCCGACAACCCCGACGTGAACCCCGCCGCCGCGCCGGGCGGAAAGGGCGACCCGCTCGGGACGCGCCTCGCTCGCATCTGCTCCACGGTCCACGACGATCTCTATCAGCCGCTTCCGATTCTGACGTACGCACTCGAATGGCACCTGACCGGCGGCGACGCGACCAGCTTTCGCCGGACGGACGTGCTGCTGCACGCGGTCAACGCGCTGCTGCTGTGGTGGGTGCTCTGGCTGGTGCTCCGTCGGGCGGCGTCGCCGGCGACCCGCCCCCAGCCCAGCGCTGGAACGGAGGGTAGTCACGCAGTGCTCGCGTGGGCCCTGGCTCTGTTGTGGGCGCTGCACCCGGTCCTGATTACGACCTACGCCAGCGACATGGGACGGACGCATCTGCTTTCCGCCACATTCGCGCTGTTGTCGCTGGGCTTGCACACGCTCGCACTGGAGCGCCGCCGCGTGGCGTTCTTCGTCGGCGCGTTGTTGGCGCTGCTGGCCGCGATGCTGAGCAAGGCAGTTCCGGGCTGGTTGCTGGTTGTGCTCGCGCTCGAAGCCTGGCGGCGCGGCTGGCGCGGGGCGTTGAAATCGCCGCGCGTGTACCTCGTGGTGGTCGTTTGCGTGGCGTTTGCCGTTCTGACGCTGCGGACCAGCCGGGCGTCGGGGTCGGTGGAGGATGCGTCGAAGGGTCTGTTCGGCGACCCGCTCGCGCGCAGCGCTCTGGCCGTCTGGATCTACTTCCAGTGTATCGTCACGCCGCTTTGGCTGACGGTCTGGCACCTGCCGGATCCGCGGACGGGCTGGGGCCACCCGTTGGTCTGGGTTGGCGTGGGGCTGGCTGGTGCGACCGTCTGGCACGCCGTCGCGGCGTGGCGTTACGCCGGGTGTCGCGCGAGCGCGCTCGGCTGGGCGTGGTGTTGGGGACTGCTGCTGCCGGTCATCGGACTGGTGGGGGCCCGCGAGGCGGCGGCGGTCGATCGGTACGTGTATCAGCCGCTGATGGGCGTGCTGTTGGTGGTCGGCGTCGGTGTCGCGCGGCGCCTGGCGCTTGTCCGAACCCCGCACGCAAGTGCGGGGTCAGGCGAGCTGCCACTTGCGTGGCGGGTGCGGACCAAGCGGTGGCTCCTCGGCGTCACGGTCGTGCTCGGCACGGCGATGTTGCTCGGTGACTTGCCGTACTGTGCCGCGGCACGCAGCGCCCTGCGGCGGGCGAAGCGCGTCGTCGAGCTCCATCCGGGCGATCCGCGGGCCCTGGAGGCACTGGCAACCGCGTATGACTTCGCACAGGGTCACCCGCTCCCCGCAGTCGATCGCGAGCAGCTTCCGCCCGGTACCGCCCAGGTGGCACACTTCCGCGGACTGTGGCAGACCACGCTCAAGCAGACGATCGACTGTCCGAACCTGGCTTATTTCTTCCCGGGCCCGGGCGACCGCGGCCCATTCCACCGCCGGCTGTCGTACCGGCTGCTCCGCGCCGGGCTGCCGGCGGCGAGCCTGGCTCAGGCCGAGGCGGCACGCGAGCTGCTGCCCGACGAGTACACGACCTGGGTCCGGCTCGCCCAGGCGCACCGGGCGCTCGGGCAGTTGAACCAGGCGGCGGAAGCGTACGCCCGGGCCGAACAGCTCCTGCCCGACATGCCTTTGACGCGCGCAATTCATTATGCAGACTATGGTTACTTGCTGATGTTCGACCTGGACCGCGACGCCGAAGCGTGCCCGCGGTTCGCCAAGTCCGCGGAACTCGGCTACGACTTGCCGCCGGCGAAGGTCGGGCGCGCGGCGTGCGAGATTCGCTATCACGAGGGGGCCAGCGGGTTCCAGCTTGTCAGCGAAGTGCTCAGCGATCCACGGATTCGGTCCAACCCGACCCTGGCCGTCCAGGCGGGGTTGGTTCTGGCCGAGTACCACCTGCGGAGCCATCATTGGAACGAAGCGGGGATGGTGTACTCCGCCTTGCTGCGCGACGAGCCGACGAACTACGCCGCCCTCCGCGGGCTGACCGAGGTCACGCTCCAGGTTGACCGGCTGGCGGACGCGGTCCGAGCCTGGTCAGCCGCGGCTGACCAAGAACCAGGACGGCGCGAGTTCCAGTCGTTTCTGGTGTGGAGCTTGGCGTTGGCCGATGATCCGCGGGCAAACCGGGCAGCGGATGAGCTGGTCGCGGGTGACCCGGCGAACCCACTCGCCTGCGCCGCTCTCGCGCTCGGACAGTTGCGCACTGGGAACGCCGCGGAGGCGGTGCAGTGGGTGCGCCAACTCAAGCGGGGGCCGCCCATCCCACGGGCGCGCGAGCTGGAGCGGCTGATCACCGCCGTTCAGGTGCTCGCGGACCGCCGACGGTTGCCGAGCGACGCGGCGTTGGTGCAAGCCGCCGCGTTCTTAACCCTGGGCGGACCGAACGGGCATGCCCAAGCGACACGGCTCTTGGATAGTTATGAGGCGTCGAATCCCGACACCCGAAGCCGAGAGTTGCTCACGGCGTTGCGCGCGGAGCTATCGGACGCGGCTGCGCCACGTTAACTACGATTTTTCATAAACTTAGCCCGTTTTTTGCTCACAAGACTGTTGAAACTCGGGGCCGGCTTGGTATACTTAAGTAGGAAAAGTGTGTTGCGAAACGGCCCGACGCCGTCTAGATTCGTAAGCTCTTATCCTTTAACAAGTTGCTTCCACTCGCTGCGGCACCCTCAGACCGCGCCAATACCCACAGGGTGCCGCACGCCTTTTATAGGGGCCGAATCGGATATCACTAACTTTTACCGATCGATAGCGCGCTCGCGGCGTCGCCGGCAGAACCAGCTACGCAGGTGCTGGGCCGCGTGCCCCGCGCTGGCGTGCGGGGTTCGGATGCCCCGCACTCGCGTGCGGGGTTCGGATGGGTTGCGATCCGAACCCCGGACGCAAGTCCGGGGCACGCCGGCCAGCCAGCCCCCCGCACGCCCAGCCCCGTCCCGGCGCGCCGGGACGTGCGGGGTTCGGATGGGCACGCCAAACCGCTTCCGGTTGCACTGCGCCGGCACACGCACGACGATCGGTATACTGCCGCACCGTGGGCGCGCTGAACTCGCGACAAAGCCGCAGCATTCGTCATCCTTGGCTCTACGCACTCCCCGGCGCCGCGCTGCCGCGCGCGGTGCGCTGTGCGGGAAGTGACTACGAACTCGTCGAGACGTTTAAGCACGATTTCTTCGCCGCGACGGGGTTGTATCGCGGCCCCGGCGGGCTGGCGGTGCTGAAGCTCAACCGCACCAACCCCTGCTTCGGTCTGCCGATGCGGTGGGCTGGCCGGTTCCTCGGACAGCGGGAAATCAGACTCTATCGCGCGACGCACGACCTCCCCGGCGTGCCGGCGCTCATCGGACCGGTCGGCGTCACCGGCTTCATGCATGACTTCGTGCCGGGGCATCCGCTGGAACGCCACGAGGCGGTTTCCGAGACCTTCTTCGATGAACTCGCGGCCTTGGTCCGCACGCTGCACGCGCGACACATCGCGTACGTCGACCTGAACAAGCGGCAGAACATCCTGCACGGCGACAACGGCCGGCCACACCTGATCGATTTTCAGATCTCGCTGCTGCTGCCGCCGTGCGGCTGGCGGCGCTGGCTGCCGGTGCGGTGGCTGCTGCGGCGGTTTCAGAACGCCGACCTCTACCATGTCTTGAAGCACAAGCGGCGTCTGCGGCCCGACCTGCTGACTGCGGACGAAGAGCGCGTGGTGACGCGGATCAGTCCGTGGATTCGGCTGCACCGGTTGGTGGCCCGCCCGCTGACGCAGCTTCGCCGGGCGCTCCTGCGGCGCCTGGCGGCGGAGGACGGCGAGCCGGTTCCGGGTTCGTCCGCGAAGTGAGTCCGGGGCGCGCGTCCGGGAACGTGTGCAGAATTCCGCAGGCTTCCGCACGTCGCGGGGTGCAAAGTCTGTCGGCTGTCAGCGACGGGCCACGCGCTCGGGTAGTGCCTCACAATAATCGCATCGTCTGGGGAGCATGGGCCTCCGGCCCGTGTCCCGGTGCGCCGGGATTCGCACGGGCCGGAGGCCCATGCTTCCCACCCAGATGCGCTGCGGCAATTCTGAAGTCCCTACACTGAATCACCGTGCGCGAATGGGCGGCGCCTGTCCGAGCCGCGAGCGCAAGCTCGCGGACAAACTCGCGACCGCTCGCGCGGTCGGCTCGGACCTGCGCTGCCGAATCGCGCACGGTGATTTAGAACGGCGCTGGCTCCTGGTGCGACCCCGTCTGACCTGGGGTGCCGTTCGAAGCACGGACCGGTGAAAGCTTGAACTCCGCGTGACACCCCGGCCGACCGCAGCGCACGGTCAGCGTCGGCACCGCCGCGAACTCCTCGGCGGCGGTGTTCAGGATGCCCAGCAGCGTCGGCAGCAGCGCATGGGCCGCGTGGACGCACAGCCCCGTCGGCAGCGCGCTTTGCACCGTGAACGGCATGTGCGGCGGACCACCCGCGGGACACGCCCCGGCGGCCGGCGGACGCGATACGGTCACACGCACCCCGGCGGTGCCCGGCCCGCCCGGCGCGGGCGACGTCGCGGTTTGCTCAGCGCCGCCGCGCGGCGCTGGCGAAGCCGGTGCGTCGCCGGCCGAGGTGTCTCGCCTGACCACGTCCCGCCCCGCGTCCATCGCCAGGTTGGCCAGTGCATCCGCCCGCGTGTTTTCTTCGCGCGGCACGTGCCGGATGCTCCAGTGCGCGATCCGCAGCAGCAACATCTGCACCTGGCGGAAGAGCGGCGCCAGCTTGGGGCTCTTGACCTGGTACGCACCGGTGAGCTGGCGGACCAGCAGTTCGCTGTCGGAATGGATGACGAGCGGCTGCGGCGGATATTGCCCGACGCGTTCGAGCGCCCGCAAAAGGGCGTGGTATTCGGCTGCGTTGTTGGTCTGGTGGCCGAGGAAGTAGCCGGCCTCGAAGACCTGGGACCCGCCGTCTTCGCGGATCACAACCCCGGCGCCGGCGGGTCCTGGATTTCCGCGTGACCCGCCGTCCACGTAAATGACCAGTGCCACGCCGTGCCCGTCTACGTGCTTTTCACAATGTGCAGAATGCGGCCGCAGTTGTCACATGTGAGGAGGTCGTCGCGTCGCGTCAGCAGCGCGTTGGCGCGCTCCGCGGCCAGCGACATGTTGCAGCCTTCGCACATGTACTCCAGCCGGCGGGGGTGGACCTGCACCACGCGGGCCATCACTTCGCCCTCGTAGCGCTCGGAGATCCGGTTGAACAGGTCCAGGGCCTTCGGGTCGACGTCCTGCTCCGCGGCACTGCGCTTCTGTTCCAACGAGGTGAGCCGGTCGGCGAAGGAGCCCTGGGCTTGTGCCAATTGGGCTTCGACGTCCGTCAGGCGCCGACGTTCGTGCTCTGCGGCCTGCTGGCGGTCGGCCAGCGCCTTCTTGCGAATTTCGACCCCCTCGAGCAACTCAAACGCCCGCGCTTCGATGCGGGTGACGTCGGCCTTCTCGTTGTTGAGCTGCGACATCAGCGCCGCGTATTCCTTGTTCGTACGCACGGAGTTCAGGTTCTCGCGCAGCCGGTTCACCGTGGCCTGGCGAGCCTTGAGGTCCACGTCCAGCTCATCCTGCTGCACCTGCGCCCGCTTGAGCAACCCCCGTTCCTCTTCGAGCGCTTGCTCCGCCGCCCGCAGCTTGGCCGCCTGGCGCTCCACAGCCCGCTGTCGGGTCTGGAGCTGCCGACGAATGTCCACGATCTGAAGCTCGATGTCCTGAAGAGTGACGAGGGCTTCGAGCAAGGCTCCCATCCACGAGACTCCGAGCGAACGCACGAACCAGAAGCAAGACCGGCATTATGCCGGATGCCACACCGCACGGCAAGCGCTGCCGAACAGGGAGCATCGGCGTCCCGCCGGTGCGCACCGGCGGGACGCCGATGCTCCCCACCAGAGGCGGAGCTTCGTCCA
>CAYMXT010000090.1:13497-15434 GCA_964394415.1 uncultured Planctomycetales bacterium
CGGGACGCCGATGCTCCCCACCAGAGGCGGAGCTTCGTCCAGCCCGCGCCGCCCGGTGCGCACCGGCGGGACGCCGATGCTCCCCACCAGAGGCGGAGCTTCGTCCAGCCCGCGCCGCCCGATGCGCACCGGCGGGACGCCGATGCTCCCCGGCCTGACCGCCTGCTACCCGACCGCCGCCAACCCTTGCCGGACGAGCGCCTGGGCCGTCGCCAAGTCAGCCGCGGTTGTGCGCAGGTTGCCGACCGTCAGCCGCAGCACGTACCGCCCGCGCAGCCGCGTGTGCGAGAGAAACACCGGCCCCGCCGCGTTGATCGCCGCCAGCAGCCGTTCGTTGTACGCGTCCTGTTCCTCCGGCGTGCCTGCCGGCGTCGCCCGGAAACAAACCGTGCTGAACGGCACCGGGGCCACGCGCATCAGCCCCGGCTCCGCGTCAACCCACGCCGCGAACTCCTGCGCCAGCCGGCAGTGAAAGCGAATCCGCTCCTGCAACCCGCGCACGCCGAACGCACGCAGCACGAACCACAGCTTCAGCGCGCGGAAGCGCCGCCCGAGCTGCACCCCGTAGTCCATCAGGTTGGTCACGCCGGTCTCGGTGGTCGTGAGGTAGTCCGGGATGATCGAAAACGCGCGGCGCAGCAACGCGGGGTCACGCACAAACAGCAGCGAACAATCCACCGGCACGAACAGCCACTTGTGCGGATTCGTGACGATCGAGTCGGCCGCGCCCAACCCGTCCAGCAGCGGACGAAACTCCGGGCAGATGCCGGCAGACAGGGCATAGGCCCCGTCCACGTGCAACCACATGTCCTCGCGCCGCGCAATCGCCGCCAGCTCGCGCAGCGGGTCCACCGAGGTCGTCGAGGTCGTGCCCAGCGTGGCGACGATCGCCACCGGTCGCCGGCCCGCGGCCTTGTCCGCCGCGAGCGCGGCTTCGAGCGCGTCAATGCGCAGCCGAAACGTCGCGTCGCTCTCGATCCGCCGCAGATTCTCCAGACCGAAACCCAGCGTGACCGCGGCCTTGTCGATCGACGAGTGCGCCTGGTCGCTGCAATACACCGTCAACGGCGGCAGGTCGCTCCGCCCGGCCATGCCGCGTCGCCGGATGTCCAGCCCGGCGACCCGTTCGCGCGCGGCGGCCAGCGCGAGCAGCGAGCTGATCGACGCGGTGTCGTTGATGTGTCCGCGAAAGGCGGCCGGCAGGTCCAGCATCTGCCGTACCCAGTCGCAGACGTGCTCCTCGAGCTCGGTCTGCACCGGGCCGGTGCGCCAGAGCATCGCGTTGACGTTGAGGGCCGCGGCGAGCGCCTCGCCGAGAATGCCAGGGCCGGAGCCGGTGACCGGGAAGTAGGCCATGAAGCCGGGGTGGTTCCAGTGCGTCGTGTTGGGCGCGATGAGGCCGCGGAAGTCGTCGAGCAGGTTCGCCAGCGGCTCCGGCTCCTGCGGCGGGTGCTCCGGCAGACGCTGCCGCACTGCGCCCGGCGTGATCCGCGGCACGACCGGATACGCGCGTACACCCTCCAGGTAGTCGGCGATTTCGTCGGCCGCGCGGTGCATAGCGGCGCGGAACTCGGCCGCGGGGACATCGCCGGGATGGTCGTCCGCGGCGGGGGGCGGCGCGTTGCGTTCGCTGCGCGGCAAGGAAGCACTCGGTTCGCGATTCATCGGCGTCTCGTCCACGCATTGGTGGGGCCACACAGGCCCCCGGGGCCCGGACCCGCGAGCACCGCATTATGAATCCCCCGCCCCGCCGCGTCCACGTGCGGCAATCCGAACCCCGGACGCAAGTCCGGGGCCGGCAGGAGTGGCGCGCTGCGGTGCGCCAGCGGCCCGGCGGCCCGCCACTTGCGTGGCGGGTTCTGATCGCGGCGCCAGCCGCCGTATCCGAACCCCGGACGCAAGTCCGGGGCCGGCAGGAGTGGCGCGCTGCGGTGCGC
>CAYMXT010000091.1:0-15221 GCA_964394415.1 uncultured Planctomycetales bacterium
TTCACGGCCTGGACCTGGATAACCGCAAGAGCCTGCGTCTGCTCTACGGCCGGCTGCTGGAAACGCTCGCCGACGCGCGGCCCGCCGTGGTGGCTTGGGATTACTTCTTTCCGGTGTGCGCTGCGGAGTTCGACCCGGCGTTCATCCGCGGCATTCGGGCACTCGGGGTGCCGGTCGTGGTCGGCAGCGATAAGTTCGACATCAACGGCGAACCCGCGCTCTGCCCCGACATCCGGGCCGCCGTCCACGGTTGGGGGGCGCTTCAGGGCACCGGGCCTACGGCGAAAACCGACGAGGTGGGCTACCCGCTCGCGATCCAACGCGGGTTCAATCCACCCATCCCTTCGCTCGCGATCGCCGCGGCCGCCGCCGCCCGCCACCCGGACTGCGATGTTAATCTGCTGGTCGAGCCGGAAGCGCTGGTTGTGCGGTACCGCAAGCGCCAGGCGGCGCCGCTGGAGTCCCGCTGGCTGGCGCAGGTCGACCGGTTTCAGACGTTTCGGCCCGCGGAAGCCCTGAAGGCCGAGGGGAGCATGGAACCCGGCGATCGGCTGTTCTTTGCCCGCGTCAAGCTCGACAACATCGCCCCCTGGAGCGCGCGGGTCGTACCCGTGGAGCAGGTGTTCACAGCCGACGCGGCGCAGCGCCGGGCCTGGTTCGCCGGGCGCGCCGTGCTGATCGGCCAGATGGTCCCGCCCCTGGATCAATGGAGGTTTTCCGGGGATGTCACGGTCTTCGGCTGTCAGGTGCAGGCCGCGGCGCTCGACTCCCTGCTGCGCGACACGCACTTTCATCGCATTAGCCGGCTGGAACTGGTCGCGCGCGTGCTGCCGTGGGCCGTGCTGGCGGTCCTCGTCACCCGCCGGCTGCCCGTGCCCGGTACGTGGCGCAGGCGCATCACGGTACCGGTTGCGTTGGCCCTGGTGGTGCTGAGCATCGGCGGTGCCGGCGAACTGCCCGCGCACCTGAACGAGCGTGGCGCAATCGAGGCGCTGGTTGCCGGCGCGGCATTGCTCGGCTGCGGGACGACGGCGCTGCTGATTCGCCTCCTGCACGAGCGGCAGCTCCATCTGACCCCCGGCAGCGTCTGGTCCGCCGAGGACACGACCGCGTCGGCCACACCCTGGACCGGCAGCACCCCAACGCCCCCGGCCGCCCCCGACGAGCCGGCGGCCTGACCCGCGGCGGGAGATTTCGCCCGGACGGTGGAAAGCGCGGCGGCGGAGTGTCACTATAGGGATAGGTGGGCGGTGCCCACCGGTAGGTGCCTGCGCCCATGTCACC
The DNA here is from genome assembly GCA_964394415.1 of uncultured Planctomycetales bacterium. GTDB lineage: Bacteria > Planctomycetota > Phycisphaerae > UBA1845 > Fen-1342 > JAGVEP01. The sequence continues at coordinate 1,285 of CAYMXT010000091.1, forward strand.
GCGCTTTGACAACCCGGGCAGCGCCGGCTCGGCCCGCGCGCAGCTCATCGAGCAGGTGGTCGCCGAGTGCATCCACCGGCGGTCCTCCGGCGAACGGCTGCCGGATGACGTGGTCATCGCCTCGCACGCCGACCTGATGCCCGAGCTGGGCGTCGAGCTGCGGAAACTGCGGCTGGTGGAGTTGGCGCGCCGCGACGCGAAGCAAGATGACACGCGGCCGGAGACCGTGGTCCTGCACACGGAGCGCGAGCGCCGGCCACAGAAATTCCCGGGCTACGAGGTGGTCCGCGAAATTCACCACGGCGGGCAGGGCACGGTGTTTCTGGCCATTCAACTTTCCACCAAACGCAAGGTCGCGCTCAAGGTCCTGCACGGCGGAGCGTTCGCGGAGCCGCGCGCCCGCGCGCGGCTCGAACGCGAAGTGCAGATTCTCACGCACCTCAATCACCCAAACGTCGTCCGCGTCCATGACAGCGGCGTCGCCGACGGCTGCCCGTTCTACGTCATGGACTACATCTCCGGGTCCACGCTCGATGCCTATCTTGGCCAGGATGGCCACACGCTGCCGGAGTTGCTGCGGCTGTTTCTGAAGATCTGCGATGCGCTGGCGGCGGCGCACCTGTGCGGCGTCATTCACCGTGACATCAAGCCGTCGAACGTCCGCGTGGATGCGAACGGCGCGCCCTACGTGCTGGATTTCGGCCTGGCGCGCCTGGCGCTCGAGGATGTGGCGGGCGATGCGGCCCCCGAAGTGCTGAGCATGACGGGGCAATTCATCGGCTCGCTCCCGTGGGCCTCGCCGGAGCAGGCCACCGGGTTGCCGGGGCGCGTTGATATTCGCACTGATGTTTACTCCCTCGGCGTCGTGCTCTATCAGATGCTCACGGGGCAAATGCCCTACGAGGTGGTTGGCCAGGTGCGCGACGTGCTGGACCGTATCCAGCACGCCGAGCCGGCCCGTCCGAGCACCGCATTGCGGGCCGCACGCAGTCGCAGCAGCAGTGCGCCCGTCGCTTTGGCCCCCTGCGTCGCTTCGTCGCTCCGTCGCTTTGTTGCTTCCCCGTGGGACGATGATCTTGACACAATCGTGCTCAAATGCCTCGCGAAGGACCGCGCGCGGCGTTACCAGTCCGCCGGCGAACTGGCCCGCGATCTAAGGCATTATCTGGCCGGCGAGCCGATCGAGGCCAAGCGCGATTCGCTCGCGTACGTGCTGCGCAAGCAACTGCGCCGGCACCGCTGGCCCGTCGCGGCCGGAACGGCAGTCGCCTTCAGCGTGGCGGCGGGCTTGGTGCTGTCGGTCACGTTCTGGCAACACGCGGAACACGAGCGGCAGGCGGCCCGGCGGAGTGCCGACCGGGCCGAGCTGGTCGCCGATTTTCTGGACGATGTGCTCACGAGCATTGACCCGGAGGAGACCGAGGCCGACCGCGACAGCCCGCTGTACCAGTCGCTCCGCGAAACGCTGGAGCGTGCCGGGGCACGGGCGGACCAGCTCGCCGGCCAGCCGGAGGTCGAGGCCCGCGTCCGCCACACGCTGGGCCAGCTTTACATGAACCTCGGCCTGTACGCCGCCGCCGAGCCCCACTTGCGCCGGGCCGCTGAACTGCGCAGCATGAGTGCGGCCGCCGCCCGCGCGCCGTGGACCGACACGCTGTTGGTGTTGGGTTGGTGTCTGAAGGAGCAGGGTCAGTACGCCGAGGCGGAGCGTGCCTACCAAGCGGCGCTCGCGGCGCGGACGGCGCTCTTCGGGCACGACGGCCTGCCCGTGGCCGAGTTGTACAACTGTCTGGGGCAATTGCACTTCGACCGCAAGGACTACGCGCAGGCCGAGCCGTATCTGCGTGACGCCCTCGCGCTACGGCAGCGGCTCGGCGCCGCGCAAGGCGACGTCGCGAACAGCCTTGCCAATCTCGGTTCGTTGCTGCGCGACGCCGGCCGTCTGACGGACGCCGAACCGCTGCTCACACAGGCGCTGGAAATCCGCCGGGCGCTTCACGGCGATCGGCACCACGAAACGCTGGTCAGCCTGAACAAGCTGGCCTTGCTGCGACGCGCGCAGGGACAACACGCGGAGGCCCGGCAGCTTTTTGAGCAGTACGTCGCCGGCGCGCGCGAGACACTCGGCGCGCAGCACGCCCACGTAGCCGTCGGCCTTACCAACCTCGGCCTGGCGCTCTATGACGAAGCGGACTACCCCCAGGCTGAGCAGTGTTTTCGGCAAGCAGAGGCGCTTTTTCGCCGGACCCGCGGCGAGACGCACCCGCAGGTGGCCGAAGCGCTGCTCAACCTGGGGAATGCGTTGCGCATGCAGGGTCGTGGGGAGGAAGCCGCCGCCGAGTGTGCCCGCGCGCTGGATTTGCTGACCCCCGCGGACCCGCGTCGCGCGCGGGGTCTGCTCCTGCGTGGGCAACTGCTGTGCGACGCCGGCGAGGCGGCCGCGGCCCAGCCGGTTCTCGAGGAAGCGCAACGTATCTGCATCGAAACCTACGGGCCCGAACATGTCCAAACACAGCGCGTCGCCCAAGTGCTCGCCGGGTGTTTGCCGCCGCGCAACTGACTGGGTTCGGACGACCGCGCTACCTCAGGGCGGGGAGCGCGGACTTCCGCCCCGCGCGCGCGGCACGCGGGCCGTTCCGCGGTCTCGCTTCAGGTGGCCGGCAGACCGCGGCTGGAGAGCCAGCGGGTATAGAAGGTCTGAAAAGCGACGTAGCCGTAGCCGACGATGAAGATCAACAAGAACGGCAACGCCATCGAGACGCGCTCGAACCAGTTCTCGAAAAACAGCAGCGCCCCCGCACACGCCGTCAGGTACACGGCCATCACCAGCTCGACCCACGCCTGCCAGTTCTTCTTGAGCTGAAACGCGCCCAGCCGCCGCCGCCAGTCGCCGGCGGTGTGGACGGCGTCGCCGAACTTGGGCGTCCGCACGAATTCCCCGGTCTGGCCGAAGAAGCCATCGAGCGCCGCAATCGCGTTGTTGAGCGCGATCCCGATCCCCACCGCCATCAGCGTCGGGACGTGCCGCAGGCCGTACCACCAGCCGCGCTGAAGCTGCTGCTGGCTGACGATGTAGAACGCGGTCGTCGAACCGAAGCCGATCACGAAGAGCAGCAACTCGAACCACAAGACCCACTGCGACTGCGGCTTGCTGAGCGTGAGTTTGGCCAGCAACGCCGGACCGACCAGCAGGCTCAGCAGCACGACCAGCACGTACAGCGCACCGCTCGAGAGGTGGAAGAACGCCTCCAGCTTGACCCGCCAGCCCGCGTCGCTTCGCAGCACACGCGGCAGCAGCTTCATGCACGTCTGCGCCCCGCCCTTCGTCCAGCGGTGCTGCTGGGCCTTGAACGCGTTCATCTCGGGCGGCAACTCCGCCGGGGCGGTGAGCTGCGGCAGAAACACGAACTTCCACCGCCGAAGCTGGGCACGATAGGACAGGTCCAAATCCTCGGTGAGCGTGTCGTGCTGCCAGCCGCCCGCGTCGGCGATGGCGGTTTTCCGCCACACGCCCGCGGTGCCGTTGAAGCTCATGAAGCGGCCGGTGCGGTTGCGGGCGGTATGTTCGATGACGAAATGTCCGTCGAGCAAGATGGCCTGGGCCTGCGTCAGCAGCGACAGCTCGCGGTTCAGGTGCTCCCAACGCGTCTGGACCATCCCCACCTGCGGATCGACGAAATGGTCGATCGAGTCGCGCAGGATGCTCGGCGGCGGCAGGAAGTCGGCGTCGAAGATCACGATGAACTCGCCGGTCGCGAACCGCGTGCCCTCCTCCAGCGCCCCGGCCTTGTAGCCGATACGATTGGTGCGGTGGCGGTACTCGATGTCGTGGCCCGCCGCCCGCAGCCGCTGCACCGTCTCCTGGGCGATGGCCTGGGTCTCGTCGGTCGAGTCGTCCAGCACCTGAATCTGGAGCCGGTCGCGCGGGTAATCGATCTCGCACGCCCGCTCGATGATCCGCTGGGCGACGTACTGCTCGTTGTACATCGGCAACTGGACGGTGACGCGCGGCAGTTCCGCGAACCGGCCCGGAGGCTGCGGCAGCTTCCGTCGGACGCGGAAGTACAGCAACACCAGGAAGTAACGGTGCGCCCCGTAAATGCAGATCAGGGTGAGCACCGCCAGGTAGGCGAAGATGCCGATCTGCGCTAGAGTGTCGTGTTGCATAGCCGGCCGGACCCGCCAATCGCTAGCACGCGCAATACCTAAGTTACAAGTCACTAATCGTAGATGCGGGCGGGTTGGGGGTCAATGCGCGGCGGGTTCGATTTCGCGGGTTGCGGAAGCGTGCTACAATCGACGCTCTGCGACCGGGGATGTGTCCCTGCCCCGCCGCCCGGAGCCACAAGTTGCCTGATTCGCTCGATGATGCCCGCGCCGTGCAACGCCGGCGGGAACGGGCCGCCGCCATCCACGATTTCGCCGCGCAGTTCCTCCACGGTGAGAACGAGGATCTGTTTGAGGAACTGCTGCTGACGCTTTGCCGTCTGTCCCGCGACGAGGCGGAGCGTGGTGATGTCAAGTTAATCAACAAGGCGTTCGGGGAGCTGCGTTACGCCCTGAAGGTCTTCGCCCCGTACCACGACGTGCGGAAGATCAGCATCTTCGGGTCCAGCCGCACGCCGGAGGGCCACCCGGACTATCTCGCCGCCGGCAACTTCGCCCGCAAGCTGCGGGAGTACGGCTGGATGGTCATCACCGGGGCGGGCGATGGGATTATGAAGGCCGGGCACGGCGGGGCCGGTCGCGACGCCAGTTTCGGGGTCGCCATCCGGCTGCCGTTTGAGCAGCGGACCAACGTCATCATTGCGGACGACGCCAAGCTGGTGAACTTCCGCTACTTTTTCACGCGCAAGCTCGTCTTCATGAAGGAGGCATCCGCGATTGCGCTGTTCCCCGGGGGGTTCGGGACGCTGGACGAGGGTTTTGAAGCGCTCACGCTCGTCCAGACCGGCAAGACCCCCCTCATCCCCATCGTCCTCGTCGAACAGCCCGGCGGAACCTACTGGCTCCAGTGGCGGGCGTACGTCGCGGCTGAGTTGCTTCGGAACGGCATGATTAATGAAGAGGACATGCACCTCTTCCGCATCACCGACGACGTGGACGTCGCCGCCCGCGAGGTCGTCGGGTTCTACCGGGTCTACCACTCGATGCGCTACGTCGGCGACGACCTCGTTTTGCGGCTGAAACGGCCGGTTTCCACGGTCACGCTTCAGCGGCTGAATGATGAGTACCACGGCATCCTCGCGGAGGGGTGCTTCGAGCAAATCCCCCCGCTGCCGGCCGAAAACGGCGAATTGCCCGACCTGCCGCGGATCAAGCTGCGGTTCGACCGCAAGAGCCTCGGCCGGCTCCGCCGCTGCATTGACCTGCTTAATTCGGAGCCCGAGCCCGTTGATCCCGCGGCGGACGTCTGACGCGGGCCGGCGCCGCGCCAGAAAACTGCCAAAAACATGCCGATTTTTCACCCCGGCGGGACGCTAACCCCTTGACGAATGGCCCGGCGTGTGCGAGAAGGTGGCTCGGAGTTCACGCAAACGCCGGTGTTTGCGGTCGCGCCGGAGCGCCCAACGAGCGAGTGGATTGCGCCACGGCGGCCGGCGCGAAAGGGACAGTTCGTATCGTTTACCGTGTCGGGTGTCGCGGAGCCAGGCGGCTCGCGCGGGCCCGCGGAGGCACAGGAACAATGGCAAAGGGTGCAAAACCAAGGACCAAGGGCGAAGTTTTCAAGGCGTTGGCGGACGTGGCCGGGTTGGCCCGTAAGCAGGTCGCCTGCATCTTCGACGAGCTCACCAGCATGATCAAGAAGGACCTGAACAAAGGTCCCGGCGTGTTCGCGCTGCCCGGCCTGGCCAAGATCACCGTCGTGAAGAAGCCCGCCACCAAGGCGCGCAAGGGCATCAACCCCTTCACGAAAGAGGAGATCATGATCAAGGCCAAGCCGGCGCGCAAGGTCGTCAAGGTCCGCGCGCTGAAGAACCTCAAGGCGATGGTGTCCTAGCACCAGCGCTCAGGAAAACGCGACCTGATCGCGGCGGGAAGCATGGGCCTCCGGCTTGTGCGGTCCCATGCTTCCCCCGCGCGATCGGCGTGCCGCTGGCTGCGAACTTGTGCTCGCGTTCTGCGCCGCCGTTCATGCCGCGGACGTGTCGGACGGGGGGGGGCGGTTCTGCCGGCGCTTCAGTTCCTCGCGCAGCTCCGCCGCGGTCTCGAAATCCTCGTTGTCGATCGCCTCGCGGAGCTGCTCGTTCAGCGTTTGCGCGATGCCGTATTCCTGGCGAAGCTGCGCGCTGAGCTTGCGCAGATACGCTAGCCCGGGGTCTGCCGCCCGCTGCTCCTCTTCGTAGCCAAACTCGCTCAACAGCGCGTCGAGCGCTTCGACGCCCTGCTCCGCCCGCTCGATCGCCCCTTCAAACGCCCCTTCGCTGATCTGAAGCTGCGCCGCCAGCCGGGCCCGGTCGAACAGCAGCGTCGGCAGCAGGGCCGCATTTCCGTCGGCTTTCTCCGGCTGCGCCCGCAGCAGCCGCAGGTTCGCCAGGCATGTTTCCACATCCGCGACCGCCCGGCGCAGCAGCCGGCGCGCCCCAACCTGCTCGTTCGCCCGCAGCGCGTCCTCGGCCACGGTCGCGAACGCCATCCGGCGGTAGTTGGTCTGGAGCAACTCGCGCTCGAGCTCCTCCCAATCCGCGGCCTCGACCGCGTGTCCGCCCAGCCGGCCTTCGTGCTCGATGTAGTCGCACGCCGTCGGAAAACCGCGGTAGCGCTGCCCGTCCGGCCGCCCGTCCGGGAACATCTGCATGAGCCCCAGGTCGACCCGCAGTTGCAGCAGCTCCACCCCGTCACGCCCGGTAACGAGCCGCGCCCGCAACTCGCCCGGCGGACATTCCCAGCCCGTCAACAACTGGTCCAGATCGAGCGTCACAGCGGCTCCGCGGGTGGTCGCGCCTATCCCATCGGCGGGCGCACGCCCGTTCTCCAGTACTCCGAGCGCTCCGCCGCCCCGGGGGGAGCCGGCGCGGCCCAGACCCGTCGATCGCCCGCCGGGGACGCCCGCCCGCCGCCGGCGCCGCCCAGATTCCGGTCGGAATTTATGAAATCCCACTTGACGGCCAAAAAAGTAATTTTATCCTGACTATTGAGGGTTAGATATCCACAGGGAGGCGTGACGTGATCAGTCAGACGACCGAGTATGCCTTGCGGGCCGTAGTGTGGTTGGCGGCGAACCCGGAGAAGCCGCTCACCGCCCACCAAATCGCCGGGGTCACCCGGGTGCCGGCCGGGTACCTCGCCAAGGTGCTCCAGGGCCTCAGCCGGGCCGGGCTGCTGCACTCGCAGCGCGGCCTGGGCGGCGGCTTCACCCTGGCCCGCTCCCCCGCATCCCTGACGATGTGGGAGGTCGTGCAGGCCGTGGACCCGCTCAAACGCATCCACGAATGCCCGCTCGGCTTCGAGCAGCACAAGGGCCTGCTCTGCCCGCTGCACGAGCAACTCGACGCCGCCATCGCGACGATCGAGAAGATGTTCACGGCGTGCAAGATCAGCAAGCTGATCGACCCGGAACATCCCTGCTCGCCGCTGTGCGCGTACGTGCCGAAGGGCAAGCTGCCCGCGAACGGCAAACGGGCCAAGCGCTAGCCCGGTAGGGAGCCTGGGCCTCCGGCCCGTGCGCGCCCGGACCGTGGCACACGGCCGCCACACTTACCACCCGCCGCGGGTGCTGCGGTTCGCACGCGACGTCACGCCGTCGATGGGGCCGCTGGCGCGCAGTGCACGCGCCAACTCGATGGCCATCGCGCACACGTCCGGGGCGTCGTCGTGCCGGGCCTTCGGGAAGTGCAGGAACTGCTCCTCGATCTCCGCCGGCAGCACCGGCGGCAGACGGAACGTGCCGTTCTCATAGAACGGCGTCGAGCCTTCGATGCGGGCACGCTTGTTGGCGATCGTCTTGAGGCCGACGAGCGGCAGGTACAGCCGCCGCCGGCGACCCTCGTCCTCGAGAATGTCCTTGAGCGCGACCTGGTAGGCGGTGGTCTCGATCCCGATGCGCAGCGGCTGCCAGCGTTCGAACGCAGCCAGAATGCGCTTGACCTGCTCCACGACGCCGACGCGTTCGAGCGTCAGCTCGCGCGTGTAGATCACGCCGGTGGCCGTGTCCACACTCCCGATCCAGAGCGCGAAGTAGTCGCCCCCGCTGACGCCGGTCGCCGGGTCCACGGCCATCAGGTTCAACAGGCGCTCCGCGACCAGCTCGCTCGCCTGGTAGCGCTGGAGCCACTCCGGGCGAAACGCGCGGAGGGAGTCGTCGATCGGGTTGGCTTGGTACTCCTGCTCGAACGCCAACGTCCCGACGCGCTCGCGCTCTTCGTCCAGCCGCGCCACCGGCCAGCGCGCCGGCCAGAGCGCGACCCGGCGGTATTGGCCGTCCGGTCCCAGCTCCGCTTCCAGCGCCCGGTACACCGCGTAGTCCCAGCGCGGAAAACGCAGCTTGTCACGCAGGTTCGCGAGCAGCGAGTCATGGTGAATCAGCGAGCCCAGCACCAGCAGCTTGCCGTCCGGGGCCAGCGCCGGCAGCACCACCCGCCGAAGCCACTGTTCCAGCTTCCGGCGTTGCTCCGGCGACTGCACGCGCTCGTCCTTCTCAAGATCGTCGCAGATGATCAGGTCCGGGCGGTGCGGCCCCACCCGCAGACCGCGAAACGCGGCCCCCGCCCCCTTGGCCTGCACCGTGATGCCGGTGTTCGTGGTGAACTTCGCCTCCGCCCACTTCGCCCGGCGGCGCGGCGGCGCTGAGGTGGTTTTCCCCTTCGTCGTTGCGGCGCACCGTCGCTTCCTCGCGGACGATCGCACCGGCGGGACGCCGATGCTCCCCGGCGATCGCACCGGCGGGACGCCGATGCTCCCGGCCACACACAGGTCGCCGTACTGCGCGAGAATCCGCTCGTTCGCCTCCAACTCCTGGCGGATGTCGCGGACGAATTGCGTGGCGAGCGACGCCTCGTGCGTGACGATGATGATGTTGCGACGCTGCTGCGCGCAGACGCACCAGAGCGGGTAGGCGAAGGCGGCACAGGTGCTCTTGGCGTGCCCGCGCGGAGCGACGCGGGCCACCAGCCGGCGGCCAGGGTCCGCCAACGCCGCCAGCAGCTCCGCGTGAAACGCGCACGGTTCGTCGCTGAAGTAGTCCGGCAGGAAATCCAGCGCCCAGCGCAGCGGCGGCGGCAGGCGGCCGTCACTCTCAGGGCGGGACGGGGGCCGGGTTCGTGACCCGCTACGACGACGAGCTGGCATGTCTGCGAACGGTCCTCGCGCCACGGCCGCGGCGGCGTGCGCCAGAGAGGATAGCCGCTGCGTCTAGAATGTCTAGTATACGACGCCCCCTGGGCGGTGTGTGACGGCCCGTGCGCACTTCTGGCGGAGACGCGGACGCGCGCCGCCGGCGCGAAAAGCTCTGCTTGCAGCCGCCACCCCCCCCCCCGTGGTTCTGCGGCCGCGTGCCGTGCGCGGGGCGGACGATCAGCCGGATGTGCGCAGCGCCGCCGCGGCGCTGGTCACCGGCGCGCCGCCAGCCACAGGTTGTCCCCCAGCGGATGGGCGCGCACCTCGCACACTTCGAAGCCCGCGGCGCGCACCAGGCCGGTCAGCGTCTGCGGGGTGAAGTACTGCACGTGCTCCGGCCAACGGTAGCCCGACCAGCGCGCCCCGCGCAGCCGCCGCAGCAGACTGGCGTAGTTCGGCACCTTGATGAACAGGGCCCCGCCCGGCCGCAACAGCGCGTGCAGTCTCGCGAGCAGGGCCGCCGGCTGCGGGTCGTGCTCCAGGTAACTGATCGCCGTCACGACATCGAACGACGCGGGCGGCAGAGCAGCGTCCTCCAACCGGCCCACCAGGACGCGCTCGCGGCCCAGCCGTCCGGCCGCCTTCGCCGCCATCCGCGGCGAAAGCTCGATGCCGAGCGCATCATAACCCGCGCGCAGCGCCAGTGCCGCCAGGCGTCCATCGCCGCAGCCGACGTCGAGCAACCGCCCCGCCGGCGCGCGGCGCCGAATTCGCCGGAGGGCGCGGCCCGCGCGGCTCGGTTTGAGGAGCATGAGCGCGAACGTGTAGAGGCGCGTCAGCGGGTTGTGCTGCCAGCGCTGCCAGCGTTCGCGTGCGAACGAGGCCTGCCATTCAAACTCGCCCTCGATTTGGGCCGCGGTGGGAACTTCCGGCAGGTACGCCAGCGCGCAGTCCGTGCATTGGACAAGCCGCCAGGGCGGGTGCGTGATCAGCACACTGAAGCCGCGCTGGCCGCACCCCGGGCAGGTGCGGTGTGTCACCGTTGCTGGGGCGTCGGACCTGTCACTTTCGCGTTGCGACAAACAGCCGCCCTTCCGCGGGCAGTGGGTGCGGCGCTGGCCCGCGCGCCACGCGCGTTCCATTGGCCCGCAGGCGGCATTCTATCGCCGGCGGGTTGTCCTGCGTGCCGCGGCACGGCGGGTCCGCCGGCACGCCCGTCGCGGCCCGGTTGGGGGGCTCCAGATTGGGGCCCAGCGACGTTCCGCCGGTGGGATACCGGGCGGTCTCCGCAGCCGGCACCCCGCGCGCGGGGTGCCGGCTTGCGTTTGGAGGATGGGACGAGTCGGGGAGTCAACGCCGTTCTACGGGACCGCCCGCCACGTGACGTCCGCCGGGACAGCCGGCGTGTCATCCCAAGCCGCAGATGCGTCAGCCGCTGGCCAGGAGCCATCCGGCGGCGTGGGGCTCGGGACGCAATTGAGCGTCACCCAGTAGCGGTTGCAGTCGTTGGTGCAGGCGACGTTCCGCGCGAAGTTGAACTGTGGACCGACCCAGATGTAGTACCGGCCGGCGAGCAGGGGAGTCGTTACCGTTGCCGCATCGGGGCACATCCCAGCGTGGTCGTAATCGACGACGTAGTGGTCGTCGCACACGTTGTTGGGTGGATCAGCCAGGACCAGCACCTGCACGTCGAAGTCGGCCATCGCGGTGACCGTGAAGGTCTCTGGGTTGTTAATGTTGATCACAAACCAGTCGGTGTCGCGCGTCTGAATCCAGACGTCCCAATAGCTCGTGCCACAGATCGTCTGACCGCAGGCGATCGGCTCGAACGCCGGAGTGGCCATGTTGCACCCGCCGTTCGTGTCGCTGCCGCACGGTTCGGCTTCCTGGATCCCGCCCGCCGGACAATCGGCGCACGGCGGGCACGGGCACGGGCACGGGTGACTAAACTCCCACACAAAGGCGTTGATATCGTCGAAGTCCACGACGCCGTTGCCGTCGTAGTCGCCGCGTTGACCCAGGTTTCCACACTCGAAGTCGACCGACGTGTTCGGCGCCCAGGTCGCCGGACAGCACGTGTACGTCTTGTCCATAACCATCAGCCTCAACGTGTAACAGCATGCGTCGGCCGGGCAGGTGTCCCAGATATGCAGGATGCCGGGATTGCCCGGCGTGCCGACGTTCGTGTTCCCGGCGGCGAGGTATTGGAACGGCCCGCCGCCAATGCTGACATCAAGCTCCCAGACGGCGATGTTCAAGTCATAGGCAATGCCCCAGATGACGACGCCGTTGGAGAAACAGATGTATGGGGACGGCGGGCACGAATCCGCCATATCGATTTCGGCCACGGGGTACTCGTTATCCACTATGACCTGCACGGATTGAGCCGCCGTGGAGCGATTGCACAAGTCGGTCCCGACCAGGTCAATTGTGTATGGACCGCACGATGAGGCGCCGAATGTATTCCAATAAGCAAGCGGACTCGGCGGGCTACCCGCGCCGCTGCCAATAATCACGGATTGCCCAAACGGTACGCACGGTGGATCCGTGACCGCCACCTGCCACGAACCTACCCCACATGTATCCGTAACCGAGCCGCAAATCGGCAAGTACCCGCCGACAATCATGAGTGGCTGACCCGGGGGGGCGTAGACTGGGCACGTGATCGCCGCGTTCGGGTCATAGCGGTCGAGGCAGAATGTGACTTGATCGTCGTCCATCTTGCCGCATTCACTCCGGCCTCTGATCTCCAGCTCATAGATAGCCTCCGGGTAGTCGAGGGCGGGCAAGTCGGTGGGAAGGATGGTATAAAGCCACCCGCCCGGCACGCCAATGGTGCCGCGGCAACCGGTCATCGACTTCACGTGGCACCAAGTTCCCCAGCTCCACGTGGGCCCCGGGCACCCCCTTGGGAGCGGGTCCCACCGCCGGATATACAACTCGTCGCTGTAGGAGCACGCGTCTGGGTCACAGCTCCAGCCATGCACGTCCAAGAACCCGTCGCACGAGACGTTCCCTTGGGAGTGGCCTGGATCGGTGATCGTCACGTCACCCGCTTGGCCTTCGATTCCCCAACCCAGGTCGTCCATCGCGCAGAGCACTTCAGAGAAGCACTCCGAGGCGCAGATCTCCACTTTGGCGATCTCACAGCTCGGGGGCTCGTCGTTTGAGAAGAAGCAGACCTCCACCCATGCCGGAATCGACCCGCCGCCGACGATCTGGTAGCAGGGCGGGGTCACCTGCTGGGACGCCTGTTGATACGGGTTGACGTAGGTCGCAGTAACCGTGAACCCAGGGGGTGGACAATTGGGGGCCGCACAGTACTGACTCAAGTAGAATCGGACGTATTTCGTCGGATTCACGAACGAAATCTCGACGCAGCAGTTCGGGTCGTGATGGCTGTACCAACCCAAAACCTGACCGTCGGGTGGGTTTTTTCCGTGCGTGTGGTCGCCCGGATAGACCGGGAAACCGAATATCTGCGGCAACGATCCGCAGTCAGGACCCGGACCCCGCGAGAACACGACGCCAGGGGCGTTCTGGAACCACTGGTACTGGGTGTCGATCGGGTCGTAGAGCTGCGGACCTTCGTGTTCGAAGTGGATCTCCGTACAAGGGTCCGGGCAGGACTGCCCCCTTGCCGGCGTGCCGCTTAGCACGGCCATCGCCCCAAGCGCCAGCCCATACCAACAACACAAGCACCTGTACCTCGTCGTCGCCATGACACGTCTCCCTTCATGCGGCCAGGGGCGGGGCGGACGCGGGCCGGCGTCGGCCGGCCATCCAATTCCGTTGTCCGCGGCGACCGTTGGCCCGTGTGACCGAACGGCGAGTAACCACTCGCGCTACTCTCTATGCGTTTCTGAGGCTCAGAATGTTGCGCTTCGGCGGAAATGTCCTTTCGCCGCGAAGCCGGCTCCCAGCGGGATTGCCGCCGGGAGCGGTTCTGGCGGGCGAAGCAGCCTGCGCAACCGCCTGGCTCCGGACTTGCGTCCGGGTTTCGGTTGCCAGCGCCTCGTCCAAGCGGAAACTCCTACGCAGATGATGGTCCGCCAGCGCGCCGGCGGACCACTCCCAGGCTTGCCAGCGCCAGCCACACCGCGGTGACCGGCTCGGGAACCAGCAGGGCGACGCTGTGGGCCTCCCCACCCGCGATGCTGATGAACGGGCCGGGATGCACCGCGTACGCCGGGCCGCCGGGCGTGCCCGACACCTGACCGAGGTAGTCGGCACCCCACATGTGCAGGTCGCCGTTCGTGTCGATCGCCAGGCTGTGAAAGAAGCCCGCCGCGACCGCGACGAACTGCCCGCCCGTCGGCGTCAGGCTGACCTGCTGAAGGCTGTTGTCGCCCCAGCTCACCAACGTGCCGTTCGGCCGCAGGCCGACGCCGTGGGCGTGCCCGGCGGCGACCGCGACGAACGGACCGGGGGGGACGTTGCACTGTCCCAGACTGTTGTCGCCCCACGCCACCAGCATGTTGACGAAGCTGTCGATCGCCACACTGAACCCGCCGCCCCCCGCGACGTCGGAGTACGCGCCCGCGGGCACGATCGTCTGTCCCGACAGGTTGTTTCCCCATCCGACAAGCGCCCCCGCCGAGTCAATCGCGAGGCCGTGATATTCTCCCGCGGCGAGGTCCTGAAACGCGGGGCCGGCGGGC
>CAYMXT010000092.1:0-4155 GCA_964394415.1 uncultured Planctomycetales bacterium
AGCGCAAGCAGCGGCACGGACGGCCAGTACATCAATCGCTCGGCGAGCGTGACGCCGATGCGCAGCACGCTGTTGGAGATCAGGACGTAGCTCGCGACGAACACCGCGACCCAGAACGCGGCCGGTCGCCAAACGTCGCTCGATCGACGAAAGGCGAACAGTGCAACCAGCAATCCTCCGGCCGCGGCCACGCCCAGTCCGGTCATCGGGACAAACCCGGCCTGCGGATCGACGATCGCGAAACCGTAATCGGCGCTCAGCGTGGCCGGCAGCACCAGCAGCCGCGTGTAATGCCCCAGAATGGTGAACACGCCGATGACACGCTCACTCAGCGAAGCGGTAATCAGCGGGTTCATCCACACGCCGCCGGTGCCGGGGGCACGGACCAGCCGGTGCTCCAGGACCTCGTAGCGCACCGGCAGGTAAACGGCCAGCGGCAGCAGCAGAATCAGCAGCGGGACGACCCAGCGGCGCCAGCGCTCTCCCGACCCCCGGCGACTCCACCACGCCGTCAGCCCTGCGACGGCGGGGTAGCAGATCGCGGTTTCCTTCGCGAGCAGCGCCAGCAGGAACAGCGGCGCGGCGGCGAGCGCGCGCAGGATCGGCCGCCGCCCGCCCGTCAGAACGAGCAAGCCCGCGAGCAGGAAGATTGCCGCGAGAACTTCGGCCCGCCCGACGATATTGGCGACGGCCTCGGCGTGAACCGGGTGAACGGCGAACAGTACCGCCGCGAGCGTGGCGACGGTTGGATCGCGCGCCATCCGGCGCACGAAATACCACACCAGCCCGCAAGCCACGCCGTGCAGCGCGACATTGACGGCGTGGTAACCGAAGGGCCGCAGCTCGTGGGCCGCGTAGTTGAGCGCGAAAGTGAAGAGTGTGAACGGGCGATAGAGCCGGTCGCGGCGCGGGTTGGCGTGCGTGGTCCCCTCGATGGGGTACCACCAGTCCGACAGCCACACGCTGCGGAAGTCGCTCAGCGTGCGGATGCGCGGGTTGTCGACGATCAGGGAGAGGTCGTCGTAGACGAAGTCGTTGGTCAGGCTGTTGGCGAAGCACAGCAGCCCGAGCAGTACGGCCGGCCACGGGCTGAGCAGCCACCGCCGGCCGCGCTCGGGCGACGCGAGCGGCGCGTCAACGGCCGGGGCCATCACTCACGACGACGTTGTTGAACTCCAGCAGCGTGCCCTTGGCCTTTTCGAGCTGCACGAGGCCGACGTTGTAGTCCGTCAACACCTGGAGCAGCGTCGAGCGCGTGCTGGCAAGCTGCTCCACCGCCCCCAACTCGGTTTGCAAGTAACTCGGATCGATCCGCGGCGTCCGCGCCTGAAGCGCCCGCAGATTGCGTTCGGCGGATTGCACCGACACCAGCGCCGGCGGAAGCTGCGCGGAGCGCACCATGAGCTGCCGAATGCGGTTGTTCACTTCTTCCACGATGCCGTCGGTGATCTGATTCAACGCGACGACGGCCTGCGATTCCTGGAGGCGGGCGCGCTGCTGTGCGGCCCGCGCGCGGCGTTCGCCGAAGTTGTACGAGAAACTCGCCCCCAGCGTGTACGAGATGAAGCGGTTCATCGTCAGGTTGTCGAACGAGTTGTCCGCCGAGTTGCCCGTGCCCTGCACTTCGTACTGAAACGTCAGATCAAGCTGCGGCAGAATCGCGTTCTTCGCGACGGCGGTGTTGATCCGGGCCTGCTCGATGCGATGCCGGGCCTGTTGAATCTCGGTGCGGCGTTCAAGCGCCGTCCGCACCTCGGCGAAATGATCGAGCGCGGTCGCCGCGCTCAGCGGAGTCTCGGTCGGCACGATTTCCAGCTCGTCTGACAGCTTCAGTTCTGGATCGTTGAGCAGGTTCTTGAGGCGGTCCTCGGCGTCACGGACGAGTTTGATCGTCTCGAGGTACTGCACGTACGATGTCTGCCAACGCGACTTCGAGTTCTCGACCTCGATTTGCGTCGCATCGAGCGTGAGCCGCTCGACCATGTACTGGTATGTGACCAGGTTCTGGGCGGTCGATTCGGCGTAAATCGGCACGCGCCGCCGGGCCTGGGCAAGCTGCCAATACGCCTGCTCGACGTCGAGCAGCGTGTCGCGCACGCGTTCGATGAACACCTCGCGACTGACCTTGTGCCCCAGGATGTTGAGGTTGATCTGTGCCCGGTTGACCTCGAGGCCGAAGCCACGCAGCAGCGGCTGCCGCAGTTGGATGACGTAGTTGCTGGGCCAGACGGGGTTCCAGGTCTTGACCGAGCCTTGCTGCGGAAGCCCACTCCAGTTCCGCGAGGTCGCCAGCGCCACGGACGCCTGCGCCCCCGTCGCGAGCAGCTTGCGGAAGCCGCCCTGGAACTGCCGCGTATCGCTCGTGCCGGGCAACGAATCCGGCGGCACGGCCGCGTCGCGATTGTCCCAGTTGGTGTCCAGGTAGAATTCGGCGTCGAACGCGGCCTCGGCTTCGACGATCTGCGTCTGGCTGATGGCCGGGTTGTGGGCCTCAATGCGGATGGTGTAGTTGTTCGCGACCGCCCGCTGGACGGCTTCCGCCAGCGTGAGCGGCACCTGGGCGGACCGGGCGGACATGCGAAGGTACTCGTTGGTCTGCTCGACGACGCGCTCGTAGCTCCGCACGACCCGCTGCTCTTCCCGCCGTTCGTACTCCTTCCGGAGTTTGTCGAGCCGGTCGGTGAGTGCTTGCGACGCCGCAGTCGGGTCGGGCAATTCCGCGAGCAGGTCTTCCGGGGCCGGCTGAGTTGTGGCGGGCGGCTCCGTCAGCAGCGAGGCCCGCGCGGGTGCGCCGGGCTGCGTCGCTTGGACCACGGGCCGCCGAACCTCCGTTCGCACCGGCGGCGTCGCGGCGGGTTCCTCCTGCGACGCGAGCATCCGCTCGCGATACGCCGAAATGGGGCCGTCCAGGCTCGTCGATTCGCTCTGGCAGCCCAGCAGGGCCGCGGCGCAAAGCACGCCACAGACTCGTGTGAAGCACCCGCCGCGCCCGATGTACCTTCGTCGAATACTCATCGCCTGCCTGCGTCCCCCCAACCTCGCCGCACCAGACAACCGCACGGCGGCGATGATAGGTGGCGCTGCGCGGGGCGTCAAACGCAGGGCTGCCGCGCGTCGCCCCCGATGCTGCCGGAGAATTCGACGGTAGCATACATAGGTTGGCACGCAGCGCCGGCATCCGAACCCCGGACGCAAGTCCGGGGCCGTCGGCCAGCGACGCCGCGCACGTGTGCAGGTAGGCGTGTGAGCCTTCGGCCCCGTCCCGGCGCGCCGGGACGTGCGGGGTTCGGATCGGCTTGTCCGCGGCGCTTGTTCGGAGCCTCGTCATGTCTGCCGAGTTACTTTCCACGGAGCTGACACGCTACGCGGCCGGGAAGATTCGACAGAATCTGACACAAATCACGCGCTGCGCCGGGCTGCTGAGCGACGCGCAGCTTTGGTCGCGCGCGAATCCGCGGACCAACAGCGTCGCCAACCTCGTGCTCCATCTGACCGGCAACGTCCGGCAGTGGATTCTCGGGGGGTTGGGCGGGGAGACCAGCACACGCGATCGGCCCGCCGAATTCACCACACGCGGCGGCGTTCCACGCGACGAACTCGTGCGCACGCTCGAGGAGACGGTCCAGGCAGCGCTCGACGTGATCTTGCGTCTCGGCCCGGCGCAGTTGATCGCGCGGCATTCAATTCAGGGCTACGACGTAACCGGCGTCGCGGCGGTCTGCCACGTGCTCGAGCACTTCTCGTGGCACACCGGCCAGATTGTGCATCTGACGAAGGCGTGGACCGGCGAAGATCTCAGTCTCTACGACGCGGACGGGCAGAAACTCGTCGGACGGGGGCTGCCCCCATGATTGGCCGTCGAGTTGACCGGAAAGCCGCAGCGAAGCAGGGGTTTACCCTATGTTCGCGCAAAAAAAGTGGGCCGGCGGCCGGGAGGTGCGGGGGGGGACACCTACGCCGACGCAGTCCGGCCCGGGGTTCTGGGGGGCCTATCTACTGGTGCGGATGATACCGATCTTGCGGTTATCGGCAAGTACCGCACCCTGCCATTTCCAACCATCCGCCGGGATGACTCCCGACAACCCTTATTCTACCTTCGGCCGACTGTCGTCGTCAACTTCAAACTGGGGATCCAGGATTCGAACCTGGACTAAC
>CAYMXT010000092.1:4165-14991 GCA_964394415.1 uncultured Planctomycetales bacterium
AGCATAGCGCCGTCCGGCTGCAAACCGGCTGCCGTCACGGAATCGGCCGCCGAAGCGGCCATTTTGGAACTGGGGATCCAGGATTCGAACCTGGACTAACTGATCCAGAGTCAGTCGTGCTACCGTTACACTAATCCCCAAACGGTCGCGCTAACCGAGCGGCGGTAGCATAAGCGTGGTGGGGACGGAAATCAATCAGGCCGCCGGTACGCTCGATCAGAACCCCGCCTGCAAGTGCGTGGCGGCCGGTCGGTCGCGCGTGGCGTTGTCTGTAAACCACTTACTGCTAAATGGTTACGTGCTGGTTGGCGGTGTCGGTCGCAGGACCGACGGAACGCACGTCGGCTGTCGGCCCCGTCCCGGCGCGCCGGGATTGCGTGCGGGGTTCGGATGGCGGTTCAGCCGCGGATGTCGCAGGCGTCGCGCAGGCCGTCGCCGATGAAACTGAGCGCCAGCAGCGTCAGCGACAGCGCCCCGCACGGAAACACGACCAGCCACCAGTCGAAACGGATCGGGTTCATCAGCCGCACGCCGTCGGCGGCCAGCGACCCCCAGGTGGCCTGCGGCGGCTGGATGCCCACGCCTAGAAAACTTAGGAACGACTCCTGGAGGATGGCCTGCGGCACCGTCAGCGTCGCGAAGACGGCCACGGGACCGATGAGGTTTGGCAGCAGGTGGTACGCGAGCACGCGCCACGCCGGCAGGCCCAGGGCGCGCGTCGCCTCGATGAAAGGCTGTTCGCGCAGCATCAGCACCTGTCCGCGCACGACGCGGGCCAGCGTCAACCAGCTCACGCTGCCGATCGCCAGCGCGAGCACGATCAGCCGCGCGAGCTCGCGGCCGACCCCCGGCCAGCGCTCCAGCCAGGCCCCCAGCGACACCGCGAACAACATCGTGAGCAGCAGCGTCGGGAGAGCGAACAGCACGTCCACGATTCGCATCATCAACTCGTCGCACCGCCCTCCAATGTAGCCCGCCGTCGCGCCGTAGGTGGTGCCGATGACGACCGCGATGCCGGCGGACAGCAGCCCCAGGCCCAGCGAAATCGCGCCGCCGTAGAGCGTCCGCGCGAGCAGGCTGCGGCCCATTTCGTCGGTCCCGAGTGGGTGCTGCCAGGACGGCGGCCGGCGGGCCTGATCCAGCGCAGTGCTGCGCATCGCCGTCGCCGACCAGGGCAACGTGGCCAGACACGCCGTGAGCATGATGAAAAGCAGCACGGCGCTGCCAAGCGCCCGGCGATTGTGGCGGAAACGCTGCCAGACCTCGGTGCGCGGGGCGCTCATGCGGCGCGGGCCCCGATGCGAATACGCGGATCGACGACGCCGTAGAGCAGGTCCACGAGCAGATTGAAGCCGGCGAGCAGCAGGGCGTAGACCATCACGGTGGCGAGAATGAGGCTCTGGTCGCGGTTGTTGATGGACTCGACGACGTGCGTGCCCATCCCCGGAACCATGAAGATTTTTTCGACGACGAACGAGCCGGTGAAGATCGCCGCGGCCGCCGGCCCCAGGAAGCTGAGCACGGGCAAGAGCGCGCTTGGCAGGGCGTGGTCACAGAGCACGCGCCATTCGCTCAGGCCCTTGGCGCGCGCCGTGCGGATGTAGTCCTCGGCGAGTGCGTCGAGCAGCGCGGAGCGCGTCAGGCGCGCGATATACGCGGCATACGGCAAGGCGAGCGTCAGCGCGGGGATGAGTGCCTGCGAGGGCCGGCCCCAGCCGCCGACGGGGACGACCGGCAGCCAGAGCCCGAAGAGCATGAGCAGCACGGCGCCGATGACGAAGGTCGGCAGCGAGATGCCGGCCAGGCACAGGCCCAGCGCGATGTGCTCCAGCCAGCGTCCGCGCTGGGCAACTGCGAGCACGCCGCCGGTGAGTCCGAGCAGCACGGCCAGGCTGAGCGCGAGGACGCCGAGTTGAAGCGAGACAGGCAGGGAGCTGCGCAGGATTTCGACGACGGTCCAATCCTCGTATTGGTGGGCCGGCAGGTCGCCGTCCCAAAGCAGCCGCCTGGGCCAGGTCCAGAAGTAGCGCTGCCACCAGGGTTGGTCGTAGTTGTACGCAGCCCGCTTGGCGGCCAGTACTTCGGGTGAAAGCTCCCGTGCCCCGGTTTCCAGACCCTCGCCCGGCGCGGCCATGACGAGCAGCACCGCGCTCCCGTAGATGGCCAGCAGCAGCACGGGGAACATCAGCAGCCGTCGCAGGGCGTAGCGCCACATCGCGATCAGTACGCCGCCGTCGCGCGGGGGTAGGAGCCGAACACGACCAGCAGCGCACAGAGCCGGCGGACCTCCGCGAGGGCCCGCGCGAGCGGCGCGTCGTCGGCGTGACCCTGGGCATCCACGAAGAAGTAATACTCCCAGTTTTTCCGCCGACTCGGGCGGGACGTAATCATCGACAGGTTGATCGACGCGGCGCGGAAGACGTCGAGCACCTCCACCAGTGCCCCGGCGTGGTCGTGCGTTGCAAACATGAGCGTGGTCTTGTCGTCGCCGGTGGGCCGGGCAGGCTCGTGGCCGAGCACGAAGAAGCGTGTGATGTTCTCCGGGTTGTCCTCGATCCGCTCGAGCTGGACGGGCAGGTCGTAGATTTCGCCCGCGAGCGCGTTGCCGATGGCGGCGGCGTGCTCCTCCTGGGCCGCGAGTTCAGCGGCGCGGCTCGAACTGGCCACCGCCACGGTCTTGTCGAGCAACCCGGTCTCGAGCAGCCATTGCCGGCACTGGTCGAACACCTCGGGCTTCGAGTACAGCCGCTGAATCTGCGCCAGCGGCACGCGCGACAGCAGGCAGTGGTGAATGCGGCGTAAGACCTCGTTGCAAATGCGCACGTGGCTGCCCGCCAGCGCGTCGAAGGTATCGACGATGCCGCCACCCGTGGAGTTCTCGACCGGCACAACCGCGAAGTCCACGTGCTCGCGTTCCAGCTCCGCGAATACGCCGGAGATGTCGGCGACCGGTTCGTATTCGACGGCGGCCCCGAACTTGCCCGTCGCGGCGCGGTGTGAGAAGCTGCCGCGCGGGCCGAGATACGCGATCCGCAACCGGCGTTCGAGCAGAAACGACCCGCTCATCAGCTCGCGGTAGATCGCCGCCAGAACGCGGTCGGGAAACGGGCCGGGGTTGAGCTGCGCCAGCCGGGCGAGGATCTCGTGTTCGCGGTCCGGGGCGTAGACCGGCAACCCGGCGGCAATCTTGACGCGGCCAACGTCGGCGGCGAGCCGACCACGCGCGCTGAGCAGCGCGACGATCTGCTCGTCGAGCGCGTCAATCTGCCGGCGCAGCTCGGCCAAGTCGGCTGCGGGCGGAACGGCGTCCATTGCACACCTCGCGCAGTTAATCCTATGCCGCATATCGTATCCCTGCGGGGAGCATGGGCCTCCGGCCCGTGCCCCGGCGCGCCGGGATTCGCACGGGCCAGAGGCCCATGCTCCCCAGCGAATGCGGTTCTTCTGAGGCGCTACACCGGCGCCGAGTGTACGCAGGCCGGACAGGTGTGGGTAGGCCACCGGCGGAACCGACGGATTCCCCGCGCTCGTCAGGTCGTCTGGAACAGCCGCTCCGCCTCCGCGACGCGTTCGTCCAGCTCCTGGCCCAATGCGTCAAGCTGCTCCGGCGCGACGTTGATCAGTCGCAAGGCCGCGCCACCTGCGCCGGCGACCGGCGGCGGGAGCCAGAAGCCGTACCGGCGGGCACTGCACAGACCGTCCGCGACGTGGATCAGGGCCGCGATGCGCTGAAACTCCGGCTGGAGCAGTTCGGGGTCGTGGTGATACGCGATGGCGTGGCGCAACGCGGGCGGGAACTTCCACTTCAGCGCTAAGGCCCCGCCGAACGTCTCGTGGTCGGCACCGAGTTCCCGTCGCTCGAGCTCGCACAGATCGGCGGCACCGTTCGAACACTCATCGATGACGCCGCGCAGCTTGTCTGGGAAGAGCTGCTGTTCGACCAGCAGCCCAACGTCATGCACCAGCCCGGCCAGGAAGGCCTCGTCCGGCGGCGCGGCGCGCCCCAACGCCGCGAGTGCGCGGGCGCAGACGGCGACGGCGACCGAGTGCCGCCAGAGGTCGCGGACGGTGAACTGGCTGGAGAGCGTATCGGCCTTGAACATGTGGGCGAGCGACGCCCCCAGCGCCAGGTTTTTCACGGCGGTCAGGCCGAGCATCAGCACCGCGCGCTCCAGGCTGGCGACCTGGGCGGGCAGACCATAGAAGGCCGAGTTGACGACGCGCATCAGCTTGGTCGCCAGCGCCGGGTCGCGCTGGATGAGCGCGTGCATGTCGTGAGCGGTGGCCTGCGGGTCTTCGACCAGCTCCATCACCCGCGTGGTAATCTCCGGCAGGGAGCCGATGTCGCTGATCTTGGCGAGCGCACGCTGCAATTCGGGCGGCAGGGTTTTGCCCGGAGCGGCGGCAGCAATGCTCATCGGATCTCCAGGGGGAGGTCGCGGTACGGACGCCGGCGGCACATGACCCACGACACACCGCGCACGGCCCCGAAGGGGCAGCGTGGCGCGCGGCTGCGGCCGACAGCGGCCGACCCCGCCGTCTCGGCCGCTGCACACCCGCCGGTCCTTCACCAGTCAAGAGCCGCTCACAGAACCCACTGTGACACCGGCATCTTGCCGGTGAGGACACAGGCTGGCAGCCTGTGCCACACGTTCTGTCAGGCACTCTAAGTAGTATTTCAATCGGCTCCCATCGTTCCAAACTTCCGTGAGCCCAGGATTTTCGCTGACGGGGGATCGAATCGGACCGTGCCGCACCGCAGGTCGCGCCATTCCGGCATTATCGGCGGCGGTTCAGCGCGGCCGCGCAGCGGTTGTCGATAGTTCCGCAATCCAGTAGACTTCGCACACGCGAGCATGGGGCGCACCGGGTGCCGGGTGGCACGGCGCGCAGTGGTTGCGGGTCAATCGCCGGCCGGGCGCGGCCGCGCGGTGGGTGTGGTGTACGGGATGTCGCTGGACCGAGCACGACAGCGTGCGAAGCAGCTTCTGCTGCTGCCGATCGATGAAACGCGGCACGATCCGTGGCTGTGGGAACACGCCACGCGCGTCATGCATCTGGCGCAGACGCTCGGGGCCTGGTCCGAATTGGGGGGGCATGCCCCCGATCCCACGGTGCTCGCCGTGGCCGGCTTGTTTCACGACGCGGGCTGGGCGCTGGAATGCCGCCAGGGGCGCTACGCCCGCTGGCAAGTGCTCACCCGCCCGACGAACGACTTGCAGCGCGAGCTGTCCGCGGCGGTGCTGCTGGAGGAGCTGAACCCACTGCTGCCCGGTCCGCTGCTCCGGCAAGCCTGCGAGGCGATTCGGCAGTGTAACGACCGGCGGACGACGCTGCTGGAGGCCCGCGTGCTGGCGGACGCCGATGCACTCGACGAAATGGGCATGGTCTACATCCTGCGGCAGTTCCGGCAGTACGAGGCGGAGGGCCGGCCGCTGCAACAACTCGTGGACACGTGGCAGCGGCAAAAGGAGTATCGGTACTGGGAGCTTCGGCTGGCCGACGGGTTTCACTGGGACGCGACGCGCGCGCTCGCCCGCGCGCGGCTGGCGTCCATCGACGCGTTCATGAAGGCGCTCGAGCGCGATCTCGCCGGTGCGGACCTCATGGCGTACGTCAAGAGCCTGCAACCTGCGCCCGCCACCGCAGTGACCTGACGCTTGCACGCGCTATTCCGGAGAGCGGCATGGAGCGCGACATCGCCCGCATCCTCATCTCCCGCGAGCAGATCGAAGCCCGTAACCGCGCGCTGGCGGCCGACATCGCCACGACCTATAACGGCGACGACGCTGGGTTGACCCTCGTGCCGATCCTCTCCGGCTCGATCATCTTCGTCGCCGACCTGATCCGGCACCTGCCGCTCAAGATGAAGCTCGCCCTGGTGCAGATCTCCACCTATCCGGGGTCCGCAACCACTCCCGGCGACCCGCGGACGGTCCTGGAACTGTCCGGCGACGTGACCGACCGGCACGTTCTGGTCATTGATGACATTCTGGACAGTGGACGGACGTTGCGGCGGGTCCAGGCGATGATCCGCGAGCGCCGGCCGCGGAGCCTGCGGGCGGCGGTACTGCTGCGCAAGCCGTCCAAAGCCCCGCCGGACGTGCGGGTTGACTTCGTCGGCTTCGACATAGATGATCTATTCGTGGTTGGTTACGGTCTGGATTTCAACGACCACTACCGCAATTACCCGCACGTGGCCGTGCTCCACCCAGAGCTGATGCCATGACTCGCCTGGATCCGATCGAGAGTGCCGTCGCGGAGGCCCCCCCGGCCAGCGAGCGGCCCGCGGTGCTCGTCGCCCGCGCCAAACCCGCCGTTCCGCTCGAACTCGACGGCGACGAGCTGATTCAGCTTTCGATCAAGCCGTCGCTGTGGTACATCCCGCTGGCGTCCGCCAACGTGCTGGTGCTCGCGGTCGTGCTGGGGGCCGCGTTGGCGCTGGCGATGCGCGCGGGGGCGACGCCGGTTGCGGTGATGCCGTTTCAGATCCTCGCGTGTCTGGCGGCGGTGCGGATCGGGGTCGCGCTGCTCCAGTGGGCCAGCCGCCTGTATGTGCTGACCAACCGCCGGGTGCTGCGTTTCGAGGGCGTCCTGAAAGTCCACGTCGCCGAATGTCGGCTGAAGCAAATCGGTGTCGCGGACGTGCGACCCAGTTGGCTTGGACGCGGCGTGCGGCTGGGCAGCATCCACATGCGCCCGGCGGACGACGATGCCCGCGCGGTGGTCTGGGCGGACGTGGCCCGTCCGCAGGAAATCCACGAGCTGCTGGTCCGCGCGATCCGCAAGGCGCAGTCGTAGCGCGCGACCTTCGCGCGATCGTAGCCACGAAGCGGGCGTGAGCGAGAATCAGAGCCGCGCAGCGTTAGCGAGCGTGGGGGGGCCGGTTCCGGCAGCGAGCTTCTCGTAAAGCCCCTCAAGCTGGTCCACCATCCGCCGGGTATCGAAACGCTCCAGGCAATGCGCTCGGCCGGCGGTGCCCAGCCGCTGACGCAGGTCGGCGTCGGCGGCCAGCTCACACAACGCCGTCGCGAAGGCGTCGAGGTCGTTGAGCGGCACCAGCCGCCCGGTGCGACCATCGAGGACCACTTCCGGCGTCCCGTCAATGTCAAACGCGACCGCGGGCACTTGAAGCAAGAGCGCTTGCACAACCCCCCGCGGCAGGCCCTCCCATTGCGACGTGTGCGCCAGAATGTCGCAGCCGACGAGCAAGTCCGCCACCTGCGCCGGAGGCACCAGCCCGGTCAAAATCGTGCGGTCGCGCAAGCCGCGGTGCGCCAGCTCTGCCTCGTACTCCGCCCGCTGCGCCCCGTCCCCGATCCACACGAACCGCAGCCGCGGCGCGCGGCGCGCGGCAGCGGACATGACCGGCAGCAGTTGCTCATAGCCCTTGCGCCGAAATAGCCGCGCCACCGTCACCACCACGACGTCCGTGTCCGACACGCCCCACGCCCGGCGAGTCGCAGTTCGGGCTTCGGCCCGCGGCGTGAACAGGGCGACTTCCATCCCGGAATACACGGTGCTCAACTTCGCGCGGGGGCAAACGCCAGCCGCCACCATCTGGTCCGCGAGGGCATCAGCCACCGTCACAATTGCGTCCGAGCGGCGTGCGGCCAGTCGCTCGAGCCACGCGTAGAACCGTTGCACGTACCACGGCTGCGTCCGGTTGAAACTCATGCCGTGGACGGTGTGGACGACGAACGGTACGCGGGCGTCGCGGGCGGCGAAGCGACCGAGGATTCCGGCCTTGCTGCTGTGCGTGTGGACGATGTCCGGCCGTAGTCGCCGGAACTCACCGGCGAGCTCACGCCGGGCGCGCGTGTCGAGCCAGGGGTTCACCGCGCGGACGAGGTCCGGTAACTCGATCAACTCATAGCCCCCCTGGCGTGCCCGCTCGACGAGCGAGCCCTCCGGCCCCGTCGTGGGGCCGCCGATCAACGTGACGCGGTGGCCCCGGCGGTGCAATCCCTCGCAGGTCAGCAGCGTGTTTTCCTGCGCACCGCCGACGATCAGCCGGGTGATGACGTGGGCGACGTGCATCGGGGCACATTACCGCGTGGGTTGAACGGTGTCTCGCCCAGCGTGTGCAGGAGCGCCCCGCGCAAAGATACAAGCCGCCCAACGGCGTGCGCCGTCGGGCGGCCTGCGCGAGAGAGAGACCAAAGTTGCTTCTTCCGCGCCTCGCTGAATTCTATGCGTCGCCGTCCGGAAAGGCGACGTCGGAAGGGCGATTTCATCGGTGCCGCGGACAACGTCCGGCACCTGTGTCGAAGACGGCTACCGGCGACGAAGCGCGGTCAACGCCGCCAAGCCGGCCAGCGCAAGCGTGCCCGGCTCGGGCACGACCTGTCCACGAATCTCACCGCCGGGGAACATGCTCGTGTGGATATTCACGTACCACAGGCCACCCAGAAGCTGAGACTCCTGCGTGGGGCTGATGGTGGCACTGCCGATCATGGGGCTAACGGGCGTGCCGAGGCCGATCTGCACGCCAGCGTTCTGGCCGTAGTTCGCCGGACCGTGGAAATGCGCCGCGGTCGCGGGGGCCAACAAATCCTGGAAGGTGATATTCCAGCTTATCAGGTTGGTATCCGTGTCGAAGGTCACCATGCCCCAACCGCTACCCGGCGACGGAGTGGGTGGAACCTCCTGTAAACCGTCGATTGGAAAGTTGTACTGAAGAACGTCCGCGCTCGCCGACATTGCAAGCGCTCCAAGCACTGCCACGCATGTCGCAATCAGCTTCCTCATGCCGTCCTCCTGCTCACGTCGTTGTCGGCGATGCCACTTGCGTTGCCGTGGGATCCGCGACCCAGGGCTCATCAGCACCGCCTGCAATCGCCTTTAATGGGACTCCTTCGGTCCACTTTCAAGGGTAGTTGCGCGCCCGTCAGAATCAAGCGCAAGACTCCCAACGCACGCGATTACCCTGGTCAGGAAATCCCCCAATCGCCGACGATCGCTGGCTTCGTGAAGACCGATCCGCGCGTCGGCCGTCCGCTACAATGGACCCGACAATGTGCCTCCCCGAGGATGCGCGTGCGCCCGGCGACGTATTTCCTGGAGACGTTCGGCTGCCAGATGAACGTGCTCGACAGCGAGCTCGTCGACGGCCAGCTTCGCGCGCTCGGGCTGCGTCCAGCCACAGCGCTCCGTGACGCCGACGTGGTCCTGTTCAATACGTGCAGCGTCCGCCAGCACGCCGAGGACAAGGTGCTCTCGCGCCTCGGCCATCTCAAGGCCGTCAAACGCCGCCGGCCGGAGCTGGTCGTCGGCGTGCTCGGCTGCATGGCCGAACGGCAGAAGGAAGATCTGTTCGTCGCCGCGCCGCACCTCGATCTGCTCTGCGGACCGGGCGAGCTGCACCGCCTGCCGGGGCTGATCCAGGACGTGTGGGACCGTCACGAGCAGGTCGCCGCCCTGGCCGGCTCCCGGTCGCGCCGGACGGCGGTGCTTCAACGGGCGTTCGAGTACGACAGCGTCGAGGAGCTGGACCAGTCGCGGCCCGCGGCGGTGGGCGAGCGCGTGCTCCAGGCGTACGTGCGCGTGCAGCGCGGCTGCGACAAGTTCTGCACGTACTGCGTCGTGCCGTTCGTGCGCGGGGCCGAGCGCAGCCGGCCGCCGGAGAACATCGTGGCAGAAGTGCGGCACCT
Organism: uncultured Planctomycetales bacterium; assembly: GCA_964394415.1. Lineage (GTDB taxonomy): Bacteria > Planctomycetota > Phycisphaerae > UBA1845 > Fen-1342 > JAGVEP01. The sequence continues at coordinate 13,819 of CAYMXT010000092.1, forward strand.
GGCGGCGCGGGGCTGCCGCGAGGTGACGCTGCTGGGGCAGACGGTCAATTCGTACCGCTATCCGGAGAACGGCCAGACCGTCCGGCTGGCGGAGTTGCTGGAGCGCGTTCACGCGGTGGAGGGCATCGACCGCCTCCGCTTCGTCACCAACTTCCCCGCCGACTGGGACGAGGACATCTTCCGCGTGCTGCGCGATTGCCCGCGCCTCTGCCCGTACCTGCACATCCCCGCGCAGAGCGGCTCGGACCGCATCCTCAAGGCGATGAAACGCGGCTACACGGTCGCGGAGTACCTGCGCCTGATGGACGCCGCCCGCCGGTACGTCCCCGACATTGCCCTGGCCGGCGACTTCATCGTCGGCTTCTGCGGCGAGACGGACGCGGATTTTCAGGCAACCATCGAGCTAGTCCGGCGGGTGCAGTACAAGAGCGTGTTCGTGTTCAAGTACTCGCCGCGGCCGGGCACGGCGGCGGACCGCGGCCAAGCGGACGACGTTCCGATCGAGGTCAAGGCGGTCCGCAACCACGAGTTGCTGGCGGTGCAGAGCGAGATCGGCCTACAGCAGAAGCGGACGTTGATCGGAGCGACGGTCGAAGTCCTGGTCGAGGGTTTCGGCAAGCGCGACGTGACGCAGACGCCCAACGAGGCCTTGGCGATTGAGGAGGCTCAGGCCCTGCCGGCGCGTGTCGATCCGAACCCCGCACGCAAGTGCGGGGGCAGCCCGCCCGCCACTCGCGCGGCGGGTTCGGTTGGCGACTCTGAGAAGGCAGAGCGTGAGAGTCGCCGTCAACTCACCGGCCGCACGCCCGGTGATCTCATCACCGTTTTCGACGGCGACCCGGCGCTGGTCGGTGCGCTGGTGCGGGTGCGCGTCGAGGCGGTCACGCCGTTGACGCTGCTGGGTCGGTTGGAGTCCGTGTTGTCTCCGGCGCGAGCACCGGCGGGCAATCAAAACGGGCCGGCACTGCCACTCTTGGGGCAAGGCAGCGGGTAACGACTTGCCCGTTCACAAGCCGATAGCCTAACGCCGTTTCCACTTCGGCTGTTTCGCCCCAGTGCGTAGCGGCCCGCCCCAGGCGCGGCCGCGCGAGGCGCGGGCCGCTACCAGGCAACCTCGCGCCCATTCCGTACAATTACGAGTGCTAGGCGCGGCTGCGCGAGGCGCGGGCCGCT
>CAYMXT010000093.1:0-12125 GCA_964394415.1 uncultured Planctomycetales bacterium
CTCGGGTTATTGAGCACGGTGTTGGTGGCCCCGCTGGCCAGTGAGCTGAGGTACCCATCGGTCTTGGTGCCCAGATTGGCGGTGTACACGCCGTCGAGGCCGATTGTCGCGAGCGTGCTCGAGGTTGTACCGAGCTGGAACGTCGCGCCGCCGTTGGCCTTGACGGCCAATGTCACGGTGTCGTTGACGGCGAAGCCCGAGGCGATCTCGAAAGTCACCGACGTGCCGCTGTTGATGAACGACACGGTCTTGCCGTCGACCGCGGCGGACTGGCCGTTGATGGTGACCTTGGCATCGGCACCGGCGTCGTACTTGTCGCTGACGCCGCTGCCTTCGAGCAGCTTGGTGCGCACGAACGCATCGGAGCCGTAGCCCGTGCTGTAGATGCGCAAGTTGGTGTTCGAGGTGTTGTAGGCGGCGGACAAGCCGGTCTGCGCCTTGGTCTGGTTGATCTTGTAAGCGACCGCCGAGATCTTGTCGCCAGAAGCCAGGGTGATCACCGCCGTGCCGGTCTTGCCCTGCACGGAGAAGTTCACGGCGGCGGTGGCGCTGGTCGTCATCACGGCGCTGGCGACCGCGTACGAGGCGGCGGCCGTCATCTTCACGCTGAGCGACGTGTCGGTTGAGCCGCTCTTGCGGCTGTACACCTTGACGTCGCTGATTTTGCTGGCGTTGGTACTGACACTGATGCCCAGCGAGCCGTCCAGCAGCTTCTGACCGTTGAACTGCGTGCTGGAGACAATGCGGTCGATCGAAGCCAGGGCATCGTCGATCTGCGCCTGGTTAGCGACCTTCTCCTCCGAGGTCAGCGCGGCGTCGTTGGCCGTCTCGCTGGCCAGCCGCTGAATATCCTCGAGCAGGCTGCTGACCTGGCCCAGGGCGGAGTCCGCCACGCCGAGGACCGTGTCGGTGCGCTGGTTGCTGGTCAGCGCGGCGGTGACCCCCGTGATCTCCGAGTTGAGCTTTGTCAACGAAAGCAAGCCGGCCGGATCATCCGCTCCGCGGTTGATCCGCTTGCCCGTTGACATCCGGCTCATTACGTTTTCCTGGGCCTGTGTTGTACGGCTCAGGATGTTCAGGAGGGACAGTGTGCTCAGGTTGCTAATTGTCATACCCATACCGGCATCTCCTTGCAGTCGCAGGCTAACTAGGAACCGTCCGTAGTCATCAAAACGCGCCCCGTGTAGTCAAGCGAGAATTTTGGATAATCTGGAGGTGGTTCGCGGGGCGGCCGGACCGGTCGGCGCAACCGAACCATCGTCCGAAAGCAGCGGCGGCGAAATTGCGGAGCGGTGGAAGTTAGCGGGCGGGCGTGTGGCGCGGGGTTACCGGGCTTGCAAAAACTCTACGTCCCATTACCCGCGTGTCAGACACCCAATCCCGTCCGGGAACGTGGCGCGCGGTGACTTGGACACGCCCACAGAACCCGCCACGCGAGTGGCGTGCCACTTGTCCCCGCACTTGCGTGCGGGGTTCTGATAGGCACCCTTAGAACGACGCCCCGAAGGCGAAGTTGAAGATCTGCGTGTTGTCGCGGTCGCCGGTGATGAGCGGGAAGCCGAAGTCGAACACGATCGGCACGGGGCCGAAAAAGTCGATCTGCACGCGCAGGCCGAAGCCGGCCGCGACGCGCCACGACGTGAGCGTGAACCCCTCCTCGACCGTGCCCATGTCCACGAACGTGACCCCGCGGAACATCTTGCCGTAGAGCGGGACGGAGTACTCGCCGCCGGTCAGGAAGATGAAATCGCCGCCGGTGGCGTTGTGCTTGATGCCGTGCCGCGGCGAGATGCCGCGGTAGGCGAAGCCGCGGAGCGAGCCGAACCCTCCGGCGTAGTAGCGCTCGAACACCGGGGCGTCGCCGACGATGTAGCCCACGTCGGCCCGCGCGGCCAGCACGCTCTTGCGGTCGAGAATGTCCGTACGCAGGGTCTTGTACCACGCCGCGCTGAACGTCGGTTTGGCGAACGAATACTCGCCGAGAGCCTGTTCCCAGGCGAAGCTCAGGCGGTAACCCTCAGTGGGGAAGATGCGGCTGTCGGTGGTGTCGCGGACGATCGCGCCGCGGACCGTCGGCAGAAAGTGGTTACCCTTGGCCTCGCGGATGTCGCGGGCGGCGAGAGGGTCCACGTCCTTCACGTCCACCTGCTCGATGCGGACGGAGCCCTCGAGCGCCCAGCCGTCAAGCAGGCCGCCGGTGAACCGCCGGCTGAAGCTGTTGCTCCAGCCCAGGCGCTGTTCGTAGTACCCGTCGCGGCCGCGCTGGAAAAGGTACACCGACGTGTCGTAGCGAATGGGCAGGTCGAACAGGTACGGCTCGGTGAAGCTGATGCGGAAGCGGTTCACCTCGGTGCCGGGCTCGGCGACGATCGCGAAGCGCTGGCCGTCGCCCTTGAACGCCCGGCCGCGGAAGAACTCGCCCCAGGTCCGCGGCCAGTCGAACAGGTCGAAGTTGCGGTTCTCGATGCTGAAGGTGCCCGTGATCCCGTTGTCGGTGCTGACGCCGAAGCCGACGATGAACTGGATCGTCTCGGTCTCTTCGAGCGTGACGAGCGACTCGCGCGAACCGTCCAGATCTTCGAGCGGCGTGATCTTGATGCTCTCGTTCTTGAACAGGCCGGTCTCGCGCAGCCGCTGCTCGGCCTTGCGGGCCTCGACAGTGTTGTAGAACTCGCCGGGGTAGTAGCGCAGCTCGCGGCGGATGACCTCGTCCTTGGTCTGCTTGTTGCCGCGGATGGTGATGCGGCCGACGCGCGACTGCGGCCCCTCCTCGATCGCGTAGCGCAGGATGACGAGGCCCGGCTCTTCGAGGTAGTCGTAGCGGGTGTCCACGCGGGCGGCGACGTAGCCGATCTCGCCGTAGAGGTCCTGCACGGTCTTCATGTCAAGCTGAAGGGCATCGTCGCGGACGAACTTGCCGGGGGCGAGCTTCAGCGCGGCCCGCAGGCGGCTCTCGTTGAAGACCTCGTTGCCCTGGAACGCGATTTCCTGAATCTTGTAGCGCGGCCCTTCCTCGACAACAAACACGAGGTTTAGGTCGGAACGCTTGATTTCGTCAAAATCCAGCCGGTAACCCACACGGGCGTCGAGATACCCCTCGTCGCGGTAAATCTTCTGCACCGCCAGGGCGTCGCGCTCGGCCTGCTCTTCGTCCAGCGCGCCGGTGCGGAAAATCCAGATGTACGTCTTGGTCTCGATGCGGGTTTTCAGCCGCCGGGCACTCAGCGTCCGGTTGCCGTCGAATTGAATCTGGCGGACTTTGACGCGCGGCCCCTCCGTGATCTTGTACACTGCGCGGCTCTCGGTCTGGAGGGCGACCTCGTCCAACTCGACCGTCGCGTAGTAATACCCCTTCTGCTTGTACTTGTTGAGGATGTCCTCTTTCGCCCGGTTGATCTCGTACAAGTCGAGCACGGACCCCGCCGTGGGCGTCAGCTCGAACAGCTCGGCGTCGGTGAACCGCTTGTTGCCCTCCAGCTCGACCGACGTGAGGGCGGGCTTCTCCTGAACGGTGAACGTGACGACGGCCTGCCCCTCCTCGACGCCGGTCGTCGCGAACGCGGTCAGGAACTTCCGCGTTCGCAGCAGCTCGCGCACGTCGTCCTCCAGCAGCGTCCCCGAGAACGGCTGCTCCTCCCGCGTCTTGAGCACCCGCCGAATGTACGCCTCGGACACCGCCTGAAGGCCGCTGATCTCGACCCGCCGGACCGTCATGCCGTCGGGCGGTTGCTCGGTCTGTCCCCAGACCGCGGGGACCAGCAGGGTTAGACAACCGCCGATCAGCCAGGCGGCCGGCCGCCGCATCAGCCTGCCATTCGTCTGCCGCCAGGGATGCACGCTACGCCCTTTCGCTCTCGGGTGAGGTGGTGGTTCCCGTCGCTCGAGCCGGGACCGCGCCGCAGTCGAGCGTTACTATACCGACGGGTCGAAGGTCTGCAACGGCCCCCAGCAGGACCGCCTATGCGTCCCGTCATCGGCATCACCGCCGGGTTCGACGTCGCCCCCAACGTCGAGCCGCGCTGCGAGCGGCTCACGCTGCTGGCCCCCTACTTCGACGCCATCTACGCCGCCGGCGGCCTGCCCCGGCCGCTGGCACCGCCGCCGGAATTCGACGATGCGCTCCTCGATGAGATTCTGCACGGGCTGGACGGGCTCCTGTTCACCGGCGGCCCGGATGTCGATCCGCAGAGCTACGGTCAACTCCCCCACAGGGAAACCCACACGCTCCACCCGCGCCGCAATGCGTTCGACCTCGCCCTGTTCCGACGGGCTGACACGCTTCGCCAGCGCTCGCCGTACGCGACGCCGCTTCCGATCCTGGCCATCTGTCTGGGCTTCCAGCAGGTCCACGTCGCGCGCGGCGGGCGGCTGATTCAGCACCTCGACGATGTGTCGCGTTCGCCGCCGACGCCGCACCGTGCCCCGCGCGGCGGTGCGTTTCACCCGGTGCGGATCGAGCCGTCGTCACATCTGGCCGAGATCGTCGGTACGACCGAGCTGGACGTGAACAGTCGCCACCATCAGGCGGTCGATCCGGCGTACCCCGGTCAGGGCCTGCGGCCGGCGGCGTCTGCACCGGATGGCGTGCTTGAAGCGCACGAGGATTGCGACGGGCGGTTTCTGCTCGCGGTGCAGTGGCACCCGGAGAACCTGACCGACCGCCGCGAGCACCTGGCCCTGTTTCGGGCCCTGGTTGACGCCGCGGTGCGGCGGTAGTCCGGACGATTCACCACAGAGGCACAGAGGCACAGAGAAAGAACGAAATACCGGGGAGCATGGGCCACTGGCCCGTGCGACCGGCCCCGAACCGCGTCCGTGAGGGCGCGAATCAGAGCCGCGAAGCGTAAGCGAGCGGGAAACGAGCCCCGAGCGCCGGGGAGCATGGGCCTCTGGCCCGTGCGACGGGCCACGAACAGCGACCGTAAGGAGCGGAAAACGAGCCCCGATCCCGGCGCGCCGGGACTCCGGGCTCGTTCCGCAGGCGCCCGCGCGCTCCGCCTGTGGCCTGCGCCCGACGGATCGCCGGTCCACCACAAAGCGTGGTCACACCAAAACGCGCCGGCGAGGCGCCGATGTGCCCCGAACGCGGCTCGAAACGCACCGGCGAGACGCCGATGCTCCCCATTGAGATTGGCGGCCCCCTAGTGCGTGCAGCCCGGCTCGTGATAGGGCGTCCCCGCATACGGGTCCGCGGCGTATGGCCGGCCGAACTCCTGGACCCAGTAGAAGCCGTAGTCCCCGCCCACGCGGACGCCGATGCCCAACTCGGTGAACGCCGGGTTCATGATGTTCTCGCGGTGACACGGGCTGTCGAGCCAGGCCTGCACGACCTCGACCGGCGAGCGCTGCCCCGCCGCGAGGTTTTCGCCGATCACCCAGTAGTCGTAGCCGAACTCGACGGAGCGGTCGCGCAGGTGCGTGCCCGTGCGGGGATTCACGTGGTCGAAGAAGTCGTACTGGATCAGCTCGCAGGCGTATTGCACGGCCTGTGCTTCTAGCGTGCCATTCTGCGCGAGCGATCGCAGGCCGCTGCGCCGGCGTTCGTCGTTGATCAGACGCAGGACTTCGGCACGCCAGAACGCGGCCTCGGCGGGTTCCTGGCAGAGCGGGAAACGCGTGGTCAGGGCGTCGGACAGCGTCTGCGTGCTCACGGTAGACCCGCCGGCGACGGTCGTCGCACCCGTACCGCTGGTCGTGGCGGCAGGCGCGTTGCTGTCGGCGCTGTCCGGGTTCGACGGACCGACAGACTGACCGCCGGTCGAGCCGCCCGACGTGCTGGTTCCAGAGCCGCTGCCGGTCGTTGTGGACGGCCCGCGCTCCAGGTCGTCACTAACGCCGGTTGGACACCCGCCCAACAGTGCAAGACCCAGCGCGCCGAAAAGGGCGCAGCAGATGGAGACCTGGTGCCTCATAGTTCTCGTCTCAGTGGCGGCCGGCCCGATCGCCGCGCCAACTGGGGCATTATAGTCCGTCGGCACACTTGATGCGACTCCTTGTGTCGCTCATACTTATCCCACCTGACGGGCTGCGCGAGCGTGCGGGCGCACGGGTTCCGCCGCCGGGCGGCTTCGGCGGGGCCGAGACAGACGCGGCTGCGTCCCAGGGAGTATCGCATGCGTCGCCCGCAATCTGTGGTTCTTTTGAGCCTGGCCATCCCGCTGTTGGTGCTGCAAACTCAACCGGTCGGGTGCTTGCTCACCGGCACGGACGGCGGCACGACGACAACCAGCGGGTTCAATCTGCCCCCCACCGTCGTTATGACGGCCGATATCCAGCGCGGGGTTGCGCCGCTGGTGGTTTCGTTCAGCTCGTCGGGAAGTTCCGATAACGGCTTCATCACCGAACGGTTATGGGATTTCGGCGACGGGGCCACGAGCGCCGAGATTTCGCCCACGCACACATACACGACGACCGGCACTTTCACGGTCCGCCTCACGCTCACGGACGACCGGGGCGACAGTGCTACCAAGACGCTGCTCCTCAGCGTCACGCAGCGGCCGGTGGCGCGCTTCACAGTCACGTTCAACGGCGTCGCGAACGTGACGAACGCCGACAACGCCCCCGCCACGTTCAGCTTCGACGCAACCGCGGCCTACGATCCCGACGCCAAGGAAGGCGAGAAGCTGCTCTATCGCTGGGACTTCGGCGACGGGTCGCGCGAGCTGCTCTCGACGATCGACCACACCTTTGCCACCGCCGGCACATATCGCGTCCGCCTGACCGTGACTGACGCAGTCGGCGTGACCGGCACCGCGGACAAGATCATCGAGGTCGGCATTCCGCAGCCGACGATCACGTTCCGCAGTCCACCCGCGAACGTGAAAAACCTGGTGCTGTCGCTGGCGTCGCCGCTGTGGACGCATGTCGTCTACACGATTGAGCCGGGCGTGCCGCGGCGCGTCCGCGCGGGTCTCGACGGCGACCGAGACATGTGCGGCGCGATGACGGTGCTCTTTGACGGCAGTACGGGGCTGGAGCTGCGCCGCCTGGGGGACGGCGAGGAACGCATCCGCGCCGCGGCCTTCTCGGGCGATAGCCGGCTGCTGCTCACCGGCGGCGACGACGGCACAGTGCGGCGCTATGACCTGACCACCGGCAGCGGTTCGTCCACCGGCAACACGTGGAACGGCAGCGCCGTGCAATCGGTTGCGTGGCACCCGGCCGGCACCAGCGTCGCCGCGGGCTACCGCGACGGCAGCGTCGTCGTCCGCGACATCGACGCCAACGGCACGGCCACCGCAACGCGGCAGTTTCCCACGCAGCCCGCCGCGGTAAACGCGGTTGCGTTCTCGCCGGACGGAACCCAGCTCCTCACCGGTGACAACTCCGGCCGGGCGACCCTCTATCGCGTGTCCGACGCCGCAAGCCTGTTCACGTTGGACCATGGCGGCGCCGCGGTCACGTCGGTCGCGTTTGCACCGGCCGCCCAGTCGCGGGTGCTGACCGGCAGCTCGGACCAATACGCCCGGCTTTGGAGCACGGTGAATGGCCAGTTGGCCCAGGAATTCGGACCGGTTTCCAACAACGGCGTGCAGATCGCCGGGCACACCGCCGCGGTGCTGGCGGTCGCGGTGGCCCCGGACGGCGCGACTGTGCTGACCGGTAGCAGCGACAAGACCGCCAAGACCTGGAACACCGTGACGGGCGGCGAAGTTCGCACGTTCAGCGGGCACACCGCGGCGGTGAACACGGTCGGCTATTCGCCGGACGGCGCCCAGATCATCACCGGCAGCGACGATGGCAGCGCGATTCTCTGGCGGCGTGAAACTGGCGAGAAGGTGCGGACTCACGTGCCGTGTGTTTCGCCCATCGCGGCGGCCGCGTTCTCGCCGGACGCGAAGACGGTGTTGACCGCCGTGGGCGCTTACAACGACATCCAACTGGACGCGAGTCCCGCGCAGGGCAACGATTTGAACCTCACGCTGCCGACGGCGCTGCAACTTCCGAGCAACCTCCAGACGAGCACCGAGGGACGCACGTACTACCTGTGGGCGGAGATCGACACCGAGCAGTTGGACCCGGTCCGCACGTACGCCACGCCCAGCATCCGCGTCGTGCCGACGTTCGTGACCAATCTCGACGACACGAATCTGCCCAGCGTCCCGTTGGAAGTGACGGTGACCGACTCGATCCAATACGATCTCGCGACGGTCGTCCTGCCGCCCACCAAGTCGCGGCAGATTTTCAGCCTCGGAGAGCTGAGCGTCGGCGACCGGCTGTTCATCAGCTTCCTGAACCTGCCGGGCTACGGCGACGTGTACGACCAGCGCGGGCTGAATCCACTCGCGATCACGTCGATCGTCGGGTTTGGAACGGGCGTTGGCTCAAGCCTGCTCATCCTCGATGCCCAGGAGCATATGTACGCCTGGTACGAGTCCGATCGCGTGCTGTTCACTCCCAACTCACGCCTCGTCATCGGGCACGACAGTCCTAACTACTATGTCGTGCTCGACGGCATGGGCGGCGAGCTCGCGCCGAGCGTCAACGTCACGATCCAGCGCGGCTTCTCCGACTCGTCGGAACCGCGCACGCAATACGTCCACCTGAACTTCGACGGTGCAGAGAACCTGGCGTTCGCCCGCTCGGCCCCCATCGACTTGGATGCGTTCACGATCCCAGGGCGCAGCGATGTTTCTGTCGCCACCGTGCGCACGGCGATTCTGGCCCGTGTCGAGGATCTGCTAGCACCGTACGGATTCACTGTCAGCGAAGACGCCCCGGCTTCGGGCGCCGACCCGCGGCTCACGATCTACTTTGATGTTGAGTCCGCCATCCTGGAGGCGGACATCACGGATCGCGATCTCAACGGCGTGCTCGATGCGGACGACCTCTACTTCTGGGGGATGCCGGACTACATCGACCCGCGCGGCGAAACGCTGAGCGGGCGCGCGCTCGTGGTCGTCGGCGCGTTGCTCGATGACCCAACGTACGCCGCGCAGGCGGACGGCGAACTGGGGCTGACGATCGGAAACGCGGTCCTGCATCAGATTGGCTTGATGTGCGGCCTGCGCGAAACCGCGCAAGACTTCCCGGACGACATCATGACCGCGACGAAGAGCGCCGTCGGGAGTGCTGCGCTTGATTTTGCCGACGACGCACCGCTGGCCCCATCCCCCGACCAGGACTTCGCACCGATCGGCATTCAGGACGCTCCGGAGCTACTGGCGGAGCTTTTTGGCACACGGTGACTCGCGTCACTTCGTGCTCAGATTTCAGAAAAAATTATCCGACCTTATTGAACCCGGCCGCCGGTGTGGTAGAATGCTGTGGCGCGGACGCAGCTCAACCTGATCTTCGCCACGGCGGGATTCCGGGTTCCGCGCGGATACCCCCGCCAGGCGGGATAGGGCCATGGCCAAGGTCACCATCGAAGACATCAGCCGGCAGACGGGGCTTTCGCGTGGAACAGTTTCGCGAGCCCTCAATGACCGGGCAGACATCAGCCAGCAGACGAAACAGCGCGTGCTGAGTGCCTGCCGCGAGCTGAAATACGTACCGAGTCACGCCGCCCGCTCGCTCGCCACCGGACGACGCTACGCGGTCGCGGTCGTCGTCGACAGTCTGCGATGCAGCGGGATGGCGAACTTGCTGCGCGGCGTGCTGGAGTACGCCCGCGAAGCGCGCTACATGGTCCATGTGACCGAGCTCGGTCCGGACGGGGACCAGCAAGTCGAGCAGCTCGCGAACATGGTCAATGAGCGCGTCGATGGCGTGCTGCTGGCGACCCCGCTCTCGGCCAGCGCGCTGCGCCGTTTCAGCGAAATCGCCCCCGAGCGGCCGATTATCGCATGTACCTCGCTGGACGCAACCGTCTGCGATGCGTATGTGCCGGACTACGCCGAGGCCGGCCGGCTGACGGCCCGCCACCTGCTGCGAACCGCGCGAAACGACGCCCGCGCGGTGCTTTACGTCCACGAGGCGGATGCCCCCGGTGCCGCCGGGGTCCGCGCCGGCTTTGAGGAGGTTGGCCGCAACGCCGGGGCCGATCCACAGACACTCATCGTCTCCGCGCCGCCGTCGCACGCGCGCGGGACGGACCGGCTGGCAGCGATCCGCGACCGCGTCGGCGGAGCGCGGGTTATCGCCGCCACCTCGGATGCGTTGGCGATCGAGATCATGTTGCTTTGTCACCGCACCGGCCGCGTGCCCGGCCGCGATGTCGCGATTATGGGGCAGGGCAACGAGCCGCTTGGGGAACGGGTGACTCCGGCGTTGACGACCATGGACTTTGGCTGCGAGGAGCTGGGACGCCGCGCGATGGAAACCGCCCTCCAGCGCATCGCCAAGACCCGCTTGGACGCACCGCAGCAGGTGCTGGTACCGCCGCGCTTGATCGAGCGCGATTCCACGCGACTGGCGGGGTAACCGTGGGACCGTCGGCCGGTGCGGCTTGACGCCTGCCGGTCGCATCGGCTACATTCCGCCGCAGTTGTGGAACACTGGCAGCGAGTTGTGTCCGGCGCGCCCGGCCGACGGTGGGTGGTTTCGTCGCGCCGTCCGGCGGTAGCCCGCGCAAGTGAGCCCGCCGCCGCGCGCGGTTCCGCCGGCGACCAACCGGTTTGCGATGTGCGTGTAAGATGAGGGTACCATGCAGGTAACGGTCACTGGCCGACACATGGGCGTTAGCGACGCCCTGCGGCAGCACTGCACGGAGAAGGCCGAGCGTCTGCCCCGCTTCCTCGACCGCGTGCAAGCCATCGAGGTCATCCTGGACGGACACGATGGGAACCACACGGCGGAGATCATTGTGCGGTCCGCCGGGGCGCCCCCGTTTGTCGCCAGCGTGGAACACGAGGACGCGTACGCGGCCATCGACCTGCTGGTTGACAAGATTGAGGAGCGTCTGCGTCGTTATAAGGAAAAGCACCGCAACCGCAAGCACCCGCCGCACGAACCGGAAGAGCGGGCGCCGGAATAACCCCGGACGCACCCCGCCGTCTGGAGACCTGGGATGAAGTTGATCGACCTGATCGCCTCGAATTCGATCATTCCAGACCTCGTTGCGCGGGATCGAAACGGGGTCATCCGCGAGCTGGTGGAGGTGCTGGCGGCGGCCGGATCGCTCGCGGCGGACGCGGCGGACGCGGTGGCCCGCCTGATCATCACGCGCGAGCGGACGCGCGGCACGACGGGCTTTGGCAAAGGCGTGGCGGTGCCGCACGTGAAAGTCGAAGGGCTGACCCGCATCGTCGCCGCCGTGGGGCGCAGCAGCCGCGGGATCGACTTTGGCTCACTCGATGGCCAGCCCGTGTTCACGGTGTTTCTGATTGTCAGCCCCGCGGAACAGCCGGAAGAGCATCTGCGGGCGATGGACCTGGTATTCCGGCATTTGCAGCAGGAGCAGTTTCGCAAGTTCCTGCGGCAGGCCGATCAGACGGAGAAGATTTACGACTTATTGGTGGAGGCCGACGAGAAAGCCCCAGCGGCGTAGTCGGCAACGTACTATCGACACGAGGGCGGCGAGCGCGTGGCAATCGAGCGAGAAGTCATCGTTCCCAACAAGGAGGGCTTGCACTTCCGCCCGATCATGCAGTTCGTCGACATCGCGCAGCGCTACAAGGCGGGCGTCACAGTGCGCTGCGCGGACCGCTCGGCGGACGGCCGCAGCCCCATGGAAATGCTCATGCTCGTGGCCACGCAGGGGGCGAAGGTGCGCGTGGTCGCCGATGGTACGGATGCCGAAGACCTGGTCCGGGCGCTCGTCGAACTCGTGGAATCCGGCTTTGGCGAGATGTAGCTAGCCCAACGGCATGACGCGGCGGCCGAAATCCGGCCCGCCGCCGACGCCGCGGAACACGCGGCCGATGATTACAAAAAAGGGCATCAACGCCGCCCCCGGGGTGGCGATTGGTCCGGCCTTGGTGTTGGACACCGAGGAATACCGCATTCCACACCGGACCGTGGACCCCGCGCAGGTCGCGGACCAGCTCCGCAATCTGGATGCGGCCTTGTCGGCTGCGCGCCAGGAAGTCGGCGAGCTGCGGCTGGCCGCGGCGCGCAAGCTGGGCGACAAGACGGCCGTCATCTTCGCCTTCCACGAGCAATTCATCGCCGACCCCAAGCTGCGTGAAAGCGTGGCCGAGCTGATTGAGCGCCGCCGTTTCACCGCCGCGTATGCGTTCGGC
>CAYMXT010000093.1:12135-13800 GCA_964394415.1 uncultured Planctomycetales bacterium
CGTATCTGAAGGAGCGGGCGCGCGACCTGGCGGACATCGAGCGGCGGGTGCTGCGGCACATTCTCGGCCGGACGCGCGAGGACATGACGCGGTTGAGCGCGCCGGTCATCATCGTCGCCAACGACATCACGCCTTCGCAGGCCGTTTCGCTCGATCGCCGGCACATTCTGGGCTTCGCGATCAACGTTGGCGGGCAAACGTCGCACATGGCGATCATCGCCCGCATGTTGGGCATCCCGGCGGTCGTCGCCCTCAACGACATCACGTCCGACGTCTCGGGCGGCGAGCTGCTGATCGTCGATGGCACGCATGGAATTGTCGTCGCCAATCCCGATGACGAAGCCCAGCGGCGCTATCAGCAGCGCCAACGCGACGACCACCGTCTCGAGGAGCGCCTGCGCAGCTTGCGCGACGAGCCCGCCATCACGCGTGATGGCGTCACGGTGCAGCTCCTGGCCAACATCGAAGTCCCGGAAGAAGCCGCCGAGGCATTGGAATACGGCGCCGAGGGCGTCGGCCTTTACCGCACCGAGCTGTTGTTCCTGGGCAGCCAGCGCATCCCCTCGGAGGAAGAGCAGTACGAGGCCTTCCGCACGGTGGTCCGCGCGCTCGACGGCAAGCCGGTCGTCGTCCGCACGATCGACCTGGGGGCCGACAAGCTCGCGCCGGTGCTCGGGGCGACGCACGAACACAACCCCGTGCTCGGGCTGCGCTCGCTGCGCTACTGCCTCCTGCACCTCGACTTGTTCAAGACCCACCTGCGCGCCATCCTGCGGGCCTCCGCCGAGGGCGATTTGCGGATCATGTTTCCCATGATCGCCACGCTCATGGAGCTGCGCCAGGCCAAGGCCGCGCTGGCGGACGTCATGGAAGACCTGGACGAGGAAGGGGTCCCCTTCCGCCGCGATGTCCCGGTCGGCATGATGGTCGAGACCCCCGCCGCCGCGCTGCTGACGCGCGCGTTCGTGCGCGAGGCGAAGTTCCTGAGCATCGGCACGAACGACCTCACGCAGTACACGCTGGCGGTGGACCGCGGCAACGAGCGCGTCGCGCACCTGTTCGCCGCGCACAACCCCGCCGTCCTGAAGCTGATCCACCAGATCGTGCGGCGGAGCAGCGGGCGCCCGGTCGAGGTGACGCTCTGCGGCGAAATGGCCAGCATGGCGCTGTACACACAGCTTTTGCTCGGGCTGGGGTTGCGGCGGCTTTCGATGGCCCCGAAGGACATCCCGGTCATCAAGCGTCTCATCCGCAGCGCGAACAACGCCCACTGCCAGAAGCTGGCACGGACGGTGCTGCGCTTCGACTCCGACCGACAGGTGCTGAATTTCCTGCGCGACGAGAACCGCCGGCTCGAACCGGAGGATGACGCGTGAGCGCCCCGGCGCAAGCGACGGTACCGGCCCAGTCGCCGATCGGCCCCGGCCCCACGGCCCGGCCGTGCGGCGCGCTGCTGCGCTACGACCTCGTCGGCGAGCTGCGCTACCTGGCGCACCACGACGAGCTGCGCATGCTCCAGCGCGCCCTGGTGCGGGCCGGCTGGCCGCTGGCGTACTCGCAGGGCTTCAACCCGCGTCCGCGGCTCACGGTGCCGCTGCCACGCAACCTCGGCTGCGCCGCGTACGACCAGATCGCGCTGGTCGCACTGTGGTCGCCGCCCCCGGG
>CAYMXT010000093.1:13810-14831 GCA_964394415.1 uncultured Planctomycetales bacterium
AGCTGTTTGACCGGCTGGCGGCGCAACTGCCGCCCGACTGTCAACTGCGCGCGGTCGTCCTGCCGCTGCCGACCGGCACGCCGCATCCCTGCGCGGCGACGTATGAACTTGAGTTGGAACCCGACGATCTCCGCGAGGCCGGCGACCACGTCAGCGCGCTGCTGAACTCCGCCACGGCGGTCGTGCCGCGCGACTGCGGCCCGGGTAAACCCGCGCGACCTTTTGACATTCGACCGTATATCGAAAAGCTGGAATTGCGGGGCGCTATGTTGTGGATGGAGCTGCGCTTCGTGCAGCAGCGCACCACGCGCCCCGCCGAAGTTATCACCGCCCTGGGACTGTCCCCCGACACCTACAGTATGGTTGTCCGGCGCGTGGCCGTCCGCTGGGACATTGAACCCGTCGGCCCCAGTTTCGGGCCCGCGGGTGACACGAGGAATGCACTTGACAAGCAAGAAGACCCCGAAGAAGCAACCGAAGACTGCCCGCCCTGCCAACACCGGCCGTAAGAGCGCCGACGGACGGCGGACCACCAAACGCCACGCCGACGCTGAAACGCCAGGCGACCAAGTGACGCCGCCGGATGCGGACACCGTCACGACGGAGCACACTGCGGAACAGCGCAAGGGCCCGCGGCGCGACAAGGCGGCTCGCAAGCCGCTGGCGGGCGCGCCGCAGAACGCCGCGCCATCTGGCGACACGACCACCCGGCGATCCAAGCTCGGAATTGAACCACTCTCTCCCCAAGCGGAGGTCGAGGAGACGCCGGACGCAGTTGTGATCCGCTTTCCGCCAGTCGCGCCGCCGCCATTTCCGGCCGCCGCGACGCCGGTGGCCAAGGTCATGCCTCCGCCGGAAGCCCCACCCGCGCCCGCGGCGTCATCGCCCCCGCTGTGCGTGGAGCCGCCGCCGGCGCGCGCGGCACCACCGGTGCGCGCCGCGCGGACGCCGGAGCGCCGTGAACCAGCCCCTCCCCCGGCCAAGCCGGCCGCGCCCCGGGCGCCGGCGCCCCAGGCCGAAC
>CAYMXT010000094.1:0-14790 GCA_964394415.1 uncultured Planctomycetales bacterium
GTTAACGAAATCGTCCAGCCCGAAACGGCCACTGTCGTCGTTTGATTCGGTTCGATCGGAGACCCACAGGGAACGCCGGACAAGCTGGTCCGCGTCCGGGCGGTCAAACGCCTCGTTGGTGACGTACTCAGCCGGCTCGGTCAGCAGACGCCGCAGAACCTTGAGGTCTTGCGGCGGAAGCGACTGCATCAGGCTGGCGGCCGGCAGCTTCACCTGCGGTCGCAGCTTCAGCAGCCGCCCAAGCGTCATCATCATCGAACTACTGGGAACCATCGTCTCTCCCATCCGGTAATACACAAAGCTCCAGCGCTGCACTGACGGCGACCCAGTCGCCCCAGCGCGATCCAGCGGCAACGGCCAATGCACTCCGAGAGCGCACAGCGCGTTCCGTTACATAATCCACGGAGCCAACCGTCCGGTGGGTGGGAGCCAACTGTTCGCCCGGACGGGGCTATGTAGGGGAGCCGAGGAAAGTATACCCAATGACCGTGCGCGCGGCAAGGAGAATTAGCGCAAAGTTCGACTGTTTTCCCTGACGGCCCATAATATCGCCGCGGAAACGTCCCGGCGCGCACTGGCGGTCAATTCGGTCTATTCAATTCAGTTCAGTCAAGCGCAACCGATCACGGGTTTCGCTCGCCGCGTTGCGATTGACCCTGTGTGGTTGGGATTTCAACGGACCGGCTTGGGGCGGTGGTGGGCTGGTCGCGGCCGAGGGTAACCGGGTTCTCGCTTACGACGCCGCGAGGCGCGTCGATGAGCTGCACCGGTACCGTCAGCGTCCGATAGGCTTCGTTGGGCGAATTGGTTGTGATTTCGACGAGCGGCTGCGTATCCGGGGCGATGCGATCGCCGGGCGGCAGGGTGACGATCACCTGGAGCTCGGCGGGGGGTTCCCCATCCGCCTTGCGCGTCGTGGAACCCAGTTCAACCTTGATGGACTCGTCCGTCGCCTTCACGCCGGTGATTTCGAGGGGGTGGTCTGGTGCGTGGGCGACCCAGACGGTGCGTTTGATCTCGGTGACCGAGTTCTTCGGCAGGTAGAGCTTGGAGGGTCGGACGCTCACGGGCGCCTGCACAAACCCGTAGACGAGCGTGCCGATTTCCGGCATCAGCTCCAGTCCGGTCTCCAGCGCCACGGTGGTGCTGAAGCGTCCGACCGGCAGGGGCGGCGTGGTGCGGGCGGTCAGCTCCCAGCGCTGTCCCGGTTCGACCTCGTTCAGCTCGAGGCGGTACGGACCGCTCTCGGCGGGTTCCTTCAGGCGCAGGGTCAGCGGATCCTGGTACTTGTTGATGATGCGCACCGTGCGTGTGGATGCGGCGCTCTCGAAGAGCTGCCCGAAAACGAGACCTTCTTTCGGGTCCACCTCGTACACCGGCTTGACCGTGCCGCGCACCTGGAACGAGACGTTCGGTCGCACCGCGTCATTCGAGATGATGGTCACCGATTGCTGCGCGGCGCCGACCCGTTTCTTCGAGTCGTACGAAATCGTCAGCGTAGCGCTTTCGCCGGGCAACAGCGGGCTGCGCGGCTTGGTGGGCACGGTGCAACCGCAGGAGCTCTTCACCTCGACGAATTCCAGCGGCGCGTCACCGACGTTCCTGACGGCGACTTCGACGGTGAGCGGCTGGCCCTGCCAGACCTCACCGAAGTTCCATTCGAGCGTACTGAGTTCGAGGCGTGCGGCGGTGCCCGGGCGGCTGGTGGGCGCATCCTGGGCGGCGCCCGTTGCGACCAACGCGAAACCGAGGAGTGTGATTTCAAGTACGCGGCATGAACAGCGCATGGCGGGGTTCCTCAATCGCGGGCTCGAGCGCAGGCTCGCTGGTGGAAGCGTCCTTTTCGACATCCTATTCCCGCGCCGGAGGTTTGCCCAGACCGACGGGCACGTGTGGAGTGCGGCGCGCTGACCAACCTCGCAGCGCCAGCGCGCGACCCACGACCGGCGCCCCAGGGGGTTCCGGAACGTGATCGGGTCCGCGTCGTCTGACGGCCCCGGCGTCGTTTCAGATGGTGACGGGCCGTCAACGGCAACCCGGTTCTGGCGAGCCGCCTGCCGGCCCCACGAAAAGGAGACGTGTCATGTTCGCGATTGCAAACCTCCGTACTCGGCTGCTGGTCGCCGCGGCTGCGGCGCTGCTGGGAATGGGCGCGAGTTCACTTGGGCAGGGAAACCCGCCGCCGGTCGGGACGGCGTCCGGCTGGAGGGCGGACGCTGACGCGCCGCACGAATCGGATTCGACTGACCCACGAACCGAGGATCCAGACTGGTCGGAAGGGCCAGCGCCCAGTGGTGAGAACTACGCCGGCGCCTGGGCCGACCTGGCCCGGCGCTGCGCACACGCCGTCCTCGGCACGGTGACGCGGGTGGAGTCGTTCTGGAACGCCGAGGGAACCGCCATCTACACGGACATCGAGATCCGCGTCGAAGAAGACTTCAAGGGCAACGTCGCCGACCCGGCGGGCGTGCTGGTCCTGACCGAAGCGGGCGGCACGATCGGCGAGCACACGCTGACCGTCGAGCCCGCGCCCACGTTCAACTTCGGCGAGCAGGTGCTGGTCTTCACGGAGTGGACGCCGGACGGCCGCCTGATCGTCTGCGGGCGTGACCAGGGCAAGCTGACCCTCCGGCCGGCCATCGGGATCGCCCGCGCTGAGGCCGGCGCCCCGGCCGACAAGGGCGAAGGCATCGCGCAGGGCGTAATCACGTACCTCGACCCGGAGCAGGACCCGGTCGCGGAGCTGGAGGCCGTCATGGTCAGTCTGGGGCATACGCCCGTGCGGTTTGAGGACTTGCCGCCGGACAAGAGCGACGGCCACGGCGCGCCGGAGACCGTCGGCTGTAGCAATTTCAACAGCAACTATCCGACCGGGACGTTCTCAACGACCTCATCGTCGTGGACGACCGTCAGCACGTGCATCTACGGCGGTGAGTACGCCTATTACAGCGTCACGCGCGGCAACGCCTACGAATGGTCGCAGTGCTCCGCGGACGGCGGAAGCTGCTCGTTCGACGGCGAGCTGAGCCTCTGGAACCAGGGTGGTACGACACTTTACGCGTACAGCGACGACTTCTGCGGCGATGACGCGAAAGTCACATGGACGGCGACCTTCACCGGGACGGTGCGTATGCTGGTAAGTCAGTGGAACTGCCAGAACAACAGCACCTGCTCGACGCTGCGCTGGCGGTGTCTGTCGTGCGGCACCACGCCGAGCATCACGAGCGTCAGCCCAACGCACGCCCCCGCCGGTGTGGGCAGCGCCGGGCCCGCCGGCAGCCTGGTGACCATCACCGGCACAAACTTCTGGGGGCAGGGCACCAACGACCACGTTTATTTCTACTACAAGAGCAACGGCGGCGGCACGGCAGACTACGTGTGCGACGATGCGCTGATCGTGTCGTGGACGAATGTCCAGATTCAGTGCTACGTCCCCGTGAAGGCCAGCTCGCAGGATGTCGCGGTCTACAAGAACGGCACCTGGTCCAACAGGCCGGCGTTCACCGTGGATTGGGGCTACAGCGGGCGGCGCTGGCCCGGCTTGTCCCAGGCCGGCATGTCGTACTCCATCAACCAGAACGGCACGCCCGACGTGAGCAACACGGACGAATTCACGGCGGTGCGGTCGGCGTTCGAGACGTGGGACGCGGTCGCGAACTGCATCATCGACCACTACTGGGTGTACGGCCTCACGACGCTCACGGTGCATACCCGCGATTTCACAAACGTCGTGTCCTGGATCGAGAACAACTGGGCCAACGGCTCGAACGCTATCGCCACCTGCTTCACCTGGACCACCGACGGGTTCATCGACGAGTTTGATATCGAGTTGAACGGGCAGGATTACACCTGGAGCAACAGCGGGGCCAGCGGCCGCATGGACATCCAGAACATCCTCACCCACGAAATCGGCCACGGCAGCATCGGCCTCAAAGACCTCTACGGCAGCGCGGATTCCGAGAAGACGATGTACGGCTTCTCGTCCAGTGGCGAGACCAAGAAGCGTTCGCTGGACACGCAGGACAACGCCGCCGCCCAGTGGGTTTCCTGCCCGGCACCCGCCAAGCCGAGCGGCACGGCGGCGAGCGACGGCACGTCGTGCAGCTTCGTCCGCGTCTCGTGGAACGCGGTCAGCGGCGCCACCGGCTACCGCGTCCATCGCAGCACGTCGATGTACGGCACGTACACGCTGCTGGGCACGGACACGGCCAGCCCCTACGACGATTACACGGCGTCGCCGGGTGTGTCCTACTGCTACAAGGTCGAGGCCACCAATCAGTGCGGCCCCAGCGGGTTACAATGCCCGTCTGACTACGGCAGCCGCAAGAACGTCCCGTTCCAGGCCCCCAGCAACGTCGCGGCATCCGACAGCACGTACTGTGACAAAGTGCGCGTGACGTGGACGGGCGTCGGCGATGCCACGGGCTACACCGTCTGGCGCAGCACCAGCCAGTACGGCACGTATACGCAAATCGGGACCGACACCGCCAGCCCGTACGACGACACAACCGCGACGCCGGGCACGACCTACTGGTACAAGCTGAAAGCCACCAATGACTGCGGCAGCACGGGCTTCAGCAACGCCGACAGCGGTCGACGGAACACCTGCTCGTAAGTCGCTGCGTCAACCCAACGCCGTGCAGAACGCGGGACGCCCACCCCGGTCGCCTTCGACGAGCGACCGGGGTGGGCCATTAATCCCCGGCTGCGGCCAGGCCGATGGAGGAGCGGCGGTGCCGCGGCAGGGCGAGCGTCGGGGGGTTACCGCCGTCGGATCGCGATCAGCAACCCGCAGCCCAACAGGGCGAGACTGGTCGGCTCCGGCACGAATGCCAGCCCCAGTGCGTTCCCGGTGCCGGTGGCGCCGATCAGGGTGGCTTGGCCGGTCATCACGTCAATACTGTACAACTCGTCGTTGTATGCGGTATCCGCGTGGGTGTCGGTCGCCAGGAGGCCGAACTCCGGATCCCACGCCAGGCCGTTACCGATCCGGTTACCCGTCGGGCCGTTGAAGGGGCCGACGAGCGTCGCCGCCCCGGTGTCGAGGTTGATGGTGAACAACTGCTTATTCATGCTGTCCCCCGCGTACATGATGTCGTTCACGTAGTCGTACGCGAGGCCGGACAGCCCGTTGATGCCGTGCGTGCCGATTTCGATCGCCGCGCCGGTCGCGACGTTGATCTGCCAGAGTTTGTTGCTGTAAATCGTGGTGATTCCGTAGAGGATGTCGCGGGCCGGGTTGTACTCGAGCCCGTGCATGCCGCCCTGGCCGAGCGGGCCGATGATCGTCACCGCGCCGGTGTTATAGTCCACCCGCAGCAGGTTTCGCCCGCCGGACGTCCAGGTCGACGACGCGTACAGGATGTCATGCACCGCGTCGTATCCGAGCCCCGCCACAATGTCATCGGCCAGCGGGCCAATCACCGTCTTGGCGCCGGTCGTCGGATCGAGCGACACAAGCTGATCCGCCTGCACATCCGATGCGATCAGGATTGAGCTGCCCAATGCCGGCAGCACCGAAAAGCCAACCACCCACGCACACAACACAATCGCCGCACCATGACTCATCTTCATTCGCCGCCTCCTCATCCTCTATTGGAACCAACTCTCCAGGGTCGCGGCGCGTACACCCGCGCGCGACAAGACTCACTCCTCTGCCCGCCGACACCAGTGGCGCTGTTGCGGTGGGCACAGCCTTGCTGACCGACTCGGGCTCGCCTCTGGCAGGCAGCCTGATCCGATCCCAATTCGCACGATACCAAGCGGTTCCGGCCATGTCAATGTCTTTTAGAGAAATCTCAGAGTGCTTCAACATCTGTCTCTAATTGTCCCTCGACGCTCGCCGCCGGCACGCCGCGCGTGCTATACTCAAGACGCAGTGACCTCTGCCGGCTACGAATCCTCTGCCAGTCTTCCGCCACCCGACGGCGACCTGCGCGAGCGCGTTTGCACCGTGACCGGCTGCCTGACCACCGAGCTGCGCGCGCTCCTCGACGCGTTGACCGACGGCAACCCCCGCCCCGCGGTACTCTCGACGGCCACGGGGCTGGACAAGTCCCTCAGCGCACGCATCGTCCGGGCGGTTCGCGAAGCCAGTCCCATCGCCGCCGCGGCCCAGATTCCAAGCCCCGAGGGGTTGCGGATGCTATGTGCCGCGGCTGTGCGGCGGGTAGACGGCAACTTGCACAGTCGCGCGCTGGCGGCGGTTTCGAAGTTCGACGAACTCATCAGGCGGGAGATCGGCGACCACTCGACGTTTCGAGTGATGGTGGCCGGCTGGCTCCCGGACGCCCGTCAGAAGCTGGAGCGTGAGAGCAAGTACAATGTATACAAGGGGATGCGGCAGATACTGGGGTATGAGGCGGATGTTTCAGTCAGTGCGTATCTGCTTCAGCCGAGTGTTACCCCCGGCCGGGCCGATAACGTAATCGTTCATGGCTTCACGGGCTGGCGCCGGCTTCGAGCGGGGGTCCCGCTGCCGAACACGTACGCCTCCGCGTCCCGCGCGCTCGCCCCGGAAGCCGAACCCTGGACACCCGCAGCGCTCGATGCCGATGTACTCCCACCCGGCCGGTCCGCATTCGCGCTCACCCAGTTTTGTAGTCACCCGCTGCCGGATTACGAGCAGCGCGAGATCGACGGCGTGTGGCAGTACCGTCCGAAGCCCCTGCAACTCGGCCGTCACGGGGCCTGCACGTTCTACTTTGCCCAGCGGCACGTCGCCAGCAATCAGCTTTATGCGGCTCCCGGCCAGGATGTCGAGACGCTCGGCGTGCTCGTCGGGATCCCCACGCGCGTGCTGCTGCTGGATGCCCTGTTGCACGAGGATGTCTGGAGCGGGTCCGTGCCGCAGCTTTTCACCTACCGGCTCGGCGCGCGCGGCTTGGTGAAGGATGAGGAGCTGAGCGAACGGGCCACGGATCGGCTGGAGCTGGTCGAGCGGATCGAGATCATGCCGCCGGGGCTCGCCGCGCTTGAGCTTCGCGACGTACCCCGCTACGCGGAGATGCTCGCGCACGTGTTTGGTCGGTTGGACTGGTCGCCCGCGCGGTTTCGGTGCTTCCGCCTGCGCATGGAGTATCCGATCGCCGGCAGCCAGATGATCATGGCGTTCAAGCTGTGTCAGCCGCCGCCGCACGGCACGACTCACGGCCCGCAGCCCCCAGTTCCATGTTGATTGGACGCCGCGCACGGCCCGCTCATGCAGGTCGCCGCGGGCCGCCGGCCGGGGCGCGCTTCTGGCACCCCGATCTGGGTCGGCCGCGCTTTGCGGGGCGCGTGTCACGGCTCGGCTGGGAAGCGGGCCTCGACCGGTGCGGTTGCGCAACTTGGGCACGCCCGCGGGGCCATTGAGAACGCGGGCCTCAACGAACTGGTCACCCGCTGGCACGCCGGGCCGCCGGCCGCCGACACATCGCCCGTCTGGTCACCGCCGAACTGTACGCCGGCCACGCGCTGGCCGCGCCCCGCGCACCGCTTTGATCCGCCACACCGCCTGGGCCTGCCGGGTGCGCGCACCCCCCGCGACCATCAAAACCCCCTCGCGAAGCTGCTCACCCTGCACGGCTGCCGTAAGTCCCGGCCAGATCAAGCTTTCCGCGCGGATCTGCGGAATCGCTGCACGGCTGGAGAATCCCTTGACACGCGCCAGGCATCCGCGGTAGACTTTCTACTGGGTTAGTTCGGCCAAGTTGAGAGGCTGAGCTGGCGTCTTGTGGAGTGGTTCAGAGGAAGAGAGAAAGGAAGAGGAGGAGTGCCCCGATGAGATTCCCAATTCGTTTCGTGCTGCCGCTGTTTGCCTTGGCGCTCGTCGGCAGTCTGGCGGTGCAAGCGGACACGCTCATTTCCAATCTGCCTGGAAATGACCTCACGCAATCCGCCGACCTCGACAATCTGCGCAACAAGGGCATGGGCTTCACGATGCCGACCGGCCTCGGCTACACGCTCGACCGCGTGACGCTACGGCTGGAGACGTTCGGCGCCAACGTAACGCCAATCGTGGAGCTCTGGAGCGATGTGGCCGGTTTGCCGGGCGTGTCGCTGATCTCGCTCAACAACCCTTCGTTCAACCCGTCGGGCGTCGCGAACTACGACTTCACGCCATCCGGGTCGTTTACGCTCCAGCCCAGCACGGTCTACTGGATTGTCGCGTACGGCACGGCGACGGGCGACCGGTATGACTGGAAAGGGAGCAGTCCCGCGCAAACGCCGACCGGGTTGGCGACGCACTTCGGGTCGAAGTTCGACACGAATGGTCCGCCGCCGACGACCAACTCGTCGATCCTGTGCAGCTACTCGATCGACGGGACGATCATTCCCGAGCCCGGCGTCGGGTTGGCGCTAGTGGTCGGATCCATCGTCCTCGCGCGTCGGCGCCGCTAGGCCCACGCCGCGGAGCCGGCACAAGCTCCGGCTCCTGGGCTGCCCGACCGTCCGAGGCTGTTACGTTACGGCCGATCCGTCGGCCCCGGTGCGTCTGCGCCGGGGCCGACTCTGTTTGTTGTCCTCAGCCGTTCGATACCCGGGCCGTTGGCTCCGCCGCCGTGCTCCTTACAAACCAGCACGCGCTAGTCCGAAGTTACTGGACTGAATAGCGGGTAAGTAATCGTGCCACAAGGAGCTGGAACTGTCTTGGGGCGCAATGCGTAGGCATGTAATTATTATTCATGTGCCTTGTATAGACCTGTATAGACCGTTGTATGTGATATCA
This sequence comes from uncultured Planctomycetales bacterium, assembly GCA_964394415.1. Taxonomy (GTDB): domain Bacteria; phylum Planctomycetota; class Phycisphaerae; order UBA1845; family Fen-1342; genus JAGVEP01. The sequence goes on from CAYMXT010000094.1 coordinate 8,711, forward strand.
CGTCGGCGTATACGTCGCCACGGTACCGAATCGCCCCTCGCCCCCCGGCCATCCTGCTGCGCGAGAGCTTTCGCGCGGCCGGGAAGGTCAAGAGCCGCACCCTGGTCAACCTGACGCACTGGCCGGCCGCCAAGATCGCGGCGCTGCGACGCGTGCTGGCCGATAAGCGGTCGCCTGGGCCACGCCGCGCTGCGCCGGACTGGGCGGACTCGGCGAGCGGGTCCGCGGCCTTCGAGATTCAACGCAGTCTGTCGCACGGGCACGTGGGGGCGGTTTCGCTGGAGCGCCGTCTCGCAGGGCTTCTCTCGGCCGTCAACCCCCGATTTTGCCATTGAATGGCCCGCCGCAGCGCGTTATACTACCAGCATCGGGCTGGTGAATAATCCCGGTTGACGACGATTAAACAGCGTTACGCTGCAATCAGCGGTGTTCGGATTTCCTGTCTCACGCATCAACAAAGGAACCTGACCATGACCCACACTTCCCTGTTGCGCCGTACCGCGCCGCTTTGCGTGGCCGCCACCATTGCCTGTGTCTGGCTGGCCGACGCCGGCGATCTGAATCCGCCCGCAGGTCCGATCACGAGCACAATGAAAACGCTCAGCGAGGTCGAGCCGCGCATCGCGCTCAACGCGACCAACACGCCGGGGGACGCCGACAGCGTCTTCAAGATCATCGGCCCCGGAACTTACTACCTGACGAGCAACGTTCTGGGGCAGTTTGCCAAGCACGGGATCGAGATTGCACCGACGAACAGCGGCACGATCACGATCGACCTCAACGGGTTCTCGCTCGTCGGAGGTGCCGACTCGCAGAGCGGCCTCGGGCGCACCAACGCGACCCCCATACGTCTCGTCGTCAGGAACGGAACGATCCGCAACTGGGACGGCGTCGGTGCCAACCTCCCCAACATCGACAGCGGGACATTTGAGGACGTGAAGTTCCTGAGCAACTACGGCGGGGGACTCCTGACGACCCGCAGCCGGATCATCAACTGCGAGGCGTCGTCCAACATCGGGCACGGCATGTCCGTCGATGACGGGAGCGTGATCGAAGGAACCATCTGCCGACTGAACACCCAGTCGGGAATCTACGCCGACGAGGACTGCACGATCCGGGGCTGCGAGCTTTCCAACAACACGCTTCATGGCGCGAACGTGGAGTACCAAGCCCTGGTGGTCAACACCAACGCGGCCCGCAACGGCGGCGTAGGGCTGTACATTCCCCGGTTCAGCGTCGCCGAGGGGTGCATCCTTACCGAAAACGGGCAGGGCGGCGTCTACACCCAGTCGGGGCTTATTCGTGGTTGTACCGCGAGGAGCAACACGGACTATGGCATCTACGGAATTTGGACCGTGATCGAAGAGTGCGTCGCGACGAGCAATGTTGGCGTCGGGATTTCGGCGGGCGGCGCGTGCAACGTCCGGCGTTGCCTGGCAACCTCAAACACATCGCACGGCATCTCCGGCGGGGGTGCTCTGCAGGTGCTCGACTGCCAGTCGCAGTACAACGGCGGTGACGGTATCCAGTGCAGCCTCGACAGCAACACGATCCGCGGGAACACCTGCATCTCCAACGCGACATCCATCGATGGCGCGGGCATCCACATGCTGACTACCGACTCGGTCGTCGAGGGCAACCGTGTCACGGGCCACGATCGCGGCATCGACATCGACGGTACCGGCAACATCATCGTCAGGAACACCTGCTCGGGCAACGCGACCGACTGGGCGATCGCCGCCAACAACGTCGTCGGCCCGATCCTCGACCGCCGCGCCCCGGCCAGCGCCGCCATCAACGGCTTCTCCGCCCCCAGTTCGCTCGGCACCACCGACGCCAACGCGAACTTCTCGTACTGATCTTGGAAACTACTCCCAAAGGAGTCGGTCATGAAGTGCGTGCGGATGCTGATCGCCGCCGGATTCACCGCCGCCGCGGCGCTGGGACAATCCAACATCGACCCGGCGCACAAGTTCGCCTGGGGCGAGAACGTCGGCTGGACCAACTGGCGTGACGCCGGTGACCCGGACGATGCACAGGGCGTGCGCGTCGAAAACTCATTCCTGTCCGGCTTCATCTGGTCGGAGAACGTCGGCTGGATCGACCTCGGCGACGGTACGCCCGCCAACGGCGTGGCGTATGCCAACGTCAACGGCACGGATTTCGGCGTGAACCGTGACCCCAACACCGACGAGTTGTACGGCTACGCCTGGGGCGAGAACATCGGCTGGCTCAACTTTGACGGTGGGGGGCTCGCGACGCCGCCGAATCCGGCGCGGGTCGACGTCGCCAACTGCACGCTCGCCGGCTTCGTCTGGGGCGAGAACTGTAGCTGGCTCAACCTGGACGATGCGAACGCCTACGTCGCGCTGGAGGCAACGGTTTGTGCGGCAGTCGTCCTGGGTGATCTGAACTGCGACGGCATAGTGGATTTCGACGACATCAACCCGTTCGTCCTGGCGCTGTCGAACCCGGCCGCCTACCAAGCCGCGTATCCCGACTGCAACATCCTGAACGGCGACTGCGACAACGATGGCGACGTGGACTTCGACGACATCAATGCTTTCGTCGCGCTGCTGGGAGGGTAGTCGCAGCTACTCGGCCCCGCCTGCACTCAGAACGCGAAGCGCAAGCGAGCGCAAGCGACGAGCAGGCCGACCTCGGTACGCGCCGGCGCCGCCGGACCGCGAAGCTCCGCTTCGCGTGGCGCTCGCTTGCGCTTCGCGTTCTGAGGGGTGTCCGACATCCGCTCCGCGCGGCGGTCGCCGCGCCGTCGGGCTCGGAGGCCCGACGCTACTTTGAGAGGAACCCGCGCCGCTCAAACGTCTCACTCAGCGCGCGCAGTCGCCGGGCGATGGCCAGCGTGATCTGCCCGGGCTGCAAACGCCATTGCCAGTTACCACGTGCGCGCGCGGGGGTGTTCATGCGGGCTTCATTGCTAAGCCCGAGCAAGTCCTGCGCGGGGATGATCGCCGTGTTCGCGGGCGACGCCAGCGCCAGGCGGATCAAGTCCCAGTGGATCTCGCGACCGGTGCTGCCCAGGTAGCGGAGCACCCGCGCGCGGGCGGCACGGCCCGGCGCGCTGCGGCTGAGGTTCCGAAACCAGCCGGCCGTCGTTTCGTTGTCGTGCGTGCCGGGGTAGACGACGCAGTCGGACGGGTAGTTGTGCGGCAGGTTGTGGCGACTGTCGGCCTCGTCGCCGAACGCGAACTGGAGCAGCCGCAGGCCGGGAAAGCCGCAGCGCTCGCGCAGCGCGACCGCCTTCGGCACGACCACGCCGAGGTCCTCCGCGATGATCTCCAGCCGACCCAGCTTGCGGCGCAGCGCCGTGAAGAGCGCGGCGCCGGGCGTCTTGACCCACTGCCCCTTGCGCGCGGTTTTCGCGCCGCCCGGCACGGCCCACACCCGGTGAAAGCCGAGAAAGTGGTCGATGCGCACGGCGTCGAAAAGCTGCCCCATCCGTCGAAACCGCGCCAGCCACCACGCAAAGCCGCTCGCCTGATGGCGCTCCCAGCGGTAGTGCGGGTGGTTCCAGAGCTGCCCCGTCCGGCTGAAATAGTCCGGCGGCACCCCCGAGACGGTGCGCGGCCGTCCGTCCGCGTGCAGGTCGAACAATTCGCGGTGGGCCCACACATCGCTGCTGTCTTGGGCCACAAAGATGGGAATGTCCCCGATCAGTCCGACGCCCAGGTCATTGGCATAGTGTTTCAGCGCGAACCAGTGCCGATCGAACTCGAACTGCACAAAACGCTCGAAGTCGATCGCTTCGCGCAGGGCGGTTCGAGCCTCGCGGAGTGCGGCGGGCCGACGGTCGCGCAGCGGGCGCGGCCAGCGCGGCCACGGCCGGCCGCGCTGCGCACGCCGCAGCGCCATGTAGAGCGCGTAATCGTTGAGCCAGTCTGCGTGCGCCTGGCAGAAGTGAACGAACGTGTGTTCGCGCAACCCGCCGCGGGCCGCGAAGCGCTCGAACGCCGCCCGCAGCCGTGCATGTTTGAAGCGCGCGACCGCCGGGTAAGCCACCTGCCGATCCGACAGTCCCGTCGCCGTGGCGTCTGCCCCCCGTGGCGGACGTCGCCCGAACAACAGCCCTTCATCCGCGAGCGCTTCCAGGCTCACGAGCAGGGCGCCGCCCGCGAACGCGGAAAACGCGCTATACGGCGAATTCCCCACCCCCGGCGGACCGAGCGGCAGCATCTGCCACCAGGTCTGTCCGGCGGCGTACAGGAACTCCGCAAAGCGATACGCGGCCGGTCCGAGGTCGCCGACGCCATGCGGACCGGGCAGCGCCGTCGGGTGCAGCAGCACCCCGGCCGCGCGCGCGGCAAGCGAAAAGCGTGAGCGTGGCGGAGCGGGCATCGGCCGTGATGATAAAGTGGCCCCGGTGGATTCGTAACCGCTGGCCAGATCGTCTACTTCGGCCACGCGGGCGGAGGCACGTCGCCTACCGGCGGCTCGAGTTGCGCGTGCTCGGGGAGATACGGCGACACATAGGCGCTTTGACAGCCGGTGCATGCGACCACCGCCGGCAGGCGCAGCGGCTCGCCGGCGTCACGTTCCACGAGCGCGGGCACGAAGCGCCGGCGGCACTCCTGGCAGTACCACCAGGGATAAACCCCTTTCACCTGGCACTTGGGGCACGCATATGGGGCCTGCTCGCCCCAAGGCGCCGCGGCGGCGCCTTCCTCACGGCATGCCAGGCAGACCCCGTGGACGACGAGCCGGTCGGCGTCGACCGCGAGCCTGGCGGGTCGCTGACGCAAGAACATGAACGCCGTCGTTCCCAAACCCACGACGATCAGGATTGCATACAGGAGTTTTCGTGCGCCAGGGGACATGCTGCGAACCTCAATGACGGTCCGGTTCTGCTGCGGGCAGCTGGCGCCAGACGCGGTTCACGGTGCGCCAAACGGCATTCAATTCCTCGGGGTACGAGTAGGGGTGGAAGTTGTCGCGTCCCGGCACCCCCACCCATTTTCCCCCGCGCTGCTCGCTCTTCTTCTTTACCCAACTGGGCAGCGCGTTGGGGTCATAATCTGAACTGGCGTAGCCGTAGGGGTTGTTGTTCGGATGACCTGACCTGTACTTGTGGTTGTAGTATCGACTGGGACTTTCGCCGGGCATCCAAGTGAAGACCCGCGCAGTGTCGACGGTTTCATAGTACAAGTCCAGCAGGCCGGTCAAGCCGCCGGACTTCGGCGCGAGCGACGAGACGTGCCCGTCCCGGAAGAGGAAATTGGCGGCCTGCTCGCGCCCGTGGCGCCAACCGATCGCCGAGCCTCCTTCGCCGCTGGGCCAGGTCCAAGCAGGTGTTGAGTGCAGGATGATGGGCGATAGCAGCCAGGCCGCGTTCACGGAACCGAACCAGGTCCACCACGCGTCGGCCGCGTACACCTGGCGGGCGGGATCCTGCGTGCGCTCATCGGGGAAGTTGAAGTGCATCTGGGCGCTGATCCCGTAACTCGTGCGCACGCCGCTCTTGGGTTGCTCCCCAACGCCCGACTGATTCACGAACGTGAAGCCCAACGCCGCCCCGTGGTCGTGGGCCACACGGTCAGGGCGTTGGTCATTGGGACACCGCTGGGCGTCCAAGTTGCCGAGTAAGCTGAGATCGAACAGCGTGTCCACCCACGTGTACATCATTCCCTGAACGATGGCCTCTCCGTCGTCCCAGCTCGGCCCGAAGCCCTTGTATTCCGCCTCGCAGTTCCCGACCGCCTGCCCGATCGAGTGCAGGTTCGCCGAACACTTGGCCTTCTTCGCCCCCTGCCGGGCCTCGCCCAGGGCAGGCAAGAGGATCGAGATCAACATCGCGATGATCGCGACCACGACCAGTAACTCGATCAGCGTAAATGCGCGCCCCCGGCGACCGACAGGTTGGCAGACTCTCATGGTTCTAGGCTCCGGACGCTGGCCTCATCCCGCATTCGGGCCGGACGACAAGTTATCGCACTCTGCGCTTGCGGGCACTGCCCGAAGTGATCCAACCGCAGGTCCGATCTTACCCACGCCAGCGGCCCGCGACAAGCAAACCAGCCCACACCCAGCGGTTCCGCAGGTCCCCGTGGAACGTGGGATCAGGC
>CAYMXT010000095.1:0-14761 GCA_964394415.1 uncultured Planctomycetales bacterium
GTTCTCATGCGCTCAGCCTCCCTGTGCGTGAGTATAGGCGTCGGCCAGCTTCTGTCCGCGCACCGCACGGATGCGCTCCTGAAACAGATGGTGGCCGTCGTCTTTCAGATAGTCCTTGAGCTTGCGGTTGGGGTCGGCCCCCATCCCGGGCGGGCCGCGAAGCTGCTCCTCCAGCTCGCCCGCGACGCACTCGATCGCCGTGTCCCCCGCGATCACCGCGGCCAGCGCCCAGCGCTGGAGCGACATCAGCCGCATCTTGAGCACGCCGGGCGGCTTGCCGTGGGCGATGTCGATGACTTCGCGGACGACCTCGAGCAAGGCTGGGCTACGGGCGTACACGTCCCACGGACGCGCCAGCGTCGGGTTGTGCTTGGCGAAGCTCCCCACGAACGGCCGTAGAGCCTGGTCGAAATCGCTCACGAACCGCGACAGCTCGACGAACGCATCGAACAGCCGTTCGGCCGCGGGCGGCGTTGGTTCGACCGCCCCAGGCGCGAGCGGCGGCTTGGCACGGGCCAGGCGGTCCCAACAGTTCGCCAGCACGGGTCCCGCCGCCGGGCCGGTCTCGGCCGCACCGTGGACGTCCGCAAGGTCGGCGCGGAGCGTGTCGCATTCGGACCGGCGGGTCTCCAACTCGCTGCGCAGCCGCTCGATCTCAACGCCCAGACCGCGCTTGTCCTCTTCCAGTTGTTCGACGCGCGACGTGTCGCTGGCCTTCAGCTCGACGCGTTGGAGCCTCAGGCGCACCGTCTCCAGCTCGCTTTCGGCCTCGTGCAGCAGGCGGTTCTTCGCCACCAACTGCTGTTCCAGCTCGCCCAGTTCCTTTTGAGCGCCTTGCTGCCGCGTGCGTTGGTCGGTCAGGATGCGCTCGAGTTCGCCGCTGCGCTGCTGCTCCGCTTCGAGTTGCTTGACCCGGCGCGCGAGGTCGGACTGCGCCGCCGCCAGCGCATCTTCGAGCAAGGCCTTCTCTTCCGCGAGGCGTTGGCTCTTCTTCGCGAGCGCCTCGGTCTCCGGCCCCGCGGCGGGCGCCGCCGCCTCGTGCCGTCCCGCGAGCGTGACGAAGAACGACCCCAGCAGGCGGAACCGCTCGGCCTCCGGCAGCCTCAGCAACGCCGCACCGAGGGGGTCCAGCAGCGCTGCCGCGCTCGCCTGCGGTGAGCCGTCGCCGCGATGTTCCGGGTTCTCAGGCATGCCCGCTTCCGGCGCTTGCGCGCGAAGTGGAGAAACTTCGACCGAAATCCGCGCGGGGCACTATAGCGCGCGGTGCGCTCGCGGGCAACTGGGGTGCGTGGGCCGCCGCGCCTGTTGAATCTCGCGCCGCTGTGACAGAATACCGGTCGCATGATGCTCGCGCGCAATAGCCCGGCGGCACTACCCGGCGCTCCGGCTTCGCTCAGTGCCGCCGCAGCGCTGCGCACTTTCTTGCGCGGACTGGCGGTTGCCGCTCGCCGGGTAGCCGCGGGCACATGGTCCGAAACAAGCATCGACGCACTCGACCTGGCCGCGGCGGCGCTGTGGGACTCAGAGTACGGGGTCGCCGATCGCCCACCCCAGGTCGCGATTCTCGGTCCGACACAGACTGGCAAAAGCACGATCGTGAATCTGCTCGCGGGACAAACGGTTGCCGAAGTCAGCCCGCTGGCGGGCTTCACCGTACACCCACACGGTTTTGTGCTGGGGACGGCGGAGGAGGCGGGCTGGTCGGCGAACCTGTTCCAAGACCGGCCCCGCTGTACGCGAGAGGTGCTGTCGCGCGACGAGTTGGACAAGTACACGCTGGCAACTGTGCCGACCGGAACCGGTTCCGACAACTTGCCGCCTTGCGTGCTCTGGGACACGCCGGACTTCGATTCGCTCGCGGCCCGGCGGTACGCGCGCGGCGTCCTGGAGGTCGCGGCCATTGCCGACGTGTATGTGCTGGTACTGAGTAAGGAGAAGTACTCGGATTTGTCGGCGTGGCGGATGCTCGAGTTGCTGGCGCCGCTGGCCCGGCCGCTGGTCATTGTGTTGAACAAGCTCACGCCGGACGCGGAGGCGGTCGTCGTGGCCTCCCTGCGGGCGCGGCTGGCGGAACGCGGGCGGGAATGGGGCGATGTGCCGATCGTGCCACTGCCTTACGTGAGCGCTCTCGGCGAGAACGACTGGGCGTCGCAGACAGCGCTCGCCGCGCCGGTGCGGGCCGCCGTCCGCGAGGCACTCGTGCGAGCGCCCGTTGCGCGGCGGGCGGGTGTGGTTGCACTCGTGCAGCGGCACTGGGATGAATGGCTCACGCCGGTACGGGCTGAGCACGCTGCGCTCGAGCGCTGGAACCTGGCCGTGGACGGTGCGGCGGCGCGGCTGATGGCGGCGTATGCCCGTGACTACCTGGATCACCCGCAGCGCTGGGACGCGTTTCGCCGGGCCGCGGTCGAGCTGCTGGCCCTGCTGGAGATTCCGCGGATCGCCGGTGTGATGGCGCGGGCGCGGCAGGCGGCGACGTGGCCGGCGCGGCAGCTTCTGGCCGCGGGGCAGTCGTGGTGGGCGCAGCGGCGCTGGCCGGTTCGCCGCACGCACAGCCTCGGCGTTGAAGCGACCGTGCTCAGCGACGCGGTCGAGGCGGCGCTTACCGAGCTGGAGCGCGACGTGCTCCGGCAAGCGGTCAGCGGCGCGGTCTGGCGAGCGCTCGAAGCGCGGCTGTCAACCGATTCGTCACGCCGGAAGCAGGTCTACGACGACGCCATCGTTGCCCATCACGAGCGGATGACATGCGAGGTGCGGGCCACGGCCGGCCGTTTGTACGGCGAGTTGCAGCAGCGGCCCGGCCGGCTGGCGGCGCTGCGGACCGGTCGCGCGGCGATCGACTTCGGGTCGCTGCTGCTTGCGGTAAAGACCGCGGGCCTGACGCCCTGGGACGCGGTCTTTGCACCGGCGGCGTTCGCGGCGGCGTCGCTGCTCATGGAGGGCATCGCCGGGGTGGAATTCGCGCACGAGGCGCGACGTCTCAAAGAGCAGCAACGGGCCGCGCTGGAGCGAGATTTCGTGCAGGCCGTGTTCGTGGCGGAACTGCGCAAGCTGGCCTGCGACCTGACGGGCGACGGCGTGTGCGGTGCGCCGCCGGAAGCGCTGGCCAGGGCTGAGCAAGCTCGGTGCGAACTGGAGCGCGCAGCGTGAGCGACCAACTCCAGGAGTTGACCGTCCGGGTGCGGGAGTGGGCCGAGGCGGCCGCGGCCGACGGCTGGCTGCACGCGGACGACGTGGCGTGCTGCGCGGCGCTCGAACGCGGCCGACCAACCGATCTGTTCGCGGGGCAGACGGCGCGACCGCTCGTGGTGGCCCTGTTCGGGGGGACCGGCGTGGGCAAGAGCAGCCTGCTCAACCGCCTCGCCGGTGCGCCGATCGCGCGCGTCGGCGTGGAGCGTCCGACCTCGCGGGAGGTGACGCTGTATGTGCATGAATCCGTCGCTCTGGCGGACCTGCCGGCGGAGCTACCGGTCAACGCAGTTCGTATTGAACGTCACGCCGGCGACGCGTTCCGCGCGGCGCTGTGGATCGACGCACCCGACATCGACAGCACCGCGGAGCAGAACCGGCAGGCGGCCCTGGCGTGGCTGCCGCACGTGGACCTCGTGTGCTACGTCGTCAGTCCGGAGCGTTACCGCGACGACGCCGGCTGGCGCGTGCTGCACAGCCGGGGCCACAAGCACGGCTGGGCGTTCATTATCAATCACTGGGACGAGGGTGACCCGCAGCAAGTTGCTGACCTCACGCGCTTGCTGACCGCGGCGGGGTTCGAGCAGCCGCTTGTGCTGCGAACCTGCTGCCGGCGAGCCGCGCCCGTGCCGGACGATTTTGCGCGGCTGCGGGAGTTGGTCACCGACCTGCTCGCAGCGCAGGGCGTGCAGGAGCTGGAGCGCGTCGCCATTCGGGCACGCGGGCAGGAATTGCGCGCGGCCCTCGCAAGCGCGCGGCGACGGCTGGGCGCGGAGGCGACGTGGGAGGCGCTGACGGATGCAGCCGCCCAGCGTTGGGCGTGTACGGCGGAAACGCTGACCGCCGGTCTGGAGTGGGCGATGCAGACCGCGGCCCGGCGGGCCGCCGCCCACGAGCACACACTTCTGAAGCGCTTGCAGGGTGCCGTGTCCTCGGCATCCTTGCCGGGGTCTGTGGCACCGGCATCCTTGCCGGTGAATGCGCCACCGGCGAAACCCACCGAGCTGACCAGCGGCATTTGGGATGATTGGGCGACCGGCAAGGTGCATGCGTGCCTGGACGCCATCGAAGTCCATGCCGGGCAGGCCGGGCTCGCGACGGTGCCCTGGCAGACGCGCCTCGCGCCGGTCGGCGAGCACGCGGCGGCCGGCGTGGCCGCGTGTCTGGAAGATCACGTGCGCAGCGCCCTGGCCCAGCCGGGTCACACGCTGCGTCGCGTGGCCCGGCGGGTGACCGGATTCCTGATGACGTTTCTGCCGGCGGCGGCGGTGTTGTGGGTGGCGTATGCCGCGCTCACCGGCTACCACGCGGCCACGCGCGGCAGCGGGCCGTTCTTCGGCACGCCGTTCGCGGTCCATAGTGCGCTGGTGGTGTTGCTGGCGTGGCTGGTGCCGTTTCTGCTGGACCGCTGGCTGCGGCCTTCGACGGAGCAGACCGTACTTCGTGCCCTGCGCGTGGGACTGCGGAGCGGGCTGCGCGGCGTGGGGGCGGAGCTGGAGGAAGCGTTGGGTGCATGTCAGGCCGCAGCGCAGCGCTGGCGTGAACAGGGGGCCGCGCTCGACGAGGAGACGAAGCTCCTCATTGCACCGACGCCCGGGCCGCGTGCGGTTGTGGTTGAGCGGCTGTTGAAAAAGACCGGTGCGACGCCCCCGTAGCGGCCGTCACGCCCGTGCGGGCAGGAGCATCGCGACGACATCTTCCGACGCCGTGGCGAGTTTGACGGGCCGGGCGGGCACCCCGACGACGGTCGCGAGCGCGGGTACGTCTTCGATCACGACGGCCCCGGCGCCGACGATCGATTCGCACCCGACGGTCACCTTGGGGACGATGGTTGCGCCGATGCCGATGAACGCACCGGGTTCGATCTTAACACGCCCGGCGATCCGCACACCCGGACAGATGTGACACCCCTCTCCGATCATGGTCTGATAATCAACGATGCAGCCGGTATTCAGGATCACGGAATTCCCGACTTGGCAGTGAGCGCAAACCACTACACCCGCGGCAATTACAACGTTTCTACCGAAGGTGGCGTTGCGAGCCAGCGCGGCGGACGGGTGAATTGCGTTGACCAGATCCAGCCCGGCCTCGTCGACCTGCTGCGCCAAACCCCGCCGCACGCCGTTGTCGCCGATTGCGATGACGACGCCCTCGCAGTGCGCCTGGGCGGCCAATTCAGCCAGTTCGGTGATGGCCCCCAGCACGGGCACGCCATCCACGCGCCGGCCCTGAATGTCGGCGTTGTTGTCGAGGAATCCGGCGGCTTCGTGGTGTCCCGCCTGCTTGAGGATGTCGAGGACGACGCGGCCGTGTCCGCCTGCGCCAAGGATGAGGACGCGTTTGCGACGACCGTTGCCACGCACGGGGGCCATGCCTACGGTATCGGGTTGCGGGACGGCGGAAACGCAGCGGGCGATGCGACAGGCGGGCAGGCCGTGGGGTTCGCCGCAAGCCTGTACCCCGAACCCGCCGATAACTTGAGGCGTCAGAATCGCTGGCGTCGCGTACGCGGCGAACCACGGGTCCGTGGTCGGCGTACCACGCACAGCGGGTGCGCGGTCGCCCCCGCGCGGACGCTGTATTGCAGGTCCGCGCAGCGCTGGGTAGAGTACGCGGCTCGTAACTACCGGGTCGCGGCGACGCCGGCACTCGCGATGTGTGGGAGCGTACGGGTCCCGTTCGATGCAGATGGGCCCGCGGCAGGTGTGATCGCGGGCGCCGAGGAGTTTGGCATGGGCAACCGTCGAACGCTCTTCACAGCGTGGTCAGTGGCATTATCGGTCATGGTCCTCGCCGTGAATCTCGCGGGCTGCGCCGCCCTGCCGCCGAACAGCTTCATCGATCCGACGAAGGTGGGGCGTTTCGGCTGGGATGGGGAGGCGAAAGAGAGCGGGATTCGCCGGGTGCTCAGTCCGCGCGAGACGCCGCCGGGGCTGGCGGGGGCAACGGAGCCGACGCCGGACGATTTGGTAGCGAACTTCGCGGAGTACCGGATTGGTGCGGGGGATGTACTGAACATGGCGATTCCCGACCTGCTTGAAACGGGTCAACCGTACAGCGTCGTGGTGGAGGTCAGCCCGCTGGGGGAGATTCGGATACCGGATCTCGGCACGGTCAAGGTCACCGGGCTGACTGAACAGGAGTTGGAACAGGAACTCAAGGCCCGGCTGAAAGAGGCGGGGCTGTTGCCGCGGCCGCTGGTCATTGCGTTCGTGCAACAGAAGCGTGGCCGCACGTTCAATATCGTGGGGGCCGTCCGCGCGCCGGGCGTGTATGCGATTGCGTACCCGGACACGCGGCTGCTCGAGGCGATCGGCATGGCGGGTGACTCGGACGCGAGCGCGCGCAAGGCGTACGTGATTCGTCGCGAGGGCGGCTATGCCGAACCTGAGCCGGCCCCGCCGCCGCCCGCGGGCGAGGGCTGGGTGATTCCGCCGCCGGAGGAGGAGCAGCCGGCCTCGTTCAGCAGCGCGGGCGGCCTCAGCCGCGCTGAGCCGCCGCCCACGACGGCCGCGTCGCAACCGCCGCCGACGCGGGCGGAACTGGAAGAAGTGCTCAAGCCGGGTCCGGCGGAAACGCGGCCGACCACGAAGCAGGCGGCGCCGCCGGCGGAAGGTGGTTTTCAGCCGTTGGTGTTTGACCCGCAAACGGGACAGGTAAAGCCGGCGGAACCGAGTGCCCCGGCTGAGCCGGCGAAGGTACCAGCGGGCCCGACGTCGGAGCGTTTCGAGCAGCCGTTTGAGTGGGAACAGGTCGAGGAGCCGGGGCTCGAGCAGCGCGTGATCGCGATTGATGTGAGCGAGCTAAAGGCCGGGGAGCCGCGCTACAATATCGTGGTTCGCGATCGGGACGTCATCAACATTCCGATCGATACCGGCGTGTTTTATGTGATGGGCGAGGTCAACCGGCCGGGCGTGTATGCGTTCGGCGGGCGTGAGATCACGATCAAGCAGGCCCTGGCGGTGTGCGGCGGGTTTTCGCCGATGGCGTGGCCGCAGCGTTGCGAGCTGATCCGCCGCGAGCCGGGCACCGACAAACAGATGACGCGGCTCGTCAACCTGGACGCGATTTTCGCCGGACTGGACGAAGACTTCTTCATGCGGGACGACGACATTCTGAACGTGGGCACGCATTTTGTGGCCCCGTTCCTGTTCGTGATCCGTAACTCGTTCCGCTTCACGTATGGGTTCGGGTTTGTGTACGACCGCAACTTTGCGGACAAGGACGCTTACGGCGGCCGGATGAATCCGGAAGTCCTCCGGCAGCAACAGCGGGCGCAACGCGGCTTGCCGTTCTGATCCGCACCGCGGGCTTGCGCCGCGGTTCGCACGGGCTGGAGGCCCATGCTCCCCAGGTCATGACTTGTCGCGAGATCGGTTTTGCAATTAGCCCTCAACAGTACGAGCGCTCTCCCGCCGCGGATCACGTTCGACCGCCCGGCACAGCTCCGCGTGGCGGTGCTGGTGGCCGCGCTGGTCGCGCTGTTCTGGGAGCTGCTCGATTTCATCCCCCCGATCTTCGGCCAGTTGACCCATGCCTGGCGGTTTGAGCCGGACTGGTCGCATGGGCCGCTGATCCCGCTGTTCAGCGCCTACCTCGTGTACCACCGTTGGCCGCGGATTCGACGCTGCACGGTGCAACATGCGTGGTTCGGGCTGCCGGTGCTGTTGGGGGGCCTGGGGTTGTACCTCTGGGCGCTCTCCGGCATGTTGCCGTTTGCGTACGCCAAGCCGGCTGCCTTGATGGTGACCGGGCTGGGGATCGTGGTGTGGCTGTGCGGGCTGCCGGTGCTGCGGGAGATCTGGATTCCGTGGCTGTATCTGTTCTTCGCGATCCCGATCCCGCCGCGGCTGTACTTCATGCTGACGGACCCGCTGCGGCGGATGGCGGCGATCGTGGCGAGCACGGTGCTGAGTTTCTGGCCTGACCTGCACGTGGAGCGGGTCGGGTCGAACCTGGAGTACACCTATCGCGGGGTCTCCGGGATGATCGGCGTGGCGGACGCGTGCAGCGGCATGCGCAGCACGGTGACGTTGTGCGCGGTGGGGGTTGCGGTGGCATTCATGCTGGACCGTCCCGTCTGGCAGCGGGTGGTGCTGGTGCTGGCGTGCGTGCCGATCGCCACGTTCTGCAATTTCATCCGCGTGACCACGACGTGCTGGCTGCACGTGTTCGTTGATCCGAAGTACGCGACGGGGACGTATCACACGATGCTGGGGCTGGCGATCATCCTGCTGGCGTTTGCGATCTTCAACGGCCTGGCCCACCTGCTGAACCGGCTCATGGTGGACGACCCGCATCCGCCGGTGGAACCGGCCTGACATGGAGCGGCTTTCAGACCCGTGGCTAACGATCCGCCCACGAGAGTGCTGGTGAAAGACGCCGTCGCGAGCTTGACGAGCGCGCCGGCGACGCCGGAGCGCGGCCCAACCGCGACCGCGGCGGCGCGGCCGGGGACGCGCGCCAGCGGGCGGTACTGGGTGTGCCTGGTTCTGCTGGTCGGTGCGGCGGTGGGTTTGAAGACGGCGGCGACGCGCTTCGGTTGGCACTTTCGCAAAGAGGCGGTGCCGCTGAAGCTGCCGCTGCGGCTGTTTGATGCGCGGGCCCTGGGGCCGCGGTATGAGCTGAACAAGCTGCTGACGGACCGGAGTCCGCCGTTGTCGGAAGACATGGTGGATAGCCTGGGGACGAACGAGTACGTCCACGTTTACGTGAACGACACGCAAAAGGCGGCGAGCGATCCGACGCGCGTCGCGGCGGTGTTCATCACGTACTACACGGGCAAGCCGGACATGGTGCCGCACGTCCCGGACGAGTGTTTCCGGGCGGGCGGGCACGACCCGCTGAGTGCGGGGACGGCGACGGTGCGCGTGCCGGGCGTCGGGGCGGCGGGGGACGAGGTGCCGGTGCGGGTGCTGGAGTTCCGGCTGCGGTCGCAGGGCGTGCTGAGCACGGGCGGCGAAGTGGCGACGGTGATGTACTTCTTCCACGCGAACCAGAAGTTCGTCACGACGCGCGACGGCGTGCGCCTGAGCCTGTCGAATCCGTTGGAGCGTTACGCGTATTACGCGAAGATCGAGGTAGATTTCAGCAGCGAAACGGGGGTGCGGGCGAGCAAGGCGGCGGCGGTTGAAGCGTTGGGACCGCTGCTGGCGCGGGTGCTGCCGGTGCTGTTCCGAGATCACATTGCGGTGGAGCGGCTCGCGGCGCGGCCGGCCGGCGCGTCGGGCGGCGTGAGCCAGGCCCACGAGTCGGCGTCCCGCGGCAGGTCTTGAGAGGGTAAGTGTCGATGGCCACGCAGAAGCGGTTGAACAAGAACCTGGTCGCCTTCCTCACCGTGATGGGGATGGTGTTGGCGGTGTCGGTGTTCGCGATGTTGGTTTACCAGCAATCGCGGCGTGACCCGAAGCTGCTGGCGGAGCTGGCCCAGCAGGCCGAACAGGCGGACGATCTGGGCGAGGCGGTGCGGCGCTACATGCGCGCCTATGAGGCCAGTCGGCAGCGGGGCGAGCCGAACACCGAGCACGTGATCGCCGCCGGCCGCTGCCTGTTCCAGATCGGGGAGATTCTGAACTGGCGCGGGTTGCTGTTGAAGGAGTTGGCAAACCGGCCGGATGATCTGCGGCTGCGCGAGACGCTGCTGGAGGGGTTGTGGCGGATTCGGGACATTTCGGGTGCGACGTCGTTTGCGCAGGACTGGCGTGACACGGGGCAGGCCCTGGTTGACAAGGACCCGAACAACGCCCCGGCGCTGGCCAGCCTGGCGATGGGACTGTGGGCCCTGCGGGGAGAAGAGGGCGTGAAGGCGGCGGACGAGGCCGTGGCGCGGGCCTACAGCCTTGATCCGACGCACCCGCGTGTGGCGCTGGCGTACGGGGCGCTGCTCCAGCGGCGCAACCAGACGGAGTATGACGAGGCCCGGCTGGCCGGGGCGCGCCGCGGGCAGTTGAGCGACATCGTGCGCCGGGGCCTGACCGAGATGCAGAAGGTGTTCGAGACCGCCGTCGCCGCGCATCCCGCGAACAGCACGTTGGCCACCTCCTACGCCGCGCTGCTCGATGAAGAGGCCCGCCGGCTGGTGCCGGAGGCGGGCGACACGTCGCTGGACGAGCAGGCTCGCGCGCGACTGGCGGAACAGGCGGACGCGCTGTTTGCCCGTGCGGGCGAAGTACTCCTGGCCGCGCTGGCCGCACAGGGTGACCAGGATACCAGCCCCGAGTTGCACGCGGTGGTGGCGCGGCTGCTGTGGGGTCAGTTGGTCCGTGCGCAAGGTCAGCAGCTTCAACGGTTTGCCGTGCAACCCGCCGAATTGACGGCGGAGGAGCGGACGGAGCTCCGCCGACGTCTGGCGGAGATCGAGCAACGGGCCGCGCGGGCCGTGGAGTTGGATCCGGCGGTTTACGACGCGTATCTGCTCCAGGCGGAACTGAAGCAATACGAGCCTGGCCCGAACGAGGCCGCGCTCACGCCGGCGCAGCGCTTCGAGAAGATGCTGGCCGTGCTGTCGGAGGCCCGTGACCGCACGCTGATTCTGCGTAGTCCGCGGGCCCAACTGCGGACGGAAGAGCGGCTCGTGATGTTGCGGCGGGCGTTTGACCTGGCGCTGGCCTGGCTGGTCGAGCCGGGCGCGAGCGGCCAGGAGGCGGAGAACCTGGCGCGCGCGGAGGTGTTCCTCAAGGACGCCCAGATCAAGTACCCCGAGCACCCGCTGACGCATTTCATGCAGGGGCAGTTCCAGATCGCGCAGAACCAGGTGCCGTCCGCGATCCGCGCGTTTCAACAGGCGTATGACCGCGTGGAGCAGCTCCGCGTCGGACAAGGCCGCTTCTGGCGGGCCGTCGGCGTGGGCCGGCTGCCGTCGGAGCAGTTGGCTTTGCTCTATCGGCAGCAGAATCAGAGCGGCGAGGCCCAGCGTTTCGCGTCGCTGGCCGTCGGCGAATACCGCACCTACGGCCTGCGGCCGCCGCTGCTGCTGGTTGTCAACACGGCCGAGCTGCTGACGCAGGTGGGCAAGGCGCAAGAGGCGCTCGATCTGGTCAACGCGTACCGCGACGACTATCCCACCAGTCGCGAGTTGGCCGCGGTCCGCACCGCCATCCTGACGAAGTTGAACCCGCAGGCGGGGGCCGCGGCGATGCCGGAGGTGACGGGCGAGGACTTGAACACGAAGCTGTGGCGCGGGCGCTGGTCGGCGGAGCAGGGTGACTTTGCCAAGGCCGAGGCCGTGCTGCGTGAGGTGCTAAGCGACGCGAGCGCGACCGACCGGCAGTACCGCGAGGCGCTCCAGCGATTGCTGGGGGTGCTTGACGCGAGCGGACGGCGGGCGGAGGCCCGGGCGCTGGTGCAGGAGCTGCTTCAGGCGTCGCCGCGGGCCGGCGTGGTGCGTCTGCTGCAAGCGTACGATGTGCAATTGGCGACGGACGATGCGGACGCGCTGACGGCGGAGGAGCGGAAGGCGCAAGAGGCCCGTTGGCTCGAGATCATCAAAGATAACCCGGACCCGCAGGCGCGCGAAGCGGAATACATTGCGTTCTACGTGACGCGGCTGGACTGGGAGAAGGCCCTGCCGCACGTCGAAGCGCTGCGTAAAGCCGACCCCAACTCGCTGGACTCGGTCGAGCAGGAGTTCCGCGTGCGGCTGGCCCTCAAGCAGTTCAAGGAAGCGGAGGGGCTGATGAGCCAGTTGGCCCAGGCCAACGACGGGGCGGGCCACGACCGCGCGGGTGGCGCGCTCTACCGCGGCGAGCTGGCCTCCGCGCAGGGCGATGGCGAATCGGCGATTCGCGAGTTCCGCCACGCGGTGAATGTGCTGCCGAAGTCGGACGAGCTGTTCGTGCGGCTGGCGCGGGCGTGTCTGCTGGCGGGGCGCGTCAACGAGGCCCTCACGACGCTGGAGCAGGCGGTGGAGTCCAACCCGCGGAGCTTTGTGGCCCACTGGATGCTGCGTCACTTGTACACGCAGAAGGCCAGCGAGAGCTTCGGGGAGGAGCGCACGTCGTTTGAAGCCAAAGCCCGCGCGGCTCAGGCCCAGGCCATGGAGATCAACCCGCGGCACCCGCAGGTGCGCGCGTGGAAACAGGAGCAGGATGAGGAAACGGCCCCGCTGGTGGCGGTCGCCGAGCGCGAAAAGCGGCGAAGCCGCAGCCCGGATGACCAGGAGAACAACCTGCGGCTGGCGCAGCTCTATGTCAGCGCCTGGGGTAAGGCCGCGGCGGCCAACGAGCTGGCGGCCCAGCGGCAGATTGTCGCTGGGGCGCTGCCGTTCTTCGAAGCGGTGCTCGCCGCCGCCCGGGACGAGGTGCGGTTGGAGCTGCTCCAGCACGCCACGGAGTTCTACGCCCGCGCGGGGCAGACTGAGAAAGGTGAGGCCCTGCTGCGGGGGCTGGTGGACCAGGAGAGCGGGGCGACCAAGATCGAGATGCAACTGCTGGTCGGCCGGTTTTTCGAGCGGGCCGGCAACCCGGGGGCGGCGGAGCGCGAGTATCAGCAGGCCCAGCGGCTGGCCGGGCAGGTGACGCAGGATCCGGCGGTGCGGCAGCAGCTTGATCGCCGCGTCGGCCTGGTTCTCATGGGCTACTACGATGAGCAGCGCCGCCCGGACAAGGTGGGCGAGACGTGCCGCTGGCTGCTGGACCGGCTGGGGGCCGGCGCGCAGGCCGACGAGGACACGCAGCAAGTGCGCCTGATGCTGATTCAGGCGCTGTTTGGGTCGCGGCAACTGGAGGACGCGCAGGCCGAGATCGACGTGTACGTGCGGGCGTTCCCGGACGACCCGCGCGGCCTGGCGGCGCGGGCCCAGCTCCATCTGCTGCGTGGTGCGCGGCCGGAGGCCCAGGCCGACCTGAGCAAGATCCTGGAGCATGACCCAGAGCACGTGTGGTCCCATTTCACGCTCGGCCGTTTGGCGCTGGAGCAAGGGCGCTACGACGCGGCCCGCGCGGCGCTGACCCGGGCCGCGAGCCTTCTGGCCCGCTACCCGGCGCTCGAGCTCGACGTCCACCGCTACCTGGGGGTGCTCTATGAGCGCACGAGGGAATACGAGTTGGCGGAAACCGAGTACCGCACGGTGCTCGAACTGATCGAGAAGCAGCCGAACCGCACGGCCGAGCAACGCCAGCAGGTGGTGTCCCGGCTAATCCGTCTGATCTACAACTCGCTGAAGCAGTTCGACCGGGCGCAGCGGCTGATCAGCGAGTACATGGAGAAGCAGCCGGACGACGGCTACTGGCCGTTCGAGCTGGGGCGGTTGTTCAAGTCGCGGGCCGAGGGCCAGAAACGCCCGGAGGACGCCCGCCGCGACTACGACCAGGCCGCCTCGTACTTTCAGCGTTCATACGAGCGGACGGCTGAGAAGAACGTCGTGGTCGCGCTGCGTCCGCTGCTCGAGCGGATGAACGCCCTGACCAAGTGCGGTCGGCCGGAGGAAGCGGTCCGCGTGGCCGGCGGCTATCCGTTCCAGGCGTTGCCGCCGGTCACCCCGGAAGACATTCTGGCGGAGATCCGAGCGCGGCTGGGGGCCGAGACGGCGCGGGCGCTGCAAGCGCAGAAACAGACGGCCCAGGCCACCGAGCGGTGGCAGGCGGCGCTGCGCGACGGCGCGGTGCGCGGCAGCGACCTGGCGGCGTTCGTGGCAAGAGAGCTCAGCAAGACCCCCGACGTGCAGCCGCGCGACGTGGAAGCGCTGGTGCGGGGCGTCGCCGAGGCGTCCCCGGCGGAGACGCTGGTGGGCCAGCGGCTGCGTCTGGTGCTGGCGACGCATCTGAACGACGCGGGTTCGCCGGCCGCGGCCTTGCCGTTCCTGAGCGACGTATTGTCGCGCGTGCCGCCGGGCTCGCCGGAGCACCAGTCCGCGCTTCTGGCCCAGGCGATTACGCTTCAGGCCGCGGGCGATCCGGCGGGCGCCGTCAAGGGCTACCGCGACGTGCTCGCGGCGTACCCCGACAACCTGACGGCGCTCAACAACCTGGCCTACCAGCTCGTGGAGTCCGCGCCGCCGCTGTACGCGCCCGCGGAGGCGCTCAAGTGCGCCGAGCGCCTGCGCGGCCGCATGACCGCGACGGAGGAGGGGGCCTCGGCGCTCGACACGATCGGCTGGGTGTATTTCAAGAACTCGAACAACGATCTGGCCGCCGCCACGCTGGAAGAATCGCTGGCCCTGGGCGGCCCGGGTGCGACGGTCAATCTGCATCTGGGGCAGGTTTACCTGGCCCAGGGTCGGACGACCGAGGCCCGCTCACTACTGAACCAGGGTCTGGAGTTGGCCCGGTCGTCCGGAAACGCCGATGAAGTGCGCCGGTATGAGGAATTGCTGAAGAAACTGCCCTGAGCGCGGCGGGGCCGCCGGACCTGCGGGTTCGGCGGGCGCCGCTCGCGATTGCGAGGTACGTCATGAGTACGATCGACCATCCCCAAGCGATGTTGCCGGCGGCCCCGCCGTTCGCCGCCCCGCTCGGCGCGGCCCAGCCCGGGGCGTGGGGCGGCGGCGCCGAGAGCGCGGGCGCGGGCATCACGGCCCGCGACGTGTGGCGGATCATCAAGCAGCGGAAGATCATGATCGTGGTGGTCTTCGTGG
>CAYMXT010000096.1:0-10187 GCA_964394415.1 uncultured Planctomycetales bacterium
GACCGCGCGAGCGGTCGCAAGTCTGGCCACGAGCTTGCGCTCGCGGCTCGGACAGCTGGTAGGCTGGGCGCAGCGGAGCGGAGCCCAGCCGGCCGGCGAAGCTGGGCTGCGCACGCTGCGCGTGCTGCGCCCAGCCTACCCACTGCGCGTGCTGCGCCCAGCCTACCCACTGAATCACGGTGCGCGATTCGGCGGCGCAGATCCGAGCCGACCGCGCGAGCGGTCGCAAGTCTGGCCACGAGCTTGCGCTCGCGGCTCGGACAGGCGCCGCCCATGCGCGCACGTCCATTTAGCGTCGCAACCCGCCCTTCTCTAGGTCCGCTCGACCAGCCGATCGATCAGGAAGTCGGACTGCGCGAGGGCCTGTGTGGTGAACCCGCCGAAGTAGCGCCGCACGTCGTCAAACATGGCCTGAAACGCCGCGTGGTCGGGGCCGCCGGTGAAGCCCCGAATCTCCTCCGCCGCGCGCACGAACGCCTCCGTCACCACCGGCGTCTGCGGGTTCAACATCTGGATCGACGCGTACAAATCCGGCGACTGCGCAAAATGCCGGGCCGTCAGGAGCAGGTCCATCAGGTAGATCGGCGACGTGTACCGCAGCGTCTGTTCCAGCGGCACCCCCAGCGCCGCCAGCGTCCGCCCCATCACTTCCGTCGTGAAATGCGTCAAAACCTGTACGACCGACATCACGCGGTCGTGTTCGGCCGGCGTCGCCTCGACGATCTCCAGCCCACGGGCGTGCAGCATGGTCTTCAGCCACGTCAGCCACTCGTCGCCGCGCCCGGGCGTCAGTACCACGCGCTGCCCCTGAAGCGAATGCACCGTCGGGCCGAAGAGCGGGTGTGAGCCGACGACGCTCCCACGCGAACCGTTCAGCATGGCGGTCATCGGCCCGGACTTGACCGACGTGACGTCCATCAGCAGCGCATCCGGGCGCACCTGCGGCCCGACTTCGCGGATGACCGCGTCGGTCACGTCGATTGGCACGCTCACGACGACTACGTCCGCCAGCGCCGCGGCCTGCGTCGGGCGCAGCGCCGTGTCCACGTCCGCGATCATCACCGCGTGCCCCAGATCGCCGAACAGCTTGGCCAGGCAGCGGCCCATGCCGCCGAGTCCGCCGATGATCGCGACGGTGCGCGGCTCGATCTCCAGCGGCACTTCCGCGCGCAAAGCCGCCTGTCGATCGCGGCTGCCCCACATCACGAGCCGGTACAGGCTCTCCATCAGGTCGGGGTTGAGGCCGAGCGTCTGCCCGCGCTCGCGGCGGTCCTGGATGATCTCGCGCTCGCGGTCGAAGTCGCGGATCGGCAGGTGATGCTCCCGCTTGAAGAGCGCGATTTCGCCGATGAGGGCGTTTCGCCGCGCGAAAAGCTGGAGAATGTCGTGGTCGAGCGCGTCGATCATCGCCCGCAGGATCGGGAGCGGGCGGCTGCGGGCGGGGTCGTGCGGCGAAGGCGTTGGGTTCATGGTCTCGGCACCAAGCATACAATACCATCATCGGGCTGACCCGAGGATGCGCTTCACATGCACCGCCGACTGATCTGGTGCTTTGTACCCTCACTGGCGGCCGCCGTGTGGCTCGGCTGCGGCCAAACAAGCGCGGAGCTACTGGCCGCCGGCATGCAGGCGGCCCCGCCCGGCTCGGACTGGGTGCTGGTCGCGCGCCTGGCGCACATCACCGACACGCATGTCGTCGACGAGGAATCGCCGGCCCGCTTCGCCGGGGCGCACGACATCACTCGCAGCGCCTGGCGACCCTACGAAAGCTACTCGACCCAGCTCGTGGACGGCGTCATCCGTGCCGTGAACCGCATCCACGCCTCCGGCCGCACGATCGACTTCCTGCTGCACACCGGCGACGCGTGCGACAACAGCCAATCGAACGAGCTGGCGTGGCTCGTGACGCTCTTCGACGGCGGCGTGGTCAACCCGCTGACCGGCCCCGACGACCGCCCCGCCGGCCAGCGCCCGCCGCTTGACCTCGATCAGCACGCCGCGTTCGTCGCCCAGGGCCTGTATCGACAAGGAGTTCACGGCGACCAGCCTTCCATCCCGTGGTACTTCGTCTTTGGGAACCACGACGTCTACTCAATCGGCGTGCTGCCGATCCGCGAGGTTGAGCCGGGGCATCGCATCGCCCCCCTGCCGCTCGAATGGCGGCCCGGTTGGCTGCTGCCGGTGTATCTTGACCCGACCGCGCCGTGGGGCTACGGCCACGTCACGCCGGCCGATCCGGGGCCGCCGCACCTGTTTGAAATCCGCCGCGCGGTCCAGCCCAATCGCGAGCGGGCGTACTTCAGCAAGGACGCACTGGTCAGCGCCCTGTTCGCGACCACAAGCGGCCCAATCGGCCACGGTTTCGCGCTCGCGCCCAGCGGTACGACGTGGTACAGCGTCGCCCCCCTGCCTGGCTTGCGCCTGATCGGCTTGGATACCACCGATCGCACGCCGCCCCCGCCGGGGTTCTTCTCGCAAGAGGGCGCCCTGTCGCGCGGGCAACTTGACTACCTGCGCGCACAGCTCGACGCCGCACAGGCCCGCGGCGAACTCGTCCTCGTCGCGACACATCACCCGAGCACGTCACTGCTGTCCGTATTCGGCAGTGAGGTCGAAGGCCCCCAGTTTCGCGATCTGCTCGCCGCGTACCCGAACGTCGTCGCCCATCTCTGCGGCCATACGCACCGCCACAATGTCGTGCAGCGCGCGAGCTACCTCGAAATCGAAACCTGTGCCACGCTCGACCCGCCGCAGGAGGGCCGCCTGCTCGAAATCTGGCTCAACGCTGCCGAGGGGACCGTCGCGCTGGCGTATGAGACTTTTTCCTACCTCGACGACACGCTGCCGCCGCTCGGCCCGGACCCACTCCACGCCCTGCGCGCCGCGGCGCGCGAGCTGGCGGGCGGCGATGTGGACGCCCGCGCCAAGCAGCGCACCCTCGCGCCGACCATGCCGCCGGTCAGACACCTCCCGGAGCGTGCCGACTTCGTTGTTCTCGGACCCGCCGGATTGCGATTCACGCCCGCGGCGCACCGCCGGGGCGGATTGGGCACGCTTCTCGCGACGCGGGCGCCACACGCCGATATGCGCCCATGAGTCCAGCGTGTGCGGTTCGACGCCGGGGTCCCGGGTAAACTCGCCACGCGCCTCAGAACTGTACGTCCGCGATGACAGCCGTCACGGAACGAGAGCTAGCGCAATCCGGCGGACGCGGCACGAGTGTGGCGTCCGTACGCTCGGGGTACTTGCCAGTTCCACTGCGCTGCGTACCGCCGCAAGCCCTGCGGCAGCTCGCGGTCTATATTCAAGGTGAACCCGGCGCCGGGGGTGGCCCCGGCGAGGGTACATACACGCTGTACCGCAGCCCCACGATCCCCTTCACCGCCGACGACCGCGAGCGATTGCTCCACAGCGGCCGACGGTTTGTATTCATCGCCTTCGCTGACCAAACCCGCTATCGACAGCAGACCGAGCAGGTGCTGCATCAGACGGTCCGCGACCCCAACCTGGCCTTGTCGGAGAAGTCGCAGATCGTTTACGACACCAGCGTCGAAATCGTCAACGAGCTGCTGGCGGACCCGACCGTCGCCCTCCAGGCCGGGCGGACGGAAGCACTCTCGCGATCGATTTCGACGCTCGTCCTGAGCGACAGCAGCGCCTTTCGACAGCTCTTCGCCGTGTCGCACCACGATTTCTACACCGCCTCGCACATGGTCAACGTCGCCACGTGGCTGGTCCCGCTGGCCGACGCGCTCGGGCATCGCAAGCCGGAGGAGCTGACCGAAATCTGCGAGGCCGGTCTGCTCCATGACATCGGCAAGGTGTTCGTTTCCGAGAAAGTCCTTAACCAGAAGGAACGCCTGACGCCGGCGCAATGGCAGACGCTGCAACAGCACCCGCTGCTCGGCCACAACCACCTGAGCCAGAACCCCCGCATTCCTCCGCTGATCCTGCGCGTGTGCCGCGAGCACCACGAACGCCTCGACGGCAGCGGCTACCCCAACCGCCTGCGGGCCGCCGACATCCATCCGGTCAGCCGCATGGTTGCGGTGGTGGACTCTTTCGACGCCATGACCTCGATCCGCCCGTACCGCACGCAGACGCTGACGCTCTCGGACGCGATCCTCGAGCTGCAGGCCGGCGTCCCGCACCGCTACGACGCCGGCGTCGTCAAGGCCTGGGTCCGCCTGCTCGACAACGTCCACGACACGGACCTGCCGACTCCCGCCGCCGGAGCCGAGCCGACGTCCGAGGCCTCCACCAACCGCCGGCGAAACAAGCGCTATCGCTGCGACTGCCCGGCCCGCGTGTGTCCGTTGTCGCGTGCGGCAGAGGGGCAGCTACGCGAGGGGATGTCGCTGCCTGTGCGTGTCCACAACATCTCGCGCTTCGGCCTGGGCCTCCTAAGTCCGAAGCCCGTCGAGGTCGGCACGCCGCTGCGGGCTTACATCGCCGGTCTGCGCCTCAGCGGCCCCTACGTCCAAGGCAAAGCGGTCCGCTGCGTCGCGTACAGCGACGGCAATTTCGAGATCGGCGTCGAGTTGCTGCCCGAGGGGTCACCGGAGCTTGCTTAGGACTGCGCCGGGGGAGCATGGGCCTCTGGCCCGTGCGGGCAGTGATCAGCACGCCCGCAACCAAAGGCACGAAGGCACGGAGGCACGAAGCCACGTATGCCCTGGCTGCTTCGTGCCTCCGTGCCTTCGTGCCTTTGGTCGCGGCCGCAGGCCGCGCTGAGTCTCTGTGGTTCAAGAGTTATTCGGACTAGCCGATTAGCACGTCCCGCATCGAATAGAGCCCGGGCGAGCGACCACTGAGCCAGCGGGCCGCCCGCAGGGCGCCGGCGGCAAAGGTCTCGCGCGCAAACGCACGATGTCCCAGCGTCAGCGCTTCGGCGTCGGACGTGAAATGTACCTCATGCTCCCCGACAATCGCGCCCATCCGCAAGGCATGCACCCCCACCTGCCCCGCCGGTCGCGGCCCGCAGTCGCCGACGCGCCCGTGAACCGCGACGTCGCCGGAGGTCCGTTTTCGCCCCCGGCAGACCGCCTCCAAGAGCGCGCGGGCCGTGCCGCTCGGCGCGTCCACCTTCCGACGATGGTGCGCCTCGCAAATCTCGACATCCCACTCGTCGCCGAGCTGCGCGGCGAGGTCGGCGACCAACTCCAGCAACAAGTTCACCCCAACGCTCATGTTCGGTGCCCACACCACCGGCACACACGCCGCCGCCGCTTGCAGCGCGGCTTGCTGCGTTTCGCTCAGCCCAGTCGTGCCGCTGACGAGCGGCGTGCGCTGCTCCGCGCACCAACGCGCCCACTGTTCGCACCCCGCCGGGGTCGTAAACTCGATCACCACATCGCACGGCTGCGTCAGTGCGGTGCCAATCGCGATGCCTAACTCGTCCAGACCGGCCGCCCGCCCGGCGTCGCGGCCCACCAGCGGATCGCCCGGCGCGGTAAGCGCCGCCGCCAGCCGTAGCGTGGCGTCACCCGCGATCAGCCGCACCAGCGCCTGCCCCATCCGCCCCGTGCAGCCGACGACCGCGACGCGCAACGGATTCACAGCAGCGTCTCCAGCATTTTCCGCATCTCATCGGCCGAATGCCGGTCGCCGCGCGCCTCGGCGTGCCCGATGCCGCTCCGCAGCGTATCCGCCGCGTCGCTCTTGCGCCCCAGCTTCACTTGCGCCCTGGCCCGCTGAAACCACGCCGCGACGTAGTGCGGATCGATCTTCAGCGTCTGGTCAAACGCGGCCAGCGCCTCTGGCCACTGCTCCTGGCCGGCCAATTCAAGCCCGATCCCATACTGGATCAGCGGATCGTCCGGCTGAACCGCGGCGAGTTTCTGAAGCTGAGCTAGTCGCGACATGGCAATCCTAAATCACCGTGCGCGATTCGGCAGCGTAGATCCGAGCCGACCGCGCGAGCGGTCGCAAGTTTTGTCCGCGAGCTTGCGCTCGCGGCTCGGACAGGCGCCGCCAATTCGCGCACGTCCATTTAGAAGCGGCGGGCCTTGGCGCCTGTGAACTCGTAGCCGCCGCCGCTGGTCCAATACTCCTTGCCAAGATCGAGAACGCGCTTGACGAGGTCCCGCGCGGCGGTCTCGCCGTTGAACGCGGTGGTCGCAACCAGCTCGAGGTCGCCACCGCCACGGCGCACGACACATTCGACGCCCTTGCCGCGCAAGTACTCGCGGGCCGCCACGGCCCGATCGCGATCGCGAATGCGGAAATGCTGCACCACCACGTAGTATGCGCCCGGCGTAAACACGAAACGATCGTTCGGGTCGTCGTTCTCGGCCGGTCGGACTGCCAGCGCGTCCGGCCCGCGCTCACTCGGTGAATCGCTCGGGCGCGCGGCGGGCGGCGGACCGCTCTGTTCTTCACGGGCCACGCGCTCCGGCGTCGCCACCGGCGCCTGGACGCGCCCCCGCGCCGGAACGGGATACGGAGCCTCCGTTCGCGGCAGCGCGGCCGGCGTCGCGATCAGCTCGCGAAGATCACTGCCTTGCGTTGTCGGCTGCTGTGCGCTGCGCCAGCCGATTTGAATGCCAGTCACGATGCCAATCACGACCACGGCGCCCACGACTGCCAGCCACCAACCGCGGGCCGCGAGCGTGACCGTCGCGCGTGTTGTTCCCTCGGGGAGCGCCGGGCCGGTTTCGCCCCGGGCGGCTTCGCCGGCGAAGCGCAGCCATGATCTCCGGGGCGGAAGGCCAGCGCGAGCCTTGGTCCGCTCCGTGCGGGCCACCACCTCAAAGAGCACCGGCTTCTTCTTCCGCGGGTTCACCAGCGACCTCCGCCGTCCGCCCGGCGCCGCAGACCCCATACCGGGGGGACGGCGTAGATTGTAGGTTCGCCACGGCGCCGCACAACCCACGACCCCCGGTGACGCTATGCGTGCATGCGCGAGTCTCTGTGAACAAAGCGGGCCTCGGTCAGGCTTGTGACCAAGGCCCATTCGTTCTCGTGGTAGCGCTGCGCAGCGATACTACCGCACGCGCACCCGCACGTGCCCGCCGTGACGATCATGGTGGCGGTAGGAGTACGCCGGGTAGCTCCGATACGTGCGATATGTGGGGGCGCAGCTTCGGAAGTAGGTGGTCGAAGTGCGTACGACCGGCGGGTAGCTGCGGTACACGACCGTCGGCGCGGGGGCACAACTAGAGAAATACCGCACGCGCGGCGCGTCGCAGTAGACCACCTCGGGGTAGCTGCGGTACACCACCGTCGGCTCCGAGTAGTACACCGTCCGCGGGACCGTGTAATAGCGCGGTGCATTGTTGTAGCTGAAGCCGAACGAGAAGCCGTCCGCCAGGGCGGGGGCCGCCAGCGCGCCCAGCAGCACGGCACCGATCGTCAGCAGCATGGCCTTGCGAATCATGTCCAGTCTCCTTTCAGTCATCCTGACGCCTGGAGGGCCGTACTTATTCTATCGTGTGGACACGCTTTGTGGGCCAGCGTTAGCCGCGTCCGGCACGCGCCACGCACGCCGCGACCGTACACGCCATAACTAATTGATAAACAAGATGTTACAGCACGCATCACCGGCCCTGGCGATCGCACCAGATCGCGTCGAACACGGTCACGTCGCTGGTGCGCGCGGAGGGGGGGTGCGCGAAGCAGTCCCGGCGCGCCGGGATTCGCTCCGGACGGAGGCCCATGTGTCCCACCAGGATACGATGCGAGGATTCTGAGTCACTGCACCAGCGCTTCGCAGTCACCGTTCAAGCTCGCGGCGGCCGTCACGGAAACCCTGCCGGCCAGGTCCACTGCACGACCTCGCGCAGCTTGCGGCGGTCGGTCAGGTCCGCGCGCAGCGGCGTGATGGCGACGTAGCCGTCCTTAATCGCGGCGAGGTCGCTATCGGGACAGCCATGATGGTGGTCCGGCACCCGGCCGTCCAGCCAGTAGATCATGTGTCCGTCCCCGTCGCGCTCGGACTTGTAGTGCTCCTCCCAATTGACCGGGGCCTGCGGGCAGCAGCGCACGCCGTGCGGCCAGCCGCGCTCCAGCTTCGGGATGTTCACGCTCAGGCACGTCCCGGCGTGCGGCTGGGCGGCGATGCAGTGGTCGAGCACGGACCGCGCGATGCGGCCCGCCATGCCGAAATCCATCGTGTCGGACAGCTCCAGCGAGAACGCCAGCGCCGGCACCTTGAACAACGCCCCTTCGACCGCCCCGGCGATCGTTCCGCTGTACAGCACGTTGATCCCGGTGTTCGCCCCGGCATTGATGCCGCTGAGAATGAAATCCGGCCGCTGTTCCAGCAGCTCCAGCATCGCGAGCTTCACGCAATCGGCGGGGCGGCCCGCCACGCTCCAGCCGTGAAACGTCTGGTTGACGTGGACCCGCCGGACCAGCAGCGGCTTGAGCACCGAAATGGCGTGCCCCGTGGCGGATTGGGCGTCCTCCGGCGCGACCACATCGACGTGCCCCAGGTCCGCGACGGCCCGATAAAGCGCCTCGATGCCCGGCGCGAAAATGCCGTCATCGTTTGTGATCAGGATCCGCATACATGGATTCTACCCCGGCCCCGGGCGTGCGACTGCGGCTCCGTGAAACCGGATGTTCCGGCGGTTCGACGACGGCGGGTTGCGGCGCACGCGCGACGCAGGGCGTTACGGGGTACAGCTCCTCCCCCGGCCCGCACGCCCACACCTGGTTGCGACCGTTCTGCTTGGCCGCGTACATCGCTGCGTCCGCCGCCCGGATCATGTCATCCGGGCAACCCGTGGCGTCGCTCCGTCCGGCCACGCCGCAGCTTATCGTCACTTGGTGCGGTTTCCCCTCGATGTCGATGACCTGCGCCGCGATGTCGTTTCGCAGCCGGTCCGCCTCGCCGCCGGCCGCCGCGAGTTCCAGCCCCGGCAGCACGACCACGAACTCCTCCCCGCCCAACCGGCCGCACTGCTCTGCGCGGCGGACATGACGGCGAATGGTCGCCGCGACCGCCTTCAGCACCTCGTCGCCGGCAGCGTGCCCGAGCGTGTCGTTGATGCTCTTGAAACGATCGATGTCGAGCAGCAAACAGCTCAGCGGCTGTTGGTTGGTCTCGACGGCCTGCCAGCACTCGGCGAGGTGCTCGAACAAGTGCCGCCGATTCGGAAGCTGCGTGAGAGTATCGGTGTTCGCCAGTTGCTCGAGCTTCTGCGCGAGCAGCGCCATCTGCGCGTTGGTCTTCAGGATCTCGAGGTTGTGCCGCCGCAGCTCGTCCTGGAGCGTCACGACCCGCTCGCCGACCCGCACGCGGGCCAGCAGCTCGCCGTGATGGTATGGTTTGGTCAGGTAGTCGTTCGCCCCCGCCTCCAGGCCGGCGATCACCTCGTCCTTGGAGCTGTGCGCCGTGAGCAGCACGAAATAGATGTTCCCCAGCGTCTGGAGCGCTTCGAGTTCCCGCACCGCCCGGCACAGATCCACGCCGGTCATCTCCGGCATGTCCCAGTCGGCGATGACGATGCCGCTGCTGAGCGCAGCGATGGCATCGAGCGCGGCCCGGCCGTCCTCGAAGGCGTGGACGGCGTACCCCGCGCGCTGCAACTGCCGTTCCAGCAGCTTGCGAGTGGCGGGATCGTCGTCCACCACGAACACGCGCGTCTTTTCAGACGCGGCTTCAGCGGTATTCAGCGCTAACGATGCGTGCATTGTCTCTGCCGGAAGCTCGGCGGCGGTACCCCCGTGTCATCGGCTGGACCTGGAGGTAGTTCCAGTCCGCCCTGGACAGTCTTCAGAGCGGTTGCTGCGCGTCCCGTCGGCGTGGTAGCGTGCTCACGAATTATCGGTGGCCCACGCGTGAGCACTCCCGGACATCCCGAGTCGCGGCAGCGACAGCTCTGGCTCGTGCCCACGCCCGGGACAGGCGGCCGTCAGCCGGTGGCCACCATCGCGGTCAAGGCCCCGACGCTCCGCGTGCGGACTTTCGCCGTCCCGGCGGACCTGGCGGACGCGGTACACCCCGGCGCCTGGGTCCGCGTACCGCTTGGCCGGCGTGACCGTGTCGTCGACGGACTGTGTCTGGCGGTCAGCGACCAGCCGTGGGACAGCACGCGCAAGCCGATCATCGCCGCACAACCCGGTCCGCCGTGGCTGTCCCCGCACCTGCTCGCGCTGGGCCTGTGGGTGAGCGACTATTACGTCGCGCCGCCGTGGAAGACGTTTGCCGCCGTGGTACCGCGGGTCGCCCGCCTGCCGCG